>JAZQWK010000104.1:0-25694 GCA_045632325.1 Eubacteriales bacterium
TGGTATGAACGACGCATCGGGACACGTTGCGCCTGAGGACTTCATTGCCAATATCCGCACGATGGTGGAACAGACTAGAGCACTCAATCCCGACTGTGAGTTCCTGCTCTGCTCTACCACGCTGCCCAATCCGATGGCACCGACGTTCTGCTTCAATCACGACACGCATGAGCCGCTGCTTGCTGCTCTTTGTGAAGAGCTCGGCGACTGCGCCGCACTTGTGCCGATGACCTCGATGCACCGGGCGCTGATGGAAAAGAAGCGTTTCTACGACATGACGGGCAACAACATCAATCATCCGTGTGATTTCCTTGCCCGTGTCTATGCGCAGGTCATTCTTGCGCAGTTTGCATGAGTACCGTGACGTTACGCCGTCTTGCCGTTGTCACGGGAGCCTCGCGCGGAATCGGTGCGGCGACGGCGGAACTGCTGTCCCAAAAAGGGTATGCGGTCGCACTTGTCTGCAAGTCCAATCGCGCTCTTGCAGAAGCTCTTGCGAAGCGGCTGAACGAGATGGGCGGGGAAGCCTGTGCATTTGCCGCTGACCTTTCCTCCGAGGCGGCTGTTACCGATCTCTTTGCCGCGATTGAGGCACACTTTGGCACGACTCCCGATATCCTTGTCAACAACGCGGGGATTGCACATGCGAATGTGTTTGCCTGCGAGACCAATGCCGATTACGACGCGCTGTTTGATACCAACGTCCGAGCGGTGTTTCTGTGCTGTCGCGCGGTGTACGATTCCATGGTTGCAAAAAAATGGGGACGCATCATCAACGTATCCTCGATGTGGGGTGTCACGGGTGCGTCGTGTGAGGTGCTTTATTCCGCATCCAAGGCGGCGGTCATCGGCATGACAAAAGGACTTGCGCTCGAGCTTGCGCCGTCCGGTATCACCGTCAACGCGGTGGCACCCGGTGTCATCAAAACCGATATGCTCGGTTGTTACGACGAGGAAACGCTCTGTGAGCTGGCAGACGAAACGCCTGTCGGCAGACTCGGAACACCCGAGGACGTGGCGGCGGTGGTCGCGTTTTTAGCCTCCGAGGAAGCCGGATTTGTCACGGGACAGGTCATCGGGGCGAACGGCGGCTATATCACATAATCCAAACGAAAAGAATATGCCCTCCGAAAGTGAATCCGCTTTCAGAGGGCATTGCTGTTTTAGGAGTTGGCTTCCAGATATTTGTCGATATCCTTTTGGATTTTGGTTTCTTGCTTTGTATATGCAGAGACAAAGTCGGTGCTGTTTTTGTTGACGAGACCGGGCGCAAAGCCGCTGACACCGCCCCAATCGAAGATATAGCCGATATCGTATACGCGGTTGGCAAAGATGATATCAAGCATTTCTTCCGATTCCGTGTCACGGATGACCTTGCCGACCAGCGTAGTCTCATAAACGGCGGGGACAACGTATTTCGAGGAGAGTGCGTTCATGGCTTCCATCAGGATGCCCGTACCCTCGGGGTCTGTATTGGTTGCGGGAATCGTCATGAAGGAGACGTAACAGGGATGCGTTGCGGAGTAATAGGTTTCCTGTGATTCGTCGTATTTGGGCATCGGAATGATACCGAAATCGGATTTCATACTGCGCAGATCAAGCGACGAGCCAAGATAGTGGTTGTAGAACAGCAGCTGATTGTTCATCAGCATCGGCATCATGCGCGAGTACCAGATATTTTCACCCGCATACTGCGAGGAAATATCGTTTGCGTAAATGGCGTATTCGCCGCCGCGCAGGAGATTGACGTATTTGGTCAGCGCATCGACGGCACGTTCGGAATACAGCGTGATGGTCGGCGTTCCGTCAATATTGGTAACGGTATTGATGCCGATACTGTTGAGTGCCCAATGTCCCGTCGTGTTTTCACCAAAGAAGCCGACGTTGTCGGCAAGTCCGAGCTTGCCGTCGCCGTCGATATCCGAGGTGACAGCCGCGGCAAGCGACATCATCTTGTCAATCGTCCAAGTGCCTTCTCTGACGAGCGTAAACGGGTTTTCAAGATCGTACGTTTCAATCATCTGCTTGTTCATCATCAGAACGACCGAGGAGAAGAACGAGCGGAGATTCATATCGCCGACGGCATTGTAAAGCTTTCCGTTGATGGTGAATGTGTCAACGGAATTGTGATCCCACCAGCTGTTTGAGAAGTCGAGGGTCGATACGTCGTACAGGTTATAAAGCGCATCGGGATTGTTGAGCAGGCTGGACGCGCTGATACCGGTCAGATTGACGACCTGATATGCATCGTCTCCGGCCATAATGACCTTCAGTGCCTTTTTGCCGACGTCTTCACGGGTCGTGCTTTCCTCCTTGATGTGGATGTTGTAAATCTCCTCCAGTTCCACATTCCGACGGAAAATGGCATCGGTGATCGCTTCTCCCGTTTCCTCGGCAGCAACGGTTTCGGAATACGTGTTGACAGCCCAGTCCTGGCGGCTCTGCGGGTCAACGCCTAAAAACGTGAAATCGATACCGCCGAAGTCGTGCTCGGTCAGTATGATCTCGGGTGCTTCCGTCGTTGATGCAGCGGTGGTCTGTGCGGCGGTATCTGCGGCGGTGTCCTGTGTGACATCGGCGGCAGGCTCAGTGCCGCAGGCGGACAAACTGCATGCAAGCAGTGCGGCGAGCATGAACGCAGTGGTTTGTTTCATAATGCGGTTCCTTTCTGTGATATGATTTTTTCGGTCTCGGTTGATTACGTTCATTATACTGTATATTTATGAACATTGCATGAACAAGCGGGAGAAAACGTGACGATTCGTCGGAATTGAAAGGAAATCAAAAAACATCTTGCAATTCCGAGAACAGTATGCTATAATAAATCTAACCAATAATTTCGAAAAGGAGACTTTACCATGCGTTATACCTGTGTTGACACCGCGGAATTTCTGTATCCCGACATTACGGAATACCAAAGCGGTACCAAGGAAATCCACATTCTCTCCCCGCGCGGCTCGTACGCCTGTGCACAGATTCTGTTCTCGGACGTCAAAGAAAAGAATCTGACCGTTCGGGCTGACGGCTGGAATCCCGAGCTTTACGAAATGGTTCCCGTTTACGTCGAGCGCAACCACGGACTCGACGAAAACAACGCGGCTCCCCATATGCCCGAACGCATTGCACCTTATTACCTCTACGATTGCATCAAGCCGATTTCCGACACGCTGCAGGTCGGTGAGAACGGCGTTTGCGCTTTGTATCTGTCCGAATGGATCACACCCGATGCAGAAGTCGGCGTACGCAATTGCAGCATTACCGTCGGTGACGTTACGATTGCGGTCACCGTTGAGGTCAGCCCTGTCGTCGTTCCCGAGGAAACTCTGACCATGCTCGTCGGTTATGCGCGTCCTTGCGTGGAAAAGTATCACAACGTCACCTTCGGCACACCCGAATTTGACGAGTTGGATACCAAGTACTTAAAGATGCTTCGCCGTCAGCGTCAGAATATGCTCTACTGCCCCAAGCCCAGAGCCATTCCGCTCGGGGACAACAAATACGACTTTGATTTCACCGCCATGGAGCACTTCTTTACCAAGGCGATTTCGCTTGGCTACAAGAAGTTCAACTTCGGTCTCGGTTTCCGCCGCAGCTGGTCTGCATCGACGATTCTCGTCGACGGTATGGAATCGATGAGCTTTGAGTGCTACTGCTATCTTGCACAGATGCTGCCCGCACTCGTCAACTGGCTCCGTGAACACGGTTGGCTCGACGCGCTGATTCTCGGTATTGCCGACGAACCGAACTATCAAAATGCTACCGAATACCGCGCACTCTGCGGTCTGGTTCGCAAGCTGGCACCCGAGCTGAAGCTGCTCGACGCCATGTCCTTCGGTCCCGTGCACGGCGCAATCGATATTTGGATTCCGCTCAACTCCGAATATCAGCACCACAGAGCGGAAATTGAGACGTTCCGCACCTACGGCGACGAAATTTGGTTCTACGATTGCTGCGGTCCGCGCGGCGGCGGTACGATCAACCGCTTCATGGACTACCCGCTGCTCGCGACGCGTTATCACTTCTGGGCAGGTTACCGCTATGACCTGACGGGTTATCTGCACTGGGCGGCAAACTACTATCAGCCCGGTCAGAATCCGTTTGAGCAGAGTTGTCCCGAGCACCATAACGCCGACGCTGTCTGCTATCTGCCCGCCGGCGATACGCACATCATGTATCCCGGTGACGGTGAGCCGTGGATGTCCGTCCGTCTGGAAGCACAGCGCGCATCTGCCGAAGAATACGAGCTGCTGCGTGCGCTTGCCGCCGTTGATCGGGCGAAAGCCGACGAGATCTGTACCTCTGTCTGCCGTGAGTTCAACGATGTCGATTATGACCCGCGTCATTTCCGTGCGGCGAGAACGGCACTGATTCGTGCGCTGGAAGCGTGCGGATAATACGGCAGTTGTTGTATTCCGTCTTGTAAGAATCATAGAAACAATGCTCGCGTCAACCAAAGATCGGTCATGACGCGAGCATCATTTTGGAGATTTTTATTCTGCGTTTTTGAAAAATTCGTTGATTTTTTCCAGCTGTTTTAATTCAGCGGATTCATTCTTTTCATAGAACGAAGCAAATTCCAACGTTGCGGATGGAACGACGCTGTTAAGGAGCATTTGCAAACCGCTGCCGCGTCCGTAAATATAAGAACGGGACAAAACGCGGTTGGAGAAAATGATATCGAGCATTTCCGACGATTCGATATCGGTTGCATAACGGTCTTTCAGCGTTACTTCTTTATACGCCGGCATGATCGTTCGATAACCCTCGGCGCTCATGGCTTCGAGGATGACGGCAGTACGGTCGGGATCACTGACGGTAATCGGAACGAACATTGGAGAATCGTAGCAGACACCGTAATAATCCTCTTGTTGTTCATCCATCTTCGGCATCGGCAGAATTCCGTAATTGACTTCGGAATCCGTTAAGCACTCAATAAGGACATAAAGAGAACCGTAAGTAAACAGACAGTTTCCGTCTGCAAACATGACGGAATAAGCGGCTTTGTCATAAAGGCTTGGATGGCTCTTTTTATACCAGACACCGCTGTAATCGCTTGTAACCAGCCAGCTTTTGACGGTTTGTGTCAGCTCTGCGGTACGCGGTGTGTTGATTGCAAGCTCTAGTCCTGTTCCGTCGGCGGTCGGCACGTATGCTTCAATGCCGAAATTTTCAAGCCAGCCGTAAAAAAGTCCTGTAAACGCAAAGCCGTAGAAGTCATCACGGTCACGGACCTGATCACCGTTCACGTCCTCATAGATGTCTTTCGTCATAGTAATGACCTGATCGAGCGTCCAGGTTCCGTTTTTGACCATCTCGTACGGAGAGGGAAGATCATAATCGGCAAGACGATCCAGATTGACATACATATTTTTCGTCCCGCGAAGACCGTTGTAGCCGATAAAATTCGAGAAAATATACATTTTTCCATTGATGGTCAAACCTTCCGTTGTGAATTCCGGCCACCAGGGCTGGCTGAAATCCAGGTGCGGCAGGGAATGAAGATCGACAAACAGACCCTCCAGCGACAGATTGCCGGCGGTGACATCATGACACACACCGAGGTCAAATGCATCCTCTCCGGAAAGGATGGAGGAACGGATGGCGGCACTGTCATCCCACTTGGAAAGCTGTACTTGCGTCAACTTGATATGATAGCGTTCTTCAACGGCGCGATTGGCGTTATAGACGGCATCATTGATGATATTGCCGTCCAACGTATCGGACAATACCATTGGAATATCGACATCGGCACCGAGGATGCGGTATTCATAGCCGTTATAATCAGCATCGGGAAGATAACCTGCGAGCACAGCCTCGGTTTGTGCTTCGGTTTGTGCGGCGGTGGCGGCAGTTTCGGCGTTCTGTTCCGGTCCGTCAGAGGATGCACAGCCTGTTGCTGCAATGGAAAGCAGAAGTCCTGCCAAAATACAGGATACAGAGAGCGTATGCGGTTTCTTCATGTTTGGTTACCGTATCTTTGGGTAAAGATTCCTTTCTGTATAATAAAAATTATGCATCGATATGAACGCGTCGGCGCAGTTCCTTGACGTCGATATCTCTTGTGATTCCGTTATTCTGCAGCGCAAGCACAGCGGCGTGTCCTGCGGCAAATCCCATACCCATGCAGATACGCATGACGCGGTAAGAAGCGTGTGCTTCATGTGTTCCCGAAATACAACGTCC
This sequence comes from Eubacteriales bacterium, assembly GCA_045632325.1. Classification (GTDB taxonomy): domain Bacteria; phylum Bacillota; class Clostridia; order Oscillospirales; family CAG-272; genus RGIG3925. The sequence goes on from JAZQWK010000104.1 coordinate 6,184, forward strand.
CGCGGTCAGCAGATTGTCAAATCCGAGCGGTGTCATACAGCGGTACGGGATATCATACGGCTGTGCACGGTGCGGACATCCTTCTTCGTTGACTGCCTGACCGGGACCTGCGGGATTGTGAATATCAATGCAGAAGCACGCATTGTGGACAACACCGTCGTCGAATTTGCGTCCCGAGATCAGATCTTCTGCCGTCAGAATATAATCACCGATGACGCGGCGAGATTCTCTGACACCGAGTGTTGTTGCACTGCCGTTCACCCGAATGTTTTCAAAGCCGGGAATATTCTTTTTCAGAAAACGGACAATGGTTTCCATCTGTACGCGGAGCTGATATTCAGAGACAAATACATTCTCCGGAATCAACGAGGGAACACGGTTGAGCTGGGTGGCATTGACCATGCGCTCTCCCTCATGTCCTGTTGCATAAAGACGCACAATGTTGACCGTTGACGGGAGCTCGCCCGATGCGCATGCTTTGTGGCACAGGTCCAGATATTCCCGTCCGTCACCGAGCTGTCGGTAATCCTCTTCATGCTGGCAGATCAAGGTCTGCCACGGAGCAATTCCTTCGACGGTGAACATCAGGGACGTCGGCTGCACGAGACCGTCCTCATCTCGTCCGACCTCAACGGTACAGCCCGCCATTGAGCAGAGAACACCGTCACCGCTCGCATCCAACCACATCTTAGCCCGAACCTCGCAAATTCCGCTTTGCGTTGCAATTTCGATATGATCGATCCGGCGGTTTTCCGTGTGAACGGCGCAAAGGGAAGACTGGAGGAGAACGCGTACGCCTGCATCGTGAAGCAGCTTGGTCAGTGCACATTTGGCCGCTTCAACGGACGACATATCAGCGGATAATTCCTTAACCTCCATCTCAATTTCACGTCCGATATTTGCATTTTCAACACTTCCGAGAAACGGACGGACATACATTGAGGTCAGACCGCCGCCGACACAGCCGTACCGTTCGATCAGTAAAACGTCAAGACCTTCCCGCGCAGCTGTGATTGCTGCGGCAATTCCGGCGGGACCTGCGCCAAGGATGGCAACGTCAGAGGAATAGATATACAAAATCAATGCACCTGCTTTCATCTTTTTTTCTTATTATAGCACATTATCTTGACAATTTCCATGAACTAATTTATAATAAATATATACTTTTTCAAAAGGAGTGTATGACTTTTGACGACACAGGGTTTTCCGCTTCCGTACGTGGTATTCAACAACACCATTGAGCGGGAAAAATTTTTGTGGGAACACGATTTTTACGAATATTGGATTGCCATGATTCTGTTGAACGGTTCTTTTTCGCTGACCATGGAGGGTAAAACAAGCACGGTTGAAGCGGGCGATGTGGTTATTTATCCGCCGGAGGTCTTTTTCGATCGGCACGTTCTTTCACCGATCCGTTCCCTTTATATTCGTTTTGATGTCCGCTTTGACCGTGCATCAGAGAATATTCTGACGAAATTCGGAGAAGCTGCCCCTGTCGGGAAACTGGAATTTAAAGATGACGGGCGGATCGCAGAAGATATCGCGGTATTGTCTGCGATTGCCAATCAGCACAGTGAGCATGCAATCTCGCTTGCCGATCACTTTTTCCGTGATATCTGGTATGCGTATATGCATATTCGCAGCTTCCACGATATCGGTATAAACGATACGGTCGATGATCCGATGACAGCGGAAACCATTCGCTATTTCAAAGAGCATTTTTCAGACCCGATTATGCTCTCCCGATATGCTGCGAGCCTTGGGATTTCCCATGTCACCTTTACCAACCGTTTTGTACAATTTACCGGAATTACACCGATGGAATATCTGAATCGTATTCGTATGCACAATGCATGTGAGCTGTTGTCGGTTTCTGATTTGCCGATCAGCGTGATTTCCAATCGATGCGGATATGATAATCAATTCTATTTCAGCCGTGTGTTTCATCGCCGTATGGGAATTTCTCCAACCGATTACAGAAAACAGTCACAGGTATAAAAACACTCCCCATTGATGCTCGACCGCATCAATGGGGAGTCTGTGTTTACAGCAAGAAGATATCAGCCGATAACGTCAAACGGTACCACCAGCGCCTGCGTGATTCCGTACGACTCATACTTTGTCAGATAACCCGGGAAATTATTGACGAGAATTCCTTCTTTGATCATGTCGCGGGAGATCTGCACGTTGTTCAGGTTGGAGCTGTAGAAAATATCGACGGTGTTTTCGCCGGTGCGCAGCTGTTCCGTGATATCGAGGAGCGGGACGTTTCGGTTGACGGGATCACAATCGATGCCGTTGATTCTGACGCGGAAGCTCTGCACTGTTTCCCCGAAATCGAGATACGCGCCGTCGTGTGTGCCGTCCCAGTGGAATTTCGCGGTATAAACACCTTTACCACAGACGGTTTTCCCGATGCACGGGACGTTGTCCCAAGTGGTCAGTGTGGGAAGCGATGTGTGAATCTCCCGCTTTTCGGTGCGGTAGGCATACTCGGTCGTTGTGACGCCGAGGAGCGTTTCGGTGCGGGTGAGCAGGTCCTCGGTCGGTGTCCACGACTCGACGGTCAGCGACCAATCGGTGATCGGATACGGTGCCATTTTCTCAATTGTCGGAACGACCGCAGTCGCGGTATCTTCGGCAATCGGTTCAAGACAGTAAAGCGCGACGTCTCCTGCAGAAATACTGACGGGGAAGGTGGTCTTGCCGTTGGCGATCACGGACGGGACGGGCGTAATCTTGCCGGTCCATGCATCCATCTGGGATACGGCAAACGTGCCGTCAAGCGAGAATTCCGTTTGGAACGCGGTTCTGTCCGACGGATGGGGTGTGCCCTCATAATTGTAAACGTAGATCAGGCGGTTGTCGCCGTCGCGTCGGGTTTGGGTCAGAAGACAGCGGTTGGGCGCATCAAACGCGGTATACGGCGTGATGCCCAGTTCTCTAAGCGCCGACAGAACGTCATCCGCCGTCGGAACGGTACGGACGTTGGGAAGCGTCTTGATCTGATCAAGGAACGCCGCAAGTGCGCCGTCATCTTCGCCTTGATACGGAGAACGTACTGCCGCACCGTTGACGACGACGATCGGCAGACCGTCTTTGGCAAGCGATGTGATGACGTCGGCACCGACAAGAGACAGCTCCTTCTGCCACAGCACCAGTGCGCGGTAGCCTGCGGGTTCAACGGTCTTCGTTTCCGCATCAAAGGTGACACCTTCTGCCTTTAACAGCGCAGGGTTGAAGTAATCGTAGGTATAGCCGTGCTCCTGCAGGGTCATAGACGGGAAGAACATTGGATCATGGTCAGCAAGCCAATCTCGTGCGTCGGCGTAGACAAGATGCTGACCGTACTTGATATAGGACATACCGACATCGACCGCAGGTTTTCCTGCACGGAGAAGCTTCTGCACACGTCCGAGATGGTCGTTGAAGCTTGCATAACCGTCGTAGGACGGCTCACGCAGACCGAATTTATAGAACTGCTGCATACCGTCGCCGCCCTCATAACCGGGCCAGACGGGATTCGGTCCGTACTGCGAGGACCAAATGTGCCAGATGAGACGTGCGCATCCCACAGCATACAGATGATACGCCTCCTGCAAATGTCGCTGATCGGTGTAATTATAGTTGGAGTTGTCAAGTCCGCCCGTTTCGGCAGAAAGCACCTTGTTCTGCAGATGTGCGCCGCCGCTCCACAGACGGTAGAGATCGGGCTGGTTCTTCTGATTGCGGTTTTCTGTTTCGGGTCTGTCCACCGCCCAGATCGGCTCGGAGATTTCGAGATTTTTGCCGTAGGAGATCTGTACGCGCAGGGTGATGCCGCGCTCGTTCAGCCATGCTCGGAACGGTGCGATGAATTCTTCTAAATACAGCTTTGTCTGCACGTCAAAAATGTCGTTGAGAATCCGCTTGGTCATCGCAAGATCGGTCAGCGTGTTCGTGCCGATCAGATCGGCGTTGTCATACCATCCCCAGATGCTGGTGCTCGGCGCGTGCTCTGCCAAGAACAGATAGGGAAGAATGTCGTATCCCTTGCGGCGATAAAACTCTTGTGCAAACGTTTCCGTCCACACGGTAATGCCCGCGCCGTCGTTGTATTCCAGCGAATCCATGAAATACTGCACGTCGCCTGCTTTGATTTTTGCGTTGAGCGGTTCGTCGTTGAGCACGTTTTCGCAAAGATACTCCTTCAGCGCTTCAACGCCGCGGCGGTCAAAGTAGTTGATCGTGAAAGAATCGCAGACGGCGGGAGAAACCTTGTGTGCCGTTCCTTGAACAAAGTAGTACATGACCGTATAATCGCCGTCGGCAGGAGCCTGCCAATGGAGCGTGCCGTTCTGTACGTATTTGGTCAGTACAACGTATCCGTCGGGGCAGTAAACGTCGGTGTCTGCTTTTCTGAGTGCAACCGCACCGAGAAACGTTGCTTTTTTGCGCAGCTTTTCGCTTGTGGGAATGGCACCCGGGCGGCAGCAGCCTGCACCGACATCTTCTTTTAACAGCACAACGCACTGGTTTGCCGCCTGAGAATCGGGGTCAAGACCGGGGACGTTGGCGGTACTCCAGCCTGCTCCCGAGGTCAGGGAGACGGACATGCCCAGGTCAAGCGCCGTGTTCAGAATCAGTTTGACGTCGTTTTCCCACTGTGCACCGCCATAGCCATAGACGGTTTCATCAATGGTGTGGTCGGCAAGCTGGCACAGCTCAACACCGGAAAATCCGGCTTTATGCATTGCGTGCAGTTCTTCACGGATGGTTTCATCGGTATGCATTCCCGATGCCATCCACCAGCGGACGTCGGTACGCTCGGAGATGTCGGCGTGGGAGAACGACTGCGCGTAGAGAGAGGGTGAGGAGGTGATTGTTTTTTTCATGGCTGACTCCTTGATGTTATTTTGGTGGCAGAAATTATTTCGGCATAAGAACAAACCCTTCTAAATTGACAAACGGATAATACGCTTCGGACATTTCTGCACGGAATTCCATGCGCAGAATTTCGCCTGTGGGGAGTATGTCAAAGGGAATGTGATATTCCGCCCAGCTGTGGTGCAGATGCTGGATCTTTTGGGCGGGAAGCGTTGTTTGGGCGGTTTTGCCGTCCTCTGTACGATGGGTTAGGATCAGAGAAAGCGTGACTTCTCCCGCACACAGCATCCGCAGATGCAGGGCGGTATAGCGGTCAAGGTCGAGGCGGTTATAGGGATGACGGTCAACGTACGCGCCGACGGTCATGGCACAAGGCAGTTTTTCGGGATATTCCGACCGTGCGATGCGGATACTGCCGTTGTCGAGGGTAAACGCGTGGTCATGCACGATCTCGCATCCCGATGCGGCTTTCCAGATCGGGCGGTAGAACACGTCGAGAATCGGCGCGTCCTCGCACGTCCAGACGGCAGTTCTTGTTGTATCACACCAGGGCTTGCACTCGATCGTGATCAGGTGATTTTCGCTGTCATCCGTGCGGAAGCATCCGAGCGGGAACTGTCCGGCGAAAAGATTACAGCCCTCCTCCATGGAGTTGTACGCATACGCCGCATGGAGCGGTTTTTCAATGCCCGGATGCGACAGCGCAATGGTATCATGAGAGAGGATTTCGCAATCGGCGGGAACGTACGTACCCGATGCGCCTGCGATATACAGACCGATCGGATGCTGCTTGCGGCTCGTCCAAGCACCGATCTTCTCGCCGATGCGGATGCCGCCGTAGTTTTTCAGTGCATCGGGCTGACCGGGTACGGAAAAGTGCAGGATCAGACGGTTTCCGTCCTGCTCATAACGGTCGAGCACTGCAGGATTTTTTTGCCCGTCTCCGCCGTATACCGCGTTTTCGGCGAGAACTGCCAGCCGATTGCCGACCGCGTACTTGTGAAGCGGATGAATCGGATGATCCTTTGGAAAATTCCAGATCGGCGGCAGGTCGTTGATCGGCATGAAATGAAACTGATCGGGATTTGCTGCCGCAGCATCGACGAAGTTTTGGTTGACGTAACCGATATAAGCGTCGCCCTCGTCGGTGCAGGGAAAGGGATAGAGCAGGACGCAGATCATCGGGAAAGGATCGTCGGATGCAAACAAATCGCGGTAAGTCTGATAATATAATTGCAGGCTGTCTGCGTACAGGCGGTGATACGGCTCATCCCAGCACTCAAATTCACCCTGATACCATAAAATTCCGCGGAAGCGCAGACCCACAAGACCGTGAACCTTGAGATTGTACTGGCATGAGGTTTGCGATGCGTTGTCTCGTCCGTGCGTGTTCCAGCCGTCCGCATCCGAGTAAAGACCGTGTTCCTTCAAGCGAGTCATCAGGGTTTGCTCGCGTTCGTAAACGGTGCGCGGAATCCAGGAGCGAATGCCCGTACCGCCCCAGCAGGCGTTGACGAAGCCGATCGGGATATCCCGGCCTCTGCTGTGCAGAAACTCGGAGAGATGCGCGGAAAAGGCGGTGCCGACGGCAGAGATCAGCGCGTGACAGTTCGCATCTGCACAGTCAAACCACGTTCCGCGTGTCATGTCGTCGGGCTCATAGGGAAACGTTCCTGACGAGCCGCCCTCGATGTTGTATACGTGGTATACACGGATGGTTTTGTCCGCAAGCGTGGGCAGAAGGTCATCGGCGTCCGGCTGCTTTGCGTTTTCCAGCTCCATGTTCGATTGTCCAGAGGCAAGCCACAGCTCACCGAACAGGACGTTTTCCATGATATGGCAATCCTCTCCCGCGCGTACGGTGACGGAATAGCGGTCAAGCGATGCCTGCGGAGTATGAAGTGTCAGTGAAAAGAGACCGTTTTCGTCGGCGGTCGTTTGGATCTCGGTGATGATGCGCGATGTATCGCCGATGAGTGTGAGCGTCACGGAGGTATTTGCATCCGTCGTTCCGTGGACGGTCAGCGGTGCGTTATGCAGGAATAGTGCGCCGGTGGAAAAAATAGGTGGAAGTTTCAGCATGATGGTACCTCACAAATCTTCTGCCAATGTCCGTCTTGACGTCCATTTGCCCGACAGGAAGTAGAGCATACCGGGGATGGCACATCCGTAAGCCGCAACGCCGTAGCCGAGCACGAAGCCGTAGAAGCCCCAATCAAGTGCGATACCGCACAGCCAGCTCAAACCGATACGGAGCACGACGCCGTCGAGCAATGCCAAAATCATCGACATTTTCGCATGACCGATGCCCTGAATGAACGCAGAGGAGCCGCGCATGATCGCAAGCGCGGGGAACATCCACAGAATTGCGCTGATAAACGTCGATGACATTTCGTGAACGAGCGGGTCATCGGAGAACAGCATGAACATCTGACGGCCGATGAGCAAATAAAGTCCCATGCAGACGACGGTGAACGCGCCCGCATACAGCCAGGAATAGTAGACGACCTGACGGCTGCGTTTTTCCTCACCCGCCGCGATGTTCTGGCTGATCATCGGCATAGCGGCGTGCTGGATGCCCTGCGAGATCTTGTTGATGATATCGTCGATACGCATACCGACTCCGAAGGTTGCCGATGCGACGACGCTGACGGAGTTGACCAGCGCGTTGACGTACATCATCGACAGGTTGATGCATCCCGATTGGATCGCCATCGGGGTGCCGAGATCGGAGATCATTTTGACGTAATGGCGGTTCATGCGGAAGCGTTCGGGGCGGAAATCAAAGCCGAAGGCATCCTTGTGGCGGACGAGATAGTAAATGGAGAACAAGAACGATGCCGCCTGTCCGATGATCGTTGCCCATGCCGCACCTGCAACGCCCCATTTCAGGATACCTGTAAACAAAATGTCGAGCACCAGATTGACCGCAGAGGCAATGCCGATAAACAGAAACGGACGCTTGGCATCTCCCATGCCGCGCAGAACGGCGGAGACCATGTTGTAGCCTGCCGTGAAGACCAGACCTGCGCCGCAGATGACGAGATAGTCCATCGCCATGTCCCATGATTCTGCGGGAATGTTCATGACGGTGAGAATCCACGTGCGGAGCACGAGAATGATGACGGAGAGCACGACGGAGAGCAGCGTAATAAAGCTGAACAGCGTGCCGATGACGTCGTTCATCTCTTTATGTTTTTTCGCGCCCAGTGCCTGCGAGATCAGAACCTGTCCTGCGTTGGAGAAACCAAGCGTGACCATCGTTGCGAAGTTGAGGATCAAGCTGCTCTGTGATACTGCCGCAAGACCGGCCGTGCCGACGTATTCGCCGACGATGATCATGTCAATGGTGCTGTACAGTACCTGCAGGGCGTTGGATGCCATAAACGGCAGTGCAAACCGAATCAGCTGTTTTGGCAGACTGCCGTGGGTGAAATCTTTGGAGATGCGTTTGCTCACGTTGAATTCCTCTTTTCTGAAATCAAATTGTAATCGGTTTATTATACCACACAGAACGAGGTTTTGCAAGGGTGATGAGGAATTCGGAATGAGAAATTAGAAATTAGAAATTAGAAATGGGTTCCCGTGGATGCCCATCATCAAATCCCGATCTTACCGTCGTGCGTCTGAAGGAACGGTGTCAAGAAAAAACAACACTTGCATTTTCCCGCAATCTGTGCTATACTATAAAAAACGACCGAACACAGAAAGGAAACCATCATGAGCATTCAAATTCACAGATTTTCCGTTCCCGTCAACTGTTATCTGTTTGACGACAGCAATCCGACCGACCGTCGGCAGGACTATGAAATGATTTACGACGACTGGGGCTTTCTGATGCTGCCCGACTCGTATACCGAGGACGGTGCACCGACGCAGCTTGTCATCAACTGTCACGGCGCGGGCGGTACGGTATCCACCGACGACTCGCAGGTCGAGCATCAGGCGATCACACAGTATCTCGTAGCCAACGGTTATGCCGTCATGGACGTCAACGGTCTGCCTGAGAAGTACGCAGCAGAGTACGGCATCGACATCCGCAACAACATCGGCTCCCCGATTTCCACGCGCAGTTACGTCAAGGCGTACCACTACTGCATCGACAACTTCAATCTGAAGACTGCGGTCTTTGTGCACGGCGGTTCGATGGGCGGTATCAGCGGCACCAATTTGGTACTGTCGGGCGCGATTCCCGTCATTGCGCATACGGCGCTTTGTCCCGTGCTCGATACCTATAACGAAATTTTCCTGCATCCGTGGAGTGACGGCGCGCCGAAGTTCGCTATGGGCAAAATCTACGGTTTGGAAAAGGATGAGAACGGCGAATATATCTACGACGAAACCAAGCTGCACGGCTGTAATCCCGCCAAGAACAAAAAAGCCGAGGTCTATCCCGTGCCCGTCAAGTTCTGGCAGTGCGTCGATGACGGTACCGTTTCCTTTGCAGTGACCAAGAAGTTTGTGGACACCATCCGTGCAAACGGCGGTATGGCGTATCTGCGTGCGTTCCCCTACGGCGGACACGAGCCGCAGCTGGTCGGCGACGTCGTCGAACAGCCCGTCGGTATTTCCACGTTTGAAGGCAATGCAATTGCCATCACGCCCGCGGTGGAGGAAATATTTATCTTTATCCGCGATTTTACGTAAGATTGAGAAAATACTTGAAATATAAATCAGGGACTGCCGCATGATTTTGCAGCAGTCCCTTGACTGTATATGGATTTATTTCTGTTTCGGAAGTTCGCCCTTATGCTTGGAGGGAACCACGCCTCTTGCGGAGGTGCGGCCTTCGGGGATGATATCGCCTGCCTTGGTGAGTGCGATCTTTGCCAGCAGCGGACCGACCAGCTCAAGGATCATGACGGAGAACAGGACGATGTTGCGAATGAGAACGCCGTCTGCACCGAGCGGAGCGACCTGCAGAGACATACCGAGTGCAACGCCTGCCTGCGGCAGAAGCGTAATACCAAGGTACTTGCAGACGTTATCGGGGCACTCCGTCCACTTGGCGCTCATATATGCACCGCCCATCTTACCGACGGCACGGGTTGCGAGGAACAGAACACCGATCAGGACAATACCGAAGTCAGCGAAGATGCTGAGGTTCAGTTCTGCACCAGACAGCATGAAGAAGATGACGAACAGCGGAGTCGTCCAGCCGTCGACACGTTCCATGAGTTCTTCGGAGTAGTCACAGACGTTGCAGAAGATGGTGCCGAGCATCATGCAGACGAGCAGGGAAGAGAAGCCGATGTGAACCGGACCGATCTCGAACTTGAGCATGGACAGGGCAACGGTCAGCATGACGAATGCGATGGACATGGACAGACGCTTGGAACGGGAATGGAAGAACTGCTCTGCCCAGTTCATGATAAAGCCCATAGCAGAACCGAGTGCGAGGGATACGACGATTTCAATCAGCGGATTGACGATGATGGAAACGATGTCGACCGCACCGCTCTGAATGGCACGTGCGATACCGTAGGAGACTGCGAACAGGATCAGACCGACGGCGTCGTCGAGAGCAACGATCGGGAGCAAAAGGTCAGTCAGCTCGCCTTTTGCCTTATACTGACGGACGACCATCAGCGTTGCGGCAGGAGCGGTTGCGGATGCGATGGCACCGAGGGTGATCGCAGCGGGAAGACCGATCTTGTCGGGCATGATAAAATGCAGAGCGATCAGTGCGGCATCAACGATCAACGTTGCGGCAACAGCCTGGAAAATACCGATGACGGTCGCCTGCTTACCGGTCTTTTTCAGCTGGGACAGACGGAATTCATTACCGATGGAGAACGCGATAAAGCCGAGTGCAACATCGGAGATGATGGTGAGATTTTTGATGGATTCCTCGGAGATAAAGCCAAGTCCTTCTACGCCGAGAAGACCGAGGCACCACGGACCGACGAGGATACCGGCGACAAGGTAAGCAGTAACAGCGGGGAGCTGCAACTTCTTTGCCAGACGGGACATCATCAGCGCGGCGATCATGCCGATGGAAAGGGACAGTAAGATGGTCATTTTGGAGCACTTCCAATTCTGTATGTTGTAGGGATTCGTCGTTTTGACACGCTGCCAATAAACGCAAATCATATATATCATATCACAAAAAGCTTAAGATTGCAATAGCAAAAATCGACAAAGAAAACGGGTCATAAACTTTGAAAATCGAACAAAATTTATGACCCATAGAAGGATATGGAAAGTTACGGCAATTTTTTGCCGCAGACGTTACAGAAAACGAAATCCGACTGCAATTCCGCGCCGCAGTACGGGCAGAAGCGGCTGTTCTTTTGCTTTTCGTCTCTGCAGGTATCGGGCTTGCCGAAGCGTTCGTTGAGCGGATCGGGCTCCTCATCGCCTTCGGTGACGTCGTAGAGCGAATAACGGTTTTCGCCCGCTGCATTTTTGAAATTGTATACGACGTCGAATACCGCGATTGCAACAAAGACGATGCCGAACATTGCAAAGAGCGGTCCGGCGCCCATGGATATGGCAGCACAGGTCCAGATGACGCCGAAGATTGCCACGGCGATGCCGACAACGCCCGCTTTCATCGATGGACCGCGTCCGGGTTTGATGCTTTTCATCATGAGATCCTTTCTGTAATTACTGTCCGATCAGCGACGAAACGTCGACAAATGCATTGTCCGAACCCTGAACCACGGGGAGCTTGCCGTCCCATGCTTCGATCTTCTGATATTCGACGAGCTGGTCGGTCAGAGAATCGGAAAGCTTTTTGTTTGCTTCTGCCTGTGCCTCAGCCGCGATACGGACGATCTCAGCCTGTGCTTCGGCGGCAATGCGGTCAGCTTCGGCTTTGGCTTCTGCGTTGGTGATAGCGACCTGCTTGTCGGCTTCCGCCTTTTCGAGAGCGGTCTTGTTTTCAATGACCTGGCGCTGGTATGCCTGTTCTGCAAGCTGACGCTCGGCGATGGCGTTTTGATACGATTCCTCAAAGTCCATGTCGTTGATATTGACGTTCAGAACGGTAACGACGTCGGAGCCGTATTTGTTGTTGACGGCGTTCTGCAGGCTTTCTACTGCGGCAGATTCGATGAACGAACGGTTGGTGACCTGAATCGTTTCCAGCGTACGTGCGGCTGCCTTAAGCGCAGAGGAGACGAGCGTCATATTGACAAGATCCTCGTCGTAGTTGGCGACGTTCTTGACCACATACGACGCCATAGAGGGATTGAGCTTGTAAGTAACGGTGATATCAGACATATAAAGTGCCGTCTGCTCGGACGATTCACCCCAGATGGAGTCGGTATAGATTTGGTCAACCTGTTTGGTCATGACTTTGGTGATCGATTCGACGAACGGGATGTGCAAATACATGCCGGGGTTCAGAACGTCATCGGCAACCTGACCCATGGTGACCTTGACACCGACGTAACCGGACGGAACGACGGTAAAGGTGGAAAGAATGGTAACGACAGCAACAATGGCGATGAAAACGATCAAAATAACGGTACCGGTGTGTTTTTTCATGTGGATTCCTTTCTTTGTATAGATGACATACAAAACGAGATAGAAATGATAGAAATAACAATCAACTGATTGGATTGTAAATTCATTATATCACCACATGGAAAAGAAATCAAGCGTTTTTTTGGAAATTCATATATTGTTTACAACTTGATCTGATTCGCTTCAGAAACGGCTGATTCTTCATCAGGAAATAAAAATCGTGAATATTGCAAAAATACTTGAAAAATCGGGAGAACTATGATACAATATAACCAACCAAACGGTTCGGAAACGAAATTAAAGAAAGGAAACCGGAACATGAAACACACACGCAAAATCACAGCGCTGTTGGCAATTCTGATGCTCGGTTCGTCCTGTATGGCATCCTGCGGTGACGCACAGGGACAGACCGCAAATGAAACCAACGCCGTGCAGACAGATGCTGTCACGGAAGCAGTAACCGAGGAAGCAGAGAAGATCATTCTGGATGCGATCCCCGAAGGAACGGATCTCGGCGGCAAGCAGATCCGTATCCGCCTCAATACCTTTGACCAGACCCAGTACGGAGCGGAAATCTTTATGATGGGTCCGGAAGAAGCCGACGGTGATATCGTTCACGACGCGATTCTGGAGCGCAATCAGATGGTCGAGGAACGACTGAACGTCGAATTTACCTATGAGGTCGTCGACTTTACCTACGATAAGGTCTATCCCGATCTGCAGAAGATCGTCATGGCAGGCGATGACGTATATGATCTGATCTGTGACCAGCAGTACGGTATGCTGAAGATCGCGGCAGACAATATGCTTTATAACTTCAACAACAGTGACGTCAACGACTTCTCCCAGGTATACTGGTGGGAAGAATATATGGATGAGCTGCAGCTCAACAACGATGCCCGCTTCCTGGTTGCGGGTGACTACTTCCTGGACGTCGTAGAGGTTGCGTCTGCGATTTTCTTCAACAAGGCGATGTATCAATCGCACTATGAAGATCCGAACGAGCTGTATCAGCTTGCGTTCGACGGAAAGTGGACGATTGACGCACTCGGTGCGTACGTAAAGGAATTCTCCAAGGATATCGACGGTAACGGTAAGCTGGAGGACGGAGACGTTTTCGCAATGAATCTGTCGCGCAACTATATGGACGCGCAGGTCTTCGGTTCTGGTATCTCCTTTATGCAGCGCGGTGACGACGGTTATCCCGTTCTGAATCTGGAAGACCCGCTGATTACCACGGTCATGGAAAAGATCGTTGAAAACTACATCGCACCGAAGACGACCTTTAATTTCGGTACCGTGGCAGGCGTTACGGAAGCAGAATACTACCAGAACCAGCGTAAGGCGTTTGCCGATCAGAGACTGCTGTTCTTAAACGACTATCTTGCTGCCGTCAAGGATCTGCGTGACATGAAGGACGACTACGGTATCCTGCCGATTCCGAAGCTCGACGAGTCGGTCGATAAGTACCGTTCCGTTTCGCACGATACGGCGTTGGTCGGCGGTATTCCGACAACCTGTGCGGAGCCGGATAAGGTCTGTACGGTACTTGAGGCGCTGTGCTCGATGAGCCACAACACCACGATGAAGACGTATTTTGAGTCTGCGATGAAGGTCAAGTACGCAAGAGACGAAGCGTCTTCGCAGATGATCGATCTTCTGCACGACTCGATCACGCAGAACTTCTGCTACGCGTTCAGCCCGCAGATCAACAATTATCTGGAAATTTTCCGTTCTCTGTTTGATTCCGGAAAAGCAACGTATGCATCATCGTATGCATCGAAGCAGAAGGCACTCGTCAAGCTGTATGATAAAATGATTGCGGCTTACGAAGAAAATATCAAGGGATAAAATCACACGCAGGTGCTGTTTATGAAAAACAGCACCTGCATTCGTTTTAGTTGTCATTTGACGTTTGATGGATACGGAAGTAGATCGGGATCGCGCAGAGCGGGAACAGCGCACCGACCAGCATGCCGAGCTTCATGCCGAGCTGCTCCGGCGCAAGGGAAAGATCTGCGGCAAGCGTGTTGAGCATCGGGGAGGCAATTGCATAGTCGGTGATAATGCCGATGAGCTGCGGTCCGACGGAAGCACCGAGGTCACCGCCCGCCGCCATCATGGCAAAGATGAACACGCCGCCGTCGGGAATACGGTCGGAGGCGACGATCAGAGAACCCGGCCAAAGCATCGAGACACAGAAGCCTGTCAATCCGCAGGCAAGCAGACCGACGACGGGAATACCGACCAGTGCGGCGGTCAGATAACAGACCAGTGCACCGACGGCACCGAGCAGGAGCACGCGGCCGATACGGCGTCCGATCTTGGAATACAAGGTGCGTCCGAGTCCGAGCATGACCGAGAACAGCGCAACGCCGCAGACGTCACCCCAGACCTTGGGTATGCCGAGTGCCTGCTCCAGATATCCCGACGCCCACTGTGCCATCGTACATTCTGCCGCACCGCCGAAGAAGATCGCGCCGACGCACAGCCAAAGCGTTTTGGTTTTGAGAAAGCGCAGAACGCCCGAAACCTTTTCCTGCGTTTCCATCTGCGGGACGGTGACCGTGGAAAAGAGGATGCAGGAGGACAGCGGGATCAGCAGGAACAGCAGCGAAAGAAGCTGCCAGTAGCTCTGACCGAAGACGAGCAGAAACAGGGTGCTGACGAGAATGACACCGACGACACCCCATGCGTATACCGAGTGCAGACGGCTCATCTCGCGGTCGGGATCCTTTGCAGGAATGGCGGCAATGACGGGGCTGATGAGCACCTCGGCAAGACCGCCGGAGCAGGAGAAGATCACCGTGCCGATCACAAGACCAAAATAGACGGCATCGGGGAACAAATACGGCAGCAGTGCGTAAACGGCAAGTCCGATGACGGTCAGAAGCGGCGTGATCTTTACCGCCAGCGGAATGTTGAACTTATGGGAAAAGAACGAGAAGATCAGATCAATGGTCAGCTGGGTGAAGAAGTTGATGAGCACCAGCAGACCGAGCAGGGAATAGGAAATTCCGTATAGATCGTGAAAGGTCAGAAACAGAATCGGTGAAAGATTGGCAACGACGGACATGGAGACGTTGGTCGTATAACAAGCCATTTTCAGCCGTGTATAGGGGTTGCGTGACATAGTGAGAACCTCCTTGGCAGTCAGAATTCCGTATCATTATATCATGCTTTTGGAAAAATGGCAAGAACTTTTTCAAAAGGGGTTTACAAAACGGTGCGTGCGTGATATAATCAACGCAAATGATAATACATAGAAAGGAATTGATTCCCATGAAAAAACTGCCTTACTGTCACCCCGTCAGCGTCGCTGCTCACCGCGGAGACCAGGCAAAGGCTGCAGAGAACACCCGCGAAGCCTTTTTGGCCGCCATTGCAGCAGGATGTGACATGATCGAAACGGACATCCATCTGACGAAGGACAACGTCCTCATTCTGATGCACGACCATACCGTCGACCGCACGACCGACGGCACGGGTCTGATCGCGGATTATACCTACGAGGAGCTGTGCCGTTTGAACTGCAGCAAAAACGGCGCGTTTTCCGAGGTGCCGACGCTGGAAGAATTTCTCGCGCTGTGTTCCGAGCATGACATGATGGTCAACCTTGAGATCAAGGAATACTTTGTGCCGGGCAATGAGGAGCGATGCCGTCTGTGTGTTGAGAAGACGCTGGCGCTCGTTGAAAAATACAACTTTGTCGACAAGACGATCATCAATTCCTTTGATGCGTACGTACTGGAATACACCGATGAGATCTCGGGCGGCAAGTATCTTCTGCACGGCTTCTATCCGTATACCATTATGTCCAACGTCCGCCGCAATCCCGATGAATATCTTTACTGCGCGTGTATCTTTGACGACGGCAATGCGGATTGCTACAACTACCTCAAAGAACGCGGGATTGAGCCGTGGGCAGGTGCCGGCGTGAAGACAAAAGAGCACTTCGACTCCTGCGTGAAGCTGGGTGCGGTGCTGTTTACGTCAAACGATCCTGCTGCCGCGATGCAGTATCTTTCTGAACTTGGAAACCGATAAAACAATGATGATCCCGAGCACGGCGTTGTGTTCGGGATCGTTTGTATCTTACAGGATCTCTGCCAGAGCGTCAATGTCGGCAGGATCGGTTGCCCAGCTGGTGGCAAAGCGGACAACGGTATGTTCGTCATCGTACTTTTCCCAGAAGCAGAACTTGACCCGCTCGCCGAGGGCTTTCATGCGGTCGTTGGGCAGGACGACGAAGATTTGATTGGTCGGTGTGTCGAGAAACAGGGAATAGCCTTTTTCGGTCAGAAGTGCCTTCAACCGTTTGGCGCAGTTGATCGCGTGGCGGCTGATTGCGTCGTATAAGCCGTCGGTAAACAGCGCGTCAAACTGCACGCCGAGCAATCTGCCCTTGGCAAGGAGTGCGCCGTTCTGCTTCACGGTGGTGAAGAAGTGCTTCGGTGCGTTGCCGCGCGGGAAGACGACCGCTTCGCCGCACAGTGCGCCGACCTTGGTGCCGCCGATATAGAACGCATCGCAGTGTTCGGCGACGTCGGGCAGGGTCATATCGGAAGCGTCGGAAGCAAGACCGTAGCCGAGACGTGCGCCGTCGATGAACAACGGGAGGCTGTATTCTTTGCATACCGCATGAATGGCAGACAGCTCGTCTTTTGTGTACAGCGTGCCGTATTCGGTCGGGTAGGAGACGTAGACCATGCCCGGCTGTACCATGTGTTCGTATGCTTCGTCGGCAAAAAAGGTTTCAAGATAGTCCTGCAGATCGGATGCACAGATTTTACCGAGTGTCTGCGGCAGACACAGAACCTTGTGACCGGAATTTTCGATTGCGCCTGCCTCGTGGGCTGCGATATGACCGGTCTGTGCCGCGATGACACCCTGATACGGGGACAGCAGACCTGCGATGACGGTGCGGTTGGTCTGCGTGCCGCCGACGAGGAAAAAGATATCGGCATCGGGCGTATTGCAGGCGGCGCGGATCTTTGCCTTTGCAGCTTCGCAGAATTTGTCTTCTCCGTAGCCGGAGACGTGTTCCATATTCGTTTCGCACAGACGAGCCAAAACGGCAGGATGTGCGCCTTCGGTATAGTCGCTTTCAAAATAAAGCATGGTTGGTATGTCCTTTCATTGTATAATGCGGTGGATGTATGGATTTGATGGTGGTTTTCGCAGGTGGTTACGGTGCGTACAACCAAAACCTTCTCTTGGGAGAAGGTATCGCGCGATAGCGTGACGGATGAGGGTCGTATCGGACCGTTATAACCCTCATCCGTCTTTCGACAAAAACGCAGGAGCGTTTTCATCGAAATCCACCTTCTCCCGGGAGAAGGTTTTTGCCCCGGGAGAAGGTTTTTGCAGTGCGACCGTCAACGTATCTGTCATCCGTTATCCCCACCAAAATAACAGGGTGACGCATCTCGCCACCCTGCAATGTTGTTTTACGCTTTTGCCTTGTTGTCGAAGTAGTCGAGCAGGAACATACACAGACGGCCGGAGCCGGAGCCGTTGGGCTGCCACGGGACGTACCACGGGTCGATGGAGCAGTAACGCTCGGATACGATGTATTCGGTGGTGACGTTGTAGCGCAGCATGGCATCGGTCATCGGATCTGCCTTGTCCCATTCACCGCGCTTCATCCACGGATAGATCCAGCAGATCTCGGAAATACCGGTGTAGTAGCAGTCACCGTATGCATAGACGCCGAAGTCGGTCGCGTTGGTGATACGACCGGCGAGGTTGTGCTCAAACAGACCGTTGGCGCGGTAGTACGCTTCCATCTGCTCGAACATACGGGAGCAGGGATCCATCGCAATGCCGACGAGGTTGAGGAACGGCGCGCCGTCGGTATAGAAGCAGTGGTTCCAACTGTCTTCAAATTCTACGCCTGCGATGTGCGGCAGAATGAATTCCTCGTCGTTTTCGTGACCGGAATACAGATCGGAGACGAGCTTGTCGATGCGTGCGGAATAGTCCTGTTCGATCGCGCGGACGTGTGCGGTCTCCTCGGCATTGTACTTTTCACAGACCTGCAGATAGGACTTGATGGAGCGCAGGACAAAGGCGTCGGTAAACGTCCAGTGGTAACCGATTTCGCCCCAGTCGCTTGCCTGACCTGCGGGATAGATACCCGGATACTTGCCGTCGGGATCGGAGTTGCGGCGCGCGTCGATATAGTCAAGCAGTGCCATCATGTAAGGACGGAAATGCAGATACTGTTCGCGATCGTCAACGATCTTCAGATGCTCGGAAAGACCCAGCAGAAGTGCGCCCTCGGCATTATCCCAGCCGACGTAGCGGTAGTTGAGCTTGCCGCGCTTCTCGCCTTCCATCGTCATCCAGGAGCAGTAAGTGTCGTAAATGCTTGCGTATTCGGGCAGACCGACGAGTGCAAGACACTTGAGAACGTGAACGGCTTCCCAAATCCAAAGGAATCTGCCGACGTCGCCCTGACGAACGACCATACCTTCCATGCCGTCGTACTTCGCGACCATCTGCATACACTGGGTGACGTTCTGCAAAAACATATCGCGGATGCGCGGAATGTCGGTCTTCGGCATAACCTTAACGTGAGACAGGCGTTCCTGCCAGAATGCGGTCATGCAAGCCTTTGCGTCGTCATAGGACTTGACCTCACCCTCGATGGGAGAAGCACAGAAGACAAAGTCGATGGTGAGAGATGTACCTGCGATCAGGGAATAGTCGCAGGCGAAGTAGTCATGTGCAAGGAATCTGTGGGTCTGCTCGTCGCGGGAAACCCAGTGGACGTTGCAGCCGTCAGCAGAGAGGATACGCAGAGCCGCACCGTTTTTCGAGGTCGCGTTCATGGTGTCAACTGCGTCAAAGCGGATGATGCGCTGGAGCAGCCACTGGTTGAAGTTCGGCTGGTATGCCTCGTAACCGGTGTCGAGAATACCGGTCAGGTACTGGTCACCGTGGTGGACGTCTCTCGGCAGCAGACCGACGCGTCCGTTCAGCGTATAGTTTTCGTCATTGGCAACGGTGATGCGGACGTAGGTCAGGGGGTTCGCGTCGTTTGTTGCAAATGCAGACATCGACAGCTTCGCACCGTTTTCGGGGTCTTCACCGAGGACGGTGTAGAACGGCAGACCGTCCTTGACCGTATCGTAACGGGTCAGACGGTAGTCGAGAGCGGTCGGATT
>JAZQWK010000105.1:0-13817 GCA_045632325.1 Eubacteriales bacterium
GCGTGCGATACCGCGAGTGCTGTGGCTTCCAGTGCGGCGGTACCGTTGATTTCCGCATCAAGCCGTTTGGCTGTACCGGATAACACAACGTCAGCCGCGCCGTCAACGAGGACGGAAAGTGCATCTGCGGCGACGTCGGTCATTTGTACAGCGGCACCGCCCGTAATATGCAGGGAAAGAAGCGGCATTTCCTTGCCGCCGAGGTCTGCTTTCAAGGAATGACTTCCGACCAGATCGTAGGAGATGACGTCGGCATAGACCGTCATGGAGAACGCGTCGGTGGAAAACTGGCGGTTCCGTTCCGTATCGACCGTCAGGATTCCGTTTTTCATCACAGCGGTTAGACCGTAATCCTCAAGATCGGCAGGATACGTCAGCACGGCGTACGGCTCTTCCCCGTCGGGCGGCGGAAGTACCGTGATTGTGTTTGCACCGCCGTCGGTGAAGTTCAACTCAAACGACAGACCGATGCCGTCGCCGCCGTCCTCGAGAGGTACGGTGACGGATTTGGCTTCGCCTTTCAGCTGCACGAACTTCCAGCTGTCAAGATCCGTCTGACAGGAGGAAAGAAGCAGCGCAAGGACGCACAAGACGCACAGACAAAATGTGATTTGTGTTTTGCATTTCATGGATCAACTCTCCTTGTGAAAACACAGCCCGCGCGCACGCAGCAGACAATCCTCACACTTCGGTCCGCGCGCCATGCAGGTATCGCGTCCGAACCATACAAGACGATGACAGAAGTCCGAGGATTTTTCCGGTGCGATCAGCGGTACCAGCGTCTTTTTCACGTGCACGGGATCTTTCTTGTCGCACAGTCCAAGACGGTTGGAGATGCGGATGCAATGCGTATCGGCGACAATGGCAGGCTTTTTATAGATATCACCGAGAATCAGATTGGCGATCTTGCGTCCGACACCGGGGAGCGTCAGAAGCGCATCCATTGTATCGGGTACCTGTCCGCCGAAGTTATCGCGGATCATCACGGAAAAATCGCGGATGTTTGCCGCCTTGACCTTGTACACACCGCAGGAATAGACGAGCTTTTCCAGCGTCGGCAGGTCAGCCTCTGCCATAGCGTTACAATCGGGATAAACGGAAAACAGCTCACGGCAGACGATATTGACGCGCGCGTCGGTGCATTGCGCTGACAGCCGTCCCATGACGAGAAGCCGCCACGGATCACCGTCGTATTCGAGCGCACATTCTGCGGACGGATATCGTTCCTCCAGCGCGGCAACGATGGCAGATGCCCGTTCTTTCTTTGCTTTTTGCGATTCTTTTTTCATAGCTTAAATATCCAGATCGGCAAGATCAAAATCGAAATCGTCGGATTTGTAGGGGATTTCGGGATTGGTCGCCGCATTTTCGGTGGGTTTGGGTGCAGGCGCTCTGTTTTGTACCACGGGTGCAGAAGCCTGTTTGGCAGATGCGGCGGCAAGCGCCTTTTTTTCATCCTCTGCGGCAAAGGCGTCTTCGTCTTCCCCGGCTCCCGGTGCGTGTGATAACGTCACAACGCCCTGACCGATGACGTCGGCAAACGTCGCCTCGGGATTCTGACACAGGATATTGAGCACCGTGCAGAAATCGCGGATGATCTCACGCGGCGTAATCATCGCATCCGCTCCCGCGCGCGTCAGACACAGGCGCAGAAACGCGGTCATTTCCTCGGTCGTGATACGCGGCGTCCAGTTGTAGTTCTGCCCGTGCAGACGCGCAATGCGTGCGATGAGTGCAAACATTTCGTCGTCGGACAGACGGCGCAGACGGATCACGGGACCGAGCATATTCTTGTACGCCGTCGTGTTTCCGGCGCCGACGCCGTTGAACTGTCCTTCCGCAAGGCGCGATTTCAAGGCTTCGTAGCTGAACAGACCGCGGCGCGTGTCCTCCAAAAACTGGGGAGTGCCGCCGAGCAGGAGCGCAAGTCCTTCGGCTTTTCCCTGCAGCGTATCATTGAACATCGACAGGATTTTTTCGTAATTGTTTTCACGGGAAATGCGGTTGGTGATTTTATAAAGATTGACACATTCGTCGATCATGACGACGAAGCCCTTGTAGCCGATGCGGCGGAAAAAGACCGCCCAAAGCTTGACGTAGTCGTACCACGAATCGTCGTCGATGATGCTGCCGACCCCGAGCGCTGATTTTGCCTCGGTTTTGGTCGTATATTCTCCGCGCAGCCAGCGGATGCAGGCACTCTTTTTTTCCTCGTCATCGTCGGTATACGCACGGTAATAGGAATTGAGCACCGACGCAAAATCAAAGCCGCCGACCTCGCTTTCCATATCGCGGGTGACTGCGAAAATCTCCTTTGTCAGCGCACGGCGGAACTCCTCTGTCTCGGGTGGGATACCGCGTCCTGCAATGTCCGACTGCAGAGACGACAGCCAGCGCGCGATGACCTGATGAAGTGCACCGCCGTCGGGGGAGGTTTTGGAGGAGAGGTTGCGCATCAGCTCTTTATAGGTTGCAACACCCGTTCCTTTGGCACCGCAGATGCGGCGTTCGGGTGACAGATCGGCATCGGCACAGATGAAGCCGCGCTCCAGTGCCGTTCCGCGGATCAATTGCAGAAGAAAGCTCTTACCCGATCCGTATTTGCCGATGATAAAGCGCATCGTCGCAGCGCCCTCGGCGATGTTGTCAAGATCAGACAAAAGTGCCGCGATCTCGTCCGTTCTGCCGATGGCAATATACGGCGCGCCCGACCGCGGTACAACACCCGCCGCGATCGAGGTCAGAAGCGTGGACAGAATCCGCTTCGGTACACGTACAGTCTCATCCATGGATGCAAGTCCCTCCAATAATTGAAATATCTTATATTAGTATACCATATTTATGCTGAAAAATCAATGAAAATGGGTGTGTTTTTTATTCTTTTACATTCTCGCAGTTTGCAGTCTTCCCAGCTCCATCGGATAAACCGCATCTGCACAGGCAAGGAGTCGGGCATCGTGTGTGGTCATAAGTATACTGCCTCCGCTTTCTTTGAACTGACGGAACAATGACAGTACCCCGTCTGTACTTTCGTCATCCAAACTGCACGTCGGCTCGTCGGCAAGAATCAATTCTGCGCCCTGCAGCAATGCCCTTGCGATGGCACATTTCTGCTTCTGACCGCCAGACAGCTCCTGCGGATATTGATGACGGCACGCTGCCAAACCAAGCTGCTCCATCAATGCCGAGACATGCGCAGCATCGACAGCGTAACCCGCAATCATGGCGGGCAGACCGATGTTTTCCTCGACGGTCAGAATCGGAATCAGCGCAAAATCCTGCGGAATATAACCGATACGGCGGCATTTGTATTCCGTACGCATCTTCTCGGGCAGCGCCCAAAGATCCGTATCATCATAAAAAACATGACCGCTGTCCGGTATCAGCTGCATGGCAAGCATACGCAGAAGCGTGGTTTTTCCACAGCCGGAAATGCCCCTAATACAGGCAATCGAGCCGGGTAAAACAGCAAAGGAGCAATCCATGACTGCCGCCGTTCGATTTTCCTTTTCTGCGCCGTAAAATTTTGTCAGATTGGATACCGTAAGCTTCATAGATCCTCCGATCGTCCGTCTGTACGATACAGCCATGCTGCACCGCATGCAAAAACGGCAGGCACTGCCACGCCGAGTCCGATGCCGCATATAAACAGCGGCAGAATACCAAGATCAAAAACCGCACCGCCGCTGCGATCTAACCCAACAACCAGTGCGATACCGACAGTACCGGCTGTCATACAGCACGGAAACAGCATATGAAACACGGCACTTGCCCGAATACCAAACAGGCTGCGGATGCTGTACATATGTAAAATATAAAATTCCGTCTTTCTTGCAGAAAACAGATCATGAATAATAAATACCGTGCCGATACAGGCGGCAAAAAACGATGCCGCTGCCATTGGAAAAAAACATTGCCGCAGCTGTTCCGATTTGAGATTGGATAAGGTCACAGACAGCCGTGATACCGAAACATCGTAAGAGGAGATTTCTTCCAAATGCAGAATTTCGGCAGCAGCAGCGATCCATGATCGGTCCGGCAAATTGATCTGAAGCGCCCACACAACATCACCGTCGGTCAGCGCACGAACCTGTTCCGTACCGCAAAGCGAGAAAACCTGCGCAATCAATGCAGGATCAATGGTGGAGTGGATGGTTTCACGCGTGGTAATTACCATATCTGAAACACTTGATACATTGGTAAACAGCATCGCCGCACCGAGGAAAAAAATCGGAAGCAGCATGGCAGAACCCGTTGCCGCGCGCAGAAAACGAACCGATGCACACATACGGGCATTGGTTTCGCGGCGATAACTGTGCATATCGGTAATGGTATGTACGGCTCGTTCTCCGAGCTTTGTCGACGGGACACTATGATCCGTGCGGCAATATCGGATATGCGCCAAAAAGGAAGCCGTCATTCCCATCACAAGCATTGCTGCAAAGCAGCAAGCAAGGATACATCCCATCAGCGGAAATTCGCATGATAGGGACGGAACGGCAAGGCGTGATACATACCAAGCGGGAAATGCCGTTGTCAGCTCCTGGCGCAATCGGTCAAATGCCGCAGCATTGCGAAGAACGATCCCTCTGACAAAGAACGCAGCCACTGTTTGCGTCGCAGGAAGTACCGCGACGGATAAAATCAACATTTGCAGAAGGTGAATTCTTTGCAGTTGTACATCAGTCATCCCAAACTGCCGCATCGCATCATACTCTGCAGAACAGCTTCTGTACCGCTCCAGACAAAGATATCCTGTAACCAACGTCAGAAGGGCTCCGAAAACGAGATACAGCACGCCAAAAAGGGACAAGGCTTCCGTCAGTTTTCCGGAATAGACCGTCAACAGCAGGCAAAACGCCGTCATAACGAATCCGGAAATGCCAAGAAAACAGCCCAGACTGATAAAACGAAGCGGTCTGCGGCGCATCTCGCGCCATGCATAAAACAGACAGAATTTCATATCAGATCGATCTTTCGTGTATCAGGATATTCGTTTGCTTGGCTTAAACCTCACGGTTATAAATAATCGTCCCGCACGGCTTGCCATCTACGATATCATACAGAATATCAGGGTCAACGCCGTTGACGATCATCATCGGGATGTGCGCCTGCTCGGCAATCTGTGCCGCCTTGAGCTTGGCGATCATACCGCCCGTACCGCGCTTGGTTCCGGCACCGCCTGCCATTGCGTAGACCGATTCATCGACACGGTCAAGCTCGGGGATGCGCTTTGCCTTCGGATTGGAGCGCGGGTCGGCATCGTAAAAGCCGTCGATGTCGGACATATTGATCAGCAGATCGGCGGAGCAGATCAGGGCAACGTAAGCAGACAGCGTATCGTTACCGCCGAAGTTGAGTTCTTCAAAGGATACGGAGTCGTTTTCGTTGACGATCGGCACACAGTGCATCGAAAGCAGAGTCTTGAACGTGGATTCTGCGTTGGCACGGCGCACGGGCGTGTCGATGACGTCCTTGGTCATCAGAATCTGCGCGACGGTATGACCGTACTTGGAAAACTCCTCGGAATACATTCGCATCAGCTCGGACTGGCCGACCGCTGCGGTTGCCTGCTTTTCCTCGGTGGAGCTGGGATGGTGACCGAGTCCGAGCACGGCGGCACCCGCGGAAACGGCACCCGAGGAGACCAGCACGATCTCCTTTCCCGCATTGCGCAGATCGGAGAGCACCTTGACAAGACGCTCAAAACGACGCAGATGAATCAGACCCGTTCCGTAGGTCAGCGTGGAGGAACCGACTTTCACGACGATGCGGTTGGCATTATCGGTTTGTTGAATAACCATGAGAATAATCCTTTCTTCGGGGGCGGATGAAACGCAAAAAAGTAAGAACCAAATGAAAATTTTTCGCAAAAAGGCTTTTCATACCGCATGAAATGTAGTATAATAATATAGTATAGATTGTAACGTAAGATCGGTATCTACCATTATACAATATCTTTGCAAAAATTGCAATACCGAATCCCGAAACTGCAATCAAAAAATCATCATGACCGTGTAATCAAATTTATTATAAAATTCGGGGAAAGGATGAACATTCCATGAAAAACAAGTGCAACATCAACATCAGCGGTATTCAGCTTACCATACATACCGACTACGAAGAAGCCTTTGTCGATGCGCTTGCCGATAACGTTACCGAACAGCTGGATGCGATCTTACAGGCATCCCCGCGTTCTTCCAAGCTCGACGCCGCTTTGCTTCTGCTGCTCGATCTGACCGACCGCAACGCTCGCCTGGAAGCGGAAAACGGCAAATTCAAGCGTGAGCTCGAAACCCTGCGCCTGGACCTGGAAATCCAGCGCATCGAAAACGAAAAGCTCACCGGCGAAGACAACGGACAGGCATGAACGTGTCAGATACGACACGGCAGAAGCCGAAACTTCCGGAGCTTCTGGCACCTGCAGGTACCCGTGAGGCACTCGATGCTGCCATTCATGCGGGCGCGGACGCCGTCTATTTCGGCGGAAGCCGCTTCAATGCGCGTATGTCGGCAGATAACTTTGACGATGCCGCCATGGAGGACGCGATTCGTACCTGTGCGTTTTGGGGTGTCAAGTCGAATATCACGCTTAATACTCTGCCGACCGAACGGGAATTGCCCGAGGTTCTGCGCTATGCCGAAAAACTGGCGCGCTGGGGTGCGGATGCGATCATCTGCGCCGATCTCGGTACGGCATCGCTGATTCACCGCTATTTCCCGTCGATCGAACTTCACGCAAGCACGCAGTGCGCCGGACACAATACCGACGCTGCGCGCTTCTTTGCCGCGCTCGGATTTTCCCGTATGGTCGCCGCAAGAGAGCTTTCCTATGCCAATCTGCAGACGATCTGCCGTGAATCGCCGATTGAAACGGAGCTGTTCATTCACGGCGCGATGTGCGTTTCCCAATCGGGCGGATGTCTGTTTTCCTCTCTCGTCGGCGGAAGAAGCGGCAACCGCGGTGCGTGTGCACAGCCTTGCCGTCTGCCGTATCAGATGGAATGTGCAAAGAATGAATCGGCAAAAAATACCAAAAAGAAATCCGCCGTCCGCGATGAAGCGGATGCGTTTCCGCTTTCTCTGCGCGACAACTGCCTGGCATCCCACATCCCGCAGCTGATCGAACTCGGTGCGGCATCGCTGAAAATCGAGGGTCGTATGAAAAGTCCCGCGTACGTCACGGGCGTTGTCCGAATTTACCGCCGTCTTCTCGATGAAGGACGTGCCGCAACGGCAGAGGAGATACGCGCATTGTCCGATCTGTTTTCCCGCGGCGGTTCCTTTACCGACAGCTATTATCACGGAACGACGGGACGCTCGATGCGCGGCATCCGCACGGAAGCGGATAAGACCGCCACAACGAAAGCGGAGCAGGCAATTACCGCAGGCCGTCCCGTAACGCGTCGGATCCCGTGTAAGATCAACTTTACTGCAAAAGAAAATCAGCCGACAGAACTGATTCTTTCGGCAAACGGGAAATCTGTCACCGTAAGCGGTGCGATTCCCGAGCAGGCACAGACGCGTGCGGTCACGGAAGATGAGCTTCAGAAGAATCTGACCAAGCTCGGTGCTACGCCGTTTTCCGCAGAAGACGTGAACATCACTCTCGACGACGGTTTGATGCTTCCGCTGTCTGCCGTCAATGCCCTGCGCCGTGATGCGGCAGAAGCATTGGAATCGGCACTGCACAAGCGGGTTTTACCCGAAATTCCGTCTGCAGAAACGCTGTATGCGTCTCTCAGTGCACCCAAAGCCGATGCGTTTCACGGAACTTATCCGTATCCCAAGCAGGCATCGTTCCTTTTTGCGGACAAGATTCCTTCCATCGCGTCCTCGGTTTACGATATCATCTATCTGCCCCTGCATATCTTTGCCGCAAACGTACAAAAAGCACTTGCCGTCGGCGTCAACGGCATCATCCTGCCGCCCGTTGTTTTTGACAGCGAATGGAGCGCGGTTGAAGCGATGCTGTCCGCGGCACGAAAAGCAGGGATCACCCATGCGTTGATCTGCAACGTCGGACATATTGAGAAAGCCAAGCACTACGGTTTCATTTTGCACGGCGACCAGCGTCTGAACGTCTGGACTGCAAATTCGGCGGACGTCTATGCAGAAACGGGCTTGACCGATCTGCTTCTGTCGCCCGAGCTTACTCCGCCGCAGATGCGCGACGTGAAGTCCGTATTGCCGCACGGCGTCATCACCTACGGACGGCTGCCGATGATGACGCTGCAGCGCTGTATCATCCGTGAGCACATTGGCGATGCACCGCAAGTGTCCGATCGCGACAATTCCTGCCGCTACTGCGATTCCCATCCGATTTCGGTGATGCGTGACCGCAAGCAGATGCGCTTCCCGATCACCCGCACGTACCCGCATCGTAATATCGTCCACAACGCCTCTCCGCTCTATATGGCGGACAAGCAGGAGGAGCTTGTACGTCTTCACGCGGCGTTCGTCCATCATATCTTTACAACAGAATCGGTGTCCCAGGCAGAGGCGGTCATCCGCGCTTATGAAACACCCGGATTCCAGGGTGTTCCGTATGCGGATTTCCCGACGTACCGTCGTCTGTAACGGTGCCGCATATCCAAAACCGTATGATCCGAAACAATCAAACCAAAATCATCGCCGCACGGTTCTGCGTACTGCTTTTGTTATTTTCGTGTCTGCTCGGTGCCTGCGGTGACAACCTGCTGCTTCCCAAGGGCGGCTGCGATTACCGTATGTCCTCCGCCGTCGACGGTGCCATTCTCGGCTATCCCATTCCGACCGTTGGAAGCAACCCGTACTGCTATGCGCTGCCGCTGTCCCAAGGCACGTCTCCCGTCGCGTTTTCCTACAACGCCGAGCAAATGGAATATCAACCGATGCCGGTCCACAACGTCACACTGACCTTGCCCGCGGTAGCGGTCGCCGTTCCCTGCGTTATGACGGAGGAAGGACGCACCTTTTTTGCAGCCGCATCGGAAACCGTTACGGTATATCAAGGGGATGTCGGTGATATGGCAGTCGTTTTGTTGGGCAATACGCTGTATCTTGCCGACGATACGACGGTATTGCCGATTGCCGACCGTGTCAGCACCGTATGGAGTGTTCATACGGAACGTCGGTGTCTGCTGTATTCCGACGCAGACGGCGTTTTGTATGAATACCGCGACGATGAGGGCGAAAACGAATCCGTTTGTCTGTCCGAAAATCGATCCGTGACCGAAGCGTGGTACGTCTACGGCACCGATGCACATACCGTCGTTTATAAAACCGACGCGTGGTACTATACCGAGGACGGCTCTGCTCCGATGCCTGCGGTTCTCCCGCCCGCAGAACAGGGAAAATCGACGATCTTTGTCCGTGATACCGCTTGCGTTCTGACGGGAGACAACCATTCCGCCTATTTTTATGATATCCGCACGGGAACGATGCTGGACATGGATATGGGGGGATTGTACCGTTTTCCGAAAAACACCGACGTTGATACGCTGACGGTATCACCCGACGGACGGTTCGTTTATCTTTACGATATTGACTTTATTTACCGATTGGAACTGGAAACGGGAAATCTCGATCTGGCGTACAACGAAGCGCTGATTTTTGAGGGCAGCTGTGTTCTGTCGTCGATGACACCCGTTACCGATGAGATCATTCTGCTGTCACAGGCAGCCAATGAATATACCGAATTTGTCCCGACGATCACCTGCGCCGTTTTTGAAGAAGATATCCCCGAGGTCCGTCACGAAGACGAAAAAATCGATCTCGATTACCACCCGTGGCAAACGGAAGAATAACGCCGAATCCCAAAGGAGAATCCAAATGAATCTGAACGTAAAAATCAAGCGTCTGCATCCGACCGTGACGCTTCCCGAATATGCATCCGCCGCCGCTGCCGGTATGGATCTTCATGCCGCCATTGACGAACCGATCGTCATCCCTGCCCACAGTCGTGTCCGTATTCCCTGCGGCTTTGCCATCGCTCCCGAACGCAATGATATCGCCGCTCTGCTGTTTGCGCGCAGCGGTCTCGCACATAAAAAAGGCTTGGCTCCGTCCAACGCCGTCGGTGTTGTCGATGCCGACTACCGCGGTGAGGTCATGGTTTCCGTTTCCAACACAAGCGATGAAGATTATATCATGCAGCCCGACGAACGCTTTGCGCAGATGGTCTTCGTTCCCGTCTATACCGCTGTGATGACCGTGGTTGACGATCTTGACGAAACCGAGCGCGGCGCAGGCGGCTTCGGCTCGACGGGAGTGTGAGCGGATATGCGTGCACGATCTCTCTTTTCCATGTTTTGCGTTTTGGTCGGCATCGTCG
Source organism: Eubacteriales bacterium (assembly GCA_045632325.1). Lineage (GTDB taxonomy): Bacteria > Bacillota > Clostridia > Oscillospirales > CAG-272 > RGIG3925. Next base: position 10,316 of record JAZQWK010000105.1, read on the forward strand.
TCGGATCCCTTGTAGCCAAGGTTACCGCGTCCGTATCGGCACTCGGATGGCTTTCGTATGCCTTGACGTTTGGGTTGGAATCGCCCGTTGTGCTTGATCTGTCCGTCATTCGTCTGACCTTCGGACTATCGGTCGATCTGTCTATCGCGGTTATCCTGTGCGTGGTCATCAGCCTGATCGTCGGCAATTATTTTTATAAGTCGTAATATTGGTAAAACAACATGAAACTGATTCTTGCTTCCGCATCCCCGCGCCGACGTGAGCTGCTCGGTATGCTGGGATTGCATATTGATATTTTCGTCCCCGACACGGAGGAGGATTGTGACCGCTCCGTATTATCCCCCGAAGAGCTTGTCATGGGACTTGCCTGCCGCAAAGCGCGTGCCGCCGCAGAACAGCTTTCTCTGCGCGGAGATGATCTGCACGATGCGGTCATCCTTGCCGCCGATACCGTCGTTGCGCTGGACGGTGTCATTCTTGAAAAACCGACCGACGAGGACGATGCCCGCAGGATGCTTTCCATGCTGTCCTCCCGCCGTCATGAGGTCTTCACCGGAATTGCCGCGATTTACCGCGGTCGTCTTGCGGTTGACGTCCAGACAACGGGCGTTTCCTTCCGCGTGTTGACGAAAGATATGATTGATACCTATATCGCAAGCGGTGAGCCGATGGATAAGGCAGGCGCGTATGGTATCCAGAGCCGCGGCAGTTTGTTTGTCGAGGGCATCGACGGTGATTACTTCAACGTCGTCGGTCTGCCGCTCGTACGCGTCGACGAAATGCTGGAGGGCAGCTTCGGCATGACGCTTCGGGATTTTGATTGATTCCCTCCCTCAACCAATTCATCTGAAAGGATCATCTCCAAATGAAAAGTATCGGCATCGATCTCGGTACCGCCAATTCCAGAATCTTCGTCAAAGGCAAGGGCATCATCCTGCGTGAACCGTCGGCAGTTGCCGTATCGGAAACCACGGAGGAAGTGCTTGCCGTCGGTCTGGACGCGTCCAGAATGGCAGGAAAAACACCCGATGACGTTTCTGTCCGCCGCCCGATCAAATCCGGTGTCATCGCACAGTTCGATGCCGCCGTTGCAATGGTAGACGTATTTTTGCAGAAGGCGGGCACCTCTTTGGCAGGACGTCCGCGCGTCATGGTCTGCGTACCGTATTCCATCAATGACGTCGAACGCCGCGCCGTAGAAGAAGTTATTTTGGAAGCCGGTGCCAAAAGCGTTGCACTGATCGAATCTTCTCTCGTTGCCGCTATCGGCGCGGGGATGCGCGTCACCCATCCGCGCGGATCGATGATCGTCGATATCGGCGGCGGTACGACGGAAATTGCCGTCATGAGCCTTGGTGCGATCGTCGTTGCGCGTTCCGTCCGTATTGCAGGCGATACGCTCGACGATGCCATCTGCGATTACATCCGCCGCAAATATAACGTCACGATCTCCGACACGACCGCGGAATACGTCAAGCGCTCCATCGGCTCCATTGAAGCTAAAATTGCAGGCAGCAGCGCCGCACCCAAGGAAATGGAGATTCGCGGACGCAACGTCATCACAGGTCTTCCCGTCGCCATCAAGGTCACGGGTGAGGATATGGCAGAAGCGATGGCAGAACCGATCGCGGGCATTGTCGATGCCATCCGCGCAACGCTGGAAAACACGCCTCCCGAGCTTGCGGCGGATTTATTGGAGGACGGTATCGTTCTCTCCGGCGGCGGTGCGCTCCTCGGCGGTCTTCCCGCGCTGATTTCCAAGGTCACGCATCTGAAGGTTTCGATTGCCAAAAATCCGCTCGATTGCTCCGTCCTCGGTCTTGGCAGATTGCTCGAATACACGGGCGACGTTGACCGCATCATCCGCTTCCGTACGAAATAATCACACACATGAAAACCAATCCGAAAATTTTGCAGTTTCTGCTCCCGCCGCTGATCTGCGCATTGCTTTGTGCGGGTATCCCGTCCGTGCTGATTCTCACGGGACACGGGGAACCGATCCGCACGGCGGTCAATACAGTGCTCTCACCGATTCGCGGCGTATTTTCCGATGCGGGTGACGGGATCCGCGATATATCCGCCTATATTACCGAATTTGACGCTTTGAAGGCGGAAAACGAACGCCTGCGTTCCCAGCTTGCGTCGATGGAAGATACCATCCGTGAAGCCGAGCTGACCCTGGAAGAAAACGCGTTCCTGCGCGAGTTTTTGTCGCTGAAGGAAAGCCATAACGATTACCGCTTCCTGAAATGCGAAATTGTCGCCTCCGACGCATCCGCAGGCTATCGCCGTACACTGACGCTCAATGCAGGTACGGTAGAAGGTGCCGCTGTCGGCTATCCCGTCATCACACCGTCGGGTGTTGTCGGGCGCATTACCGAGGTCGGGTCAAACTGGGCAAAGGCAGAACCGATCACAGAATTATCCTCTGCCATCGGTGCCTACGCCGAGCGTTCCGGCACGTCTGGCATTGCGGAAGGCTCGTATCTCTACCGCGACGCAGGACAGCTGCTTTTCAATTATCTTGAGGAAGACGCGGACATCATCATCGGTGACCGCATCCGCACCTCGGGTGTCAACAGCTATTATCCGCGCGGTTTGCTGATCGGCGAGATCACCGAAATTCTGACCGATCCCGCGACCGGCGCTCGTTCTGCTGTCATCACACCGACCTCACCGCTGTCCGATCTGCGCGATGTCATGGTGCTGACCGATTTTGCCATTTACGAAACAGAACCGGGACAAACGACATCCGATGATGCCGAAACCGAAGATGTGACACCGTAACCCCTCAAATTATGCCGATCCAATCACACCCACTGTCTATGAAATGGAATCGGCATACTTGCATGTGACGAAAGAGTGTATTATATGAAAAAGCAAACAGCAATACTTCTTTTTTGTATTATGTTTTTGTTCTCACTGGCAGGATGCAGCTTCAAGTATCGTACAGACGATTTTATCGGAAAGACATCTGCTGAAATTGAAGCTGAATTCGGCACATTCGATTGTTGTTTGATGCCGGCAAGCGAAGATGGGTTGTATTGTAATACCGCTTGCGGTTACACTGTAAAAGAGCCACGAGTCGGTTTCCTTGGTACTGCCCCGGAAGTGCTTCTTTTTATCACATTTGATGAAAATGGAATGGCGGTTTCATGTGAAGAAGGATACCGCCCCGGTGGATAAATTCCAATATCTGATTCTATGTCTTGATTGTTTTTTACAGGAACAAAAAACAATGAGAGCCCCAAAGAAAGGATTCCCACGCATGTCACAGATTTTTGACGAGGTTGCCGCCCTCTGTACTGCGGCAAAACAAGCAGGTGCCGCACTTGCCGCATCGTCCGGTGCACATCGAAACCGTGCGCTGACCGCAATGCGCGATGCGCTGATTGCGCATACGGCTGATATTCTCACAGCCAACGAAACCGATATGCTCCATGCCGCGGAAAACGGTGTTTCCGTTCCGATGCAGGACCGCCTGCGCCTGAACGAAAAGCGC
>JAZQWK010000106.1:0-20204 GCA_045632325.1 Eubacteriales bacterium
GTCTGTTCAAAACGGAACGCACACTCTATACGCTGTCCCTGCGCACCGGCATCGCAATCATTCCCTCCGACGACGCTGCCGCAAAAAAGCAGTACGGGAAGCCGTGCCGCACCCATAATTTTCTGTCCTCTTGGCCGCAGGAACACGCCGTGATCCTCTATTACCGCGACGGTGGGAAAGTATGCTCCGTTCTGCTTGATGACAATCCCGCGTTCTTTTCTGCCGCAGCTGCATATTTTCAAAAAACCGATTCCGACCTCATCTGAACGATGAGGTTTTCTCTTTTTGCACCGACGTGCATAAAACGCCGCCGTTTTCGGTATCATGAATACAGATCGAAACGTGATTGGAGTTGATCCATCTGTATTGCTATACTCCTGCCGCAGAGCGGGCGCTTGCACTTGCCGCCGTTTGCTCCATGGAAAACAACGACGGCTATATCGGCACGCGCCATCTGCTGCTCGGTCTTTTGTGTGCCGTGACCGAGGACGACACACCATGCATCGCCGCCAAGCTTCTGCGCCCGCACGGCGTGACCGCGCAAACGGTTGCCGACGTTCTCACCATCCAAAAGCTTCCGACTCTGTCTTCAACGACGCGCACAAATCACCAAAATGAATATACGCCCGTGCTCTCCCGTATTCTCTCCCGTGCGGCAGAGGAAGCAGAACGCTTTCTTTTGGAACGGCGAAACGGCGTTGCCGTCATTGGCACAGAGCATCTGCTGTTCTCCCTGCTGTGTGAAAACGACGCAGAAGCGCATCATATCCTAGCGCATCAAAACCTGCCGCTTCATGAGCTTTACGGCGACGTATTGTCCTTTTTATCAGCGATCACCGCCGAAGAAGCGATCTTCTCCGACCGAGCGCCGCGTCGCGATGACAAAAATCACCGTCGGTCGGAGCCACTCTCCGAGCAATCCGACGTTCCCTCGTATTTGTTTGACATGACCGCATCCGCCGCTGTGGGAACGTACGATGCTGTCGTCGGACGGGAAACCGAGGAGGAAAACGTCCTGCGGATCCTTCTGCACCGACAGAAGAACAACCCGTGTCTGCTCGGTGAAGCAGGCGTCGGCAAAACCGCCATCGTCGAAGGTCTTGCCGCGCGGATCACACGCGGTGCCGTCCCGAATACGCTGCGGGATGCCGTCATTTATTCGCTTGATCTCGGTGCCATGCTCGCAGGTGCCAAATATCGCGGAGAGTTTGAGGAACGCTTGAAATCGGTGCTGTCCTTTTGTCAGACCCACGACAAAATCGTCATTCTGTTCATCGACGAGCTTCATATGCTGATGGGAGCCGGTGCGGCAGAGGGCGGTATCGACGCAGCAAATCTGCTCAAGCCTGCCCTGTCGCGCGGTAAAATCCGCATCATCGGGGCAACGACGCGGGCGGAATACGACAAAAGCATCGGTCGTGACGGTGCGATGAGCCGTCGGTTTCAGACCGTCAACGTCGAGGAACCAAGTGAGGACAATGCCGTCCGTATGCTCGGTGCTCTCAAACCGAGGCTGGAGGAGCACCACGGTGTCAGTATCTCCGAGGATGCCTTGCGCTGTGCCGTAGAAACTGCGGTGCGCTGTTTACCGGGCTTTTATCTGCCCGACAAGGCCATTGATCTTTTGGACGATGCCTGCGCCGCCGTACACAGCCAAGCTGCTTTGCCGATACAAAAAAACGCAGTACAGCTGCGCGACGAAGCTCTGCTGTCAGGGAATCTTCTCGCGGCACAGACGGCTGTCAGCGATGCGGATACAGGCAGTGAAACCGCCGATCCGCATCTGCCCGCCGTGACTCCAAAAGATATTCTGTCAGCGGTTCAGCGCAGGACGGGAATTGCCGTGACAACCGATGCGGATACCGATCGGAAATACCTGACGCTGGAGCAGACGCTCGCCAAGCAAATTTTCGGGCAGGAGGAAGCGATTGGAGCGATTGCCGCAACGCTCCGCCGCTGTCGTTCAGGTCTGCACGTCAGCCGCCGCCCACAGGCATCGTTTCTGCTGTTCGGTCCCACGGGTGTCGGAAAAACCGCACTCTGTCAAGCCCTTGCCGCAGTGCTGTATGATTCCCCCGATGCATTTCTGCGTTTTGACATGACCGAATACCGCGAAGCACATACGATCTCCCGTCTGATCGGTGCACCGCCCGGGTACGTCGGACACGAGGACGGCGGTCGTCTGACATCCGCCATCCGTCATCGCCCGTATGCACTCGTCCTGTTTGACGAGATCGACAAAGCTCATCCCGACGTGCTTCGACTCTTTCTTCAGATTCTTGACAACGGCACGTTGACCGACAGCCGAGGCAATGCCGTCAGCTTCCGTCATACCGTCATCGTCATGACCGCCAACAGCGATACCACAGCACCCCGTCACGCAGGCTTTGGTCCCCGAAACAACGAGCAAGAAGATACGACAAGATTGCACGCACTGTTCCCCGAGGAGCTTCTCGGGCGCTTTGACGCCGTCATATCTCTCAAACCGTTATCCAAAGAAACAGCATACAAAATTCTGTCGGGCTGCCTGTCCGCTCTGACCGAAACTCTGTCTGAACGCGGCGTAACGCTGACCTCCGACGATGGGGTTCTTCCCTTTCTCTATCAGAAATCACCCAAAAACCGCGGTGCGCGAGGCTATCAGCATACTGCCGCGCAGTACGCCGAGCCGCTTATATCTCAAGCACTGTTAGATGGAAGGCTTGGCACGGGAAGTCGTGCGGTGCTGTCTGTCAGCGATGATACGCTGACCCTCAAAATCGAATAGATACAGCGGATGTCCTATCACCTCACGGACATCCGCTGTTTTGATGATTCACGTGCGCCGCCGTTTCAACAGCAATTCCGATATCTCACCGCGAACACCGCCAAGGGCAATCAGCGCGGCAAGATACGTCATTGCGGCAAGCAGAACGGAAAGCAAGGTGCAAACGGTTTGCGGCAGATGCGGACAAAGCAAACGGTGTCCTGCGCGCGCCGTGACCGCACAGAAGATTGCCGCCGCAGCAGGCTTCCACAGCATCGCAAACAGCCTTTGCGGTGCACCCGTTTTCCGTATCACAAACCACAGTGCCGTCACCGTCATCACAGCATAACAGAGAACGGTGGAAATCGGAGAACCCATGATTGCAGCGTTCCTGTTCCCTGTGAGAATCCAACCCGAAATCAGCTTGACCGCGGCGCCGATCAGAATCGCGTACAATGCATACCGCGCCTCGCCGATCGCCTGTAAAATTGCATTGCACATCGCAAACATTGACAGAAACAATACCGCCGGTGCCAGCGCCGCCAACAACGGTGCTCCCGTCGCGGCAAGGTCCGCACGGTAGAACAGCCGCAGAATCGGCTCCGCCATCAGACACATACCTGCACTGCACGGAAACGCAATGATTGCGGTCAGAGAAAGAGACGACGATACGATGCGCCGACATTCCTCCTGCTTTCCGCGTGCGGCGGAAATGACGGGAATCAGCGCCGTCGTCAAAGGATAGATCAGAATCGGCGGAAGATTGAACATCGGCACGGCAAGCGCCGTATAGCTGCCGTATAGGCGGAGTGCTTCTGCCGCTTCCACACCCGCGCCGCACATCCGACGAATGACGATCATCGAATCGAGCATATCGCACAGCGACATCACCGATGCCGACAGCGTTACGGGAAGTGCGATCTTCCAAAGCTGACCGAGCACCGTCAATCTGTCAGGTGCACCCGTTGACGCAGTTCCGCGGATGCCGTATCTGCGCACGACGAGCGGATGGGCGAAAAACATCACTGCCATCCCAAGCAAACAACCGACCGAAAGTCCTGCCGCCGCATACGATGCAACGATGGGAATCGGATATCCTGCGTTCATGGCATATGCGGCAAAGTACAGCCCACAGAGCATTTTTCCGCCCGCCTCCGCCACCTGTGCGATTGCCGTCGGCAGCTGACATTCCAGCCCCTGATACCACCCGCGAAAGGCAGAAGCGATGCAGATACAGAACAGCGCAGGTGCAATCGCGGCAATGGAGGATGCGCCGTCGGGCACCTTCTGCAAAGCGGCAAACAGCGGTGCACCGAAATACATACAAAGACCGCCGACAAGACCGAGGACAAAAAACGCCGACAGCGTTACGCTGCACAGCCGCCGCAGGACAGCCGAGCGGTATTCGCCTGCCGTTTCCGATGCATACCGCGCCGTCAGCACCGCCGCCGCAACGGGAAGTCCTGCCGTGGAGATCATGTAAAACCATTTATAAACGGCGTACGCCAGATTGAAATACGCCATGCCGATATCGCCGAGCGAATTGGTCAGAGGTACCTTGAGAAACAATCCGCAAACCTTGGTCAGAAGATTGGATGACGTCAGAAAGACGACACCGAGTACCAAACGCCGCTCTCCGCTGATTTGTCCTCTGCGCATAAAAAATCCCTCACGATCAGACGAAATTTCTGTTGTACGTCCGACCGCGAGGGTCTTTTTATCTCATCTTATGTTCAGTCAAAATAGTGCTTGACCGTTTCCTTCATCTTATGCTTGACCATTTCGATGTCGAGCGTGGTGAACTGACCGTTTTCGTAAAGAATCTTGCCGTCAACCATCGTCATGACGACGTCGGAGGAAACCGCGCTGTGCAGCACCGCCGTTGCGGGAGTGTAGCACGGAATGTTGTTGATCGCATCAAGATCGAGCATGATCAGATCCGCGCGCGCACCCGTGCGAAGAAGTCCGCAATCTGCTCTGCCCTGTGCCATAGCGCCGTTGACGGTTGCAAGCGGGATGAAGTCGGATGCCTTCATCGCGTCACAGACACGGTCCGAACCCTTCTGCAGCAGTGCCGCCATGTTCATTTCGCGCAGTACGTCGAGGCGGTTGTTCGATGCAACGCCGTCCGTACCGAGAACGACCTTAACACCGCTGCGGTGCATCTTCCAGAGCGGCATGATGCCCGAGCCGAGCTTCAGATTGGAGGTCGGATTATGTGCGGCAAAGACGCCCTTTTCCGCCATCAGCGCGATGTCTTCGTCCGATACCCAAACGCAGTGTGCAGCGATCGTCGGAACGTCGAACACACCGAGATCACAAAAATGCTGTGCAGGTGTCTTGCCGTGACGCGCAATACATTCGATGTGCTCCGATTCCGTCTCGGACATATGAACGTGCATATGAAGACCGAGATCCTTTGCCGCCTCTGCAACGTAACGAATGGCATTGGGCTGTGTCGTGTACTCTGCATGGACGGACATATCCATCTTTATGCGGCCGTCAAAGGAATTATGATACTGATGGTACAGTGCCATCGCTTCCTTGTAACGGGTATCGGTTTCGGGTGTTTCGTCGGGATTAAAGCAGGTGATGCAGCGGGCAATGTTCGCCTTCATACCCGTCTCGGCAACGGCGCGGATCGTATCCTCGCAGAAGAAGTACATATCGGAAAACGAAACGATACCTGCACGGATCATTTCTGCCGCCGCCAGCATCGACGCGTTGTAAACAGCTTCGGAGGTCAGTCGGTCTTCTGCCGGGAAAATGCGGGTGTTCAGCCAATCCTGCAGGGGCAGATCCTCGCCGTAGCCGCGAAACAGCGTCATTGCCGTGTGCGCATGGCAGTTATAAAGACCGGGCATCAGAAGCTTGTCTTTGCCGCAGATCTCGCGGTCAAAAATGCCTGCGGGACGCGCATCGAAAATGCCCGCAATGCGGTTGTCCTCAATCAGCACGTAGCGATGCTTATGTGCGTCTCCGTTTTCGTTGAGTGTGGTAATATCGGTAAACAGTGTTCTCATTTGATCGTCTCCATTCTTTTCAAAGCTTGCGAATCACCGCATCCAGCAGTGCGCAGAACGTATTCGTCGTTTTTGCGGAGGTCTCCAGCACTTCCTCCTCCGTCATCGGTGCACCCGTCACGCCTGCCGCAAAGTTGGTCACGCAGGAAATGCCGAGTACCCTCATGCCGCAGTGTGCCGCCGCAATGATCTCGGGTACGGTCGACATACCGACAACGTCGGCACCGACCAGACGCAGCATACGAATCTCCGCGGGTGTTTCAAACTGCGGACCCGTCATATAGGCGTAAACGCCTTCCTTCAGCGTAATGCCGAGGGCAGCGGCGCAATCATGGGCCGTGCGGCGAATTCCCTTGTCGTAAACTGCCTGCATATCGAAGAAACGCTCACCGAACGCCGCTTCATTTCTGCCGCGCACGGGGGACTCTGAGCAAAGCTTGATGTGGTCGGTCAGAAGGACGAGATCACCCGGCTCCAGCGTTTCGGTATTGATGCCGCCTGCCGCATTGGTGATAATCATTTTCTCAATGCCGAGCAGATGACAGACGTTGACGGGATACGCCGTCTGCCACATCTCCCAGCCTTCATAATAATGGAAGCGTCCGTTGAAGAACAGAACGGTCTTACCTCCGACGACACCGATGACAAGTTCCCCTTTCTGATAGGAAACCGTCGAGGTCGGGAAATTCGGAATGTCGCGGTACGGGATCACGATGCGGTCGGCAACGGCATCGGATGCAGCGTATGCACCGAGTCCCGAGCCTAAAATTACGGCAAGCGCAGGCTTTGCAAGACCTGCCCGTTCCATTTTTTCGCGGATATAAGCGGCAGATGCTTCATACATCTCCGACGTCGGTGTTGTATACATCATGGGATTCTCTTTCTCTGATTACAGTTGTTGGTTTATCGTTTTGCGGACGGATCTTCTGCAAAGAAGCGTCTGATCTGCTCTGCGGCTTTCGCATCCGCTGTCGTCGGTGCATCCGCATTCAGATATTCATACGGATACTTCGGCGAGAAGATACGGTCAATATGCGTTCTGTCCGCAGAAACGAGCTTTGTAACAGCGCCCGCACCGACGGCAAAGACGGAATGCAGCTCCTCCATCATCAGTATGTTGTAAAGCCCTTCCGTACCGGGCAGACAGAAGCCGACGTTTTCAAAGTTGCCGACGGTGTTCTTCTGTCGGTACAGATAATAAGGACGGTAGCCTGCGTTGGCAACGGAAACGTGGGAGTATTCGACACTCTTGCCCGTTTCGCCGCCCGTACGGGAATAGACATCGGTGCCCTCGCGCAGAATCTCCGCCGCCTTCTTGACGCAGAACGTATGCACCGTGATGTTATCGGGGTGCAGATCAATGATGCGGTCAACGGACTTGGAAAAGCTCTGGAACGATTCCTCGGGAAGACCTGCAATCAGGTCGGTATTGATGTGCGGAATACCCGAGCTTCGTGCGATATCGTAAGCACGCAGGAAATCCTCCACCGTATGACGGCGACCGATGGATGCTAAAATCTCATCGTTGAGCGTCTGCGGATTGATTGAAACACGCGTCACGCCGTACTGCTTTGCAATCTCAAATTTCTTATTCGTGATCGTATCGGGGCGACCTGCCTCCAGCGTAAACTCCGCGAGCGTGGAAACGTCAATATTCTTTGCGACGGTGGACAACAGAATTTCCAGCTGGGTTTCGTTCAGTGTCGTCGGTGTACCGCCGCCGATGTAGACGGTCACGACACGCTTTCCGTTTTCGCGGATGATGCGGAAGGTATCGTCGATTTCCCGACACAGCTTTACAAGATAATCGGGAATGAGCGACAGCAGCTTCGGCGACGTATACGAAACAAACGAGCAGTAAGCACAGCGCGTCGGGCAGAACGGGATCGAGATATAGACCGAGCAGGTGTCGTGCGTCGTTTCGTCGGCAAGCGTTTTTTCAAACAGCGCAACGTCAGCCGCCAGCGTCGCCTTTTTCGGATTGACAAGCATTTCCTCACGCAGAATGGCCTTGACCGCCTCATGGTCGTAGCCGCGGTTCAGATAGTCCATCGCCAGCTTCGCAGGGCGTACACCGGTCAGAATACCCCAAACGGGTCGGTACTGCAGAAGCAGCTCACCCGCATCGAAAAAGCACTTACCGATGACGATCTTCATCGTTTTTTCTTTGGTATGCAGTGCGCTGTACCGCATATCGTGATGTGCGGATGCTTCCTTGCCGCCGTGGCGCAGGGTAACCGATGCACGGATACCGACCTCTGCTCCGTCCTCAATCAGCGCTTCCGTGTGAACGTAAGCGGCTGTGGATTCGGGCGTTTCCACCTCATCCTCGGCGAATTTGACGCCCGGGAACAGCATCATGCAGAGGGTCTGTACATAATATTGATTGATTTTTCCGTCAATGCGTAATTTCATAGATTCGTCCAGACGGCAATGACCGCCGGCACTCCTTTTTTATGGTTTATTTCTTTCTTAAAACGTCGCTTTCCATCATGACCGTCACAGGACCGTCATTGACAAGCGCAATCTGCATATCCGCGCCGAACGAGCCCGTTCCGACAGGAATGTCCTGTGCACGCAGAAGCGACACAAAGTATTCATACAGCTCGTTTGCTCGTGCAGGTGCTTCCGCATCAAGAAAATCGGGGCGGTTGCCGTGCGCGTAGTTGGCACACAGGGTAAACTGTGATACGACGAGCAGTGCGCCGCCGATGTCCCGGACGGACTTGTTCATCTTGCCGTTTTCATCGGAAAAGACGCGGAACTTTGCAATCTTTTCCGCAAGCACGCGCGCGTCTTCCTCGTCGTCGCCCTTTTTCACACCGAGCAGAATCAGAAATCCGCGCTCAATGCGGGACAATTCCACACCGTCCACAGAAACGGCAGCAGAGGTGACTCTTTGTAATAATGCTTTCATTGGATATACCGTTACCTTCGATAAACGAGGGGATCCTTTATCTTTTTTTAAGATCTCGTGACGTGCAGAACGTCGCGGATCGAGCGAAGTCTTGCCTGAATGGAATACAGATGCTCCAGATTCTTACATCCGAGCGTCATGGTAATGTTGACTTCACTGTCGTTTTTATTTTGGGAGTTCATTTGGAGAATCGAAACACGCATATCGGCAAGTGCCATCGTAATTTCCGCGATCAGAACGTAGGAGTTGACCGCCGTGATATGCACGACCGCTTCAAACGTGCGGTTCTGCTGACCGTTGACGAATTCGTCGACCCACTGTGCATCCTTGAAGCGGCTTTCGTCTTCGCCCGTCGCACGCTTCTGTGCAATGTTGATGCAATCCGCCTTGTGCACGGAAATACCGAAGCCCTTGGTGACGAACGCGATCAGCTTATCACCCGGCAGAGGATTACAGCACTTTGCATACTTGACCTGACATCCGTCAACACCGTCCACAATGACCGAACCTGTGAAATGCTTGGCATGATGCACTTTCGGCGCAAGCTGTACCTGCGATACATCGCGCAGAGGCTCAGGCGCAGGTTCCGGTGCGACGACCGCGTCAAAGGCATCGCGCAATTTTCCTGCGAACTTGGAAACGGAAAGACCGCCGTAGCCAATGGTGTTATAAAGATCCTCAACCTCGTGAAGACCGAGGCGTTTGGCAATGTTCGCCATGACCGTATTGTACTGCGCATCGGTATAAGGGATGCCGTAATGCTTGAGCTCGCGTTCGATTTCCGCGCGTCCGACAGCAATGTTTTCCGTCCGCTTTTCCTTTTTGAACCATTGACGGATCTTATTCTTTGCCTCCGAGGTCTTGACGATCTTCAGCCAGTCACGGGACGGACCGCGGGATTGACCCGAGGTGATGATTTCAACGATTTCGCCGTTCTGCAGGACACGGTCGATCGGCACGATCATACCGTTGATCTTACCGCCGATCATCTTATTGCCGACCTGCGAGTGGATATTATACGCAAAGTCGATGACGGTCGAGCCCTGCGGGAGCGCGATGACGTCGCCCTTCGGCGTAAAGACGAACGTCTCGTCCTGGAAGATGTCGATTTTCAACGCACGCATAAATTCATCGGGGTCGTGCGTGTCCTCTTCCGTTTCGACAAGGTTTGCAACCCATTCGAGCTTCTTGTCGATGTCGCCGCCGGACTCCTCGCCGGACTTGTACTTCCAGTGCGCGGCAATACCGTATTCGGCGATATGGTGCATATCCCAGGTTCTGATCTGCACCTCAAACGGGATACCGTCGCGTCCGATAACCGTCGTATGCAGAGAGCGATAGAGATTGGGCTTCGGCGTGGAGATATAGTCCTTGAAGCGACCCGGCATCGAGCGGAACATATCGTGAATGACACCGAGTGCGGTATAACATTCCAGCTCCGTATCGACGATGATACGCAGAGCGTAGAAGTCGTAGATTTCGTCAAAGGACTTATTCTGATTGTACATCTTTTTATAGATCGAATACACGCTCTTGACACGACCCTCAAGCTGGAAGTGGATGTTGTATTCGGTCAGCTTGTCGGCAATCTGTCCGCGTGCTTTTTCGAGGAAGTTGCGGTTGATGCCGTATTTGCGTTCGATGTCGTTGTAGACCTCGTTATAGCCAATGGGGTCGAGGTACGACAGGGAGAGGTTTTCCAGCTCGTGCTTGATGCGCTGCATACCGAGTCTGTGTGCCAGCGGCGCATAGACGTTCATCGTCTCCAAAGCCGTCATTCTGCGCTTGTGCTCGGGCTTTGCGTCAAGGGTGCGCATATTGTGCAGACGGTCACACAGCTTGATAAAAATGACGCGGATATCGCGCGACATGGCGAGCAGCATCTTGCGCAGATTTTCCACGCTCTGCTCTTCTTTGTCGGCAAACGGAATATTGACGAGCTTGGTCAGACCGTCGACGAGCTCCGCAACGACGGGACCGAATCTGCGCTTGATCTCGTCAAGATCGATCTTTTCCGCACAGTCCTCGACCGTATCGTGAAGCAGTGCCGCACAGATGGAATCGGTGTCAAGTCCCAGACCCGCCGCGATTTCCGCAACGGCAATCGGGTGCGAAATATAAGCCTCGCCGGAATTGCGGAACTGACCCTCGTGCAGCTCTGCCGCCATGTGATACGCATGACGGATCTTCAAAAGATCGTAATTTTTACCGGATTTTTCAAGGATAAATAATAATTTCTCAATACCGTTATTCATAGACAGAATTCCTTTTAGAAACCATGAGATAGTTCAAACGCCGTAGAGGCGGAGTAAGCTTTGGTAAAGCGGAGATGCGGTCAGATCGATCTTTTTGCCCTGCTCTGCCGTCAGCGTGCAGAAAAAGCCGTCGTCACCCGATTTTTCACAGGTGAGCAATCCCGTTTGCGCAAACATATCGCAGATCAGACGACAACGGCACATCCCGACGCCTGTATGAAAAGCGATTCTGCGGTAGAATACCGTGGCGGATTCCGTACCTGCATTGGTTACCTCCCGCAGATACATCCAAACCGCGCGGCAATCCTCCCGTCCGGGGATCATATCCGAGGCCGTCAAACAACCCTCCGCCAGCACTGCCGTTCCCGATTGTATCTGCCGATAAACCAGTGTCTGACGCAGTTCAAACGTATCATGATCCGCAGCGGGATGCAGATCGGATACCAGCATCTGTGCGGTGCGCTCCCCACGGAATTCGTTGACTTCAAGTGTATATACAAGATCAACCACGTCTCCTGCGCGATATGCAAAATCCTCGGTATGACAGCCGAAAACCATCGCGGTTCGTGTGACCGTATCGTCCTCCGGATCGGAGATGAGCAGCTTGGTGTGCTTACCCGCGGACAGCGCGGATACCGTCTCGATTTTTGCGCCGCGCAGACAGAACAGCGGCTGGGGATTGGCGCATCCGTACGGCTCGAGCGCAAAGAGCTCCTCGGCAGTTCGCAGGTTGATATCGGAAAAACGGGTTTCGCAATCCACGCGCAGACACGGTGCGGGAACACCGCCCGCAAAGGAAGCCGCGGCGGCAGCCTCCATCCGTTCACGGAACAGAGGCAGATTTTCGCGGGTGACCGTCACGCCTGCCGCCATCGCATGACCGCCGAAGCGTACGATCAGATCCTGGGTATCCACGAGCGCGTCAATCATACAGAAGCCGTCGATCGAGCGTCCCGAGCCCTTGCCTTCATCGGTTGGACGCGGCTCTCCTCCTTCGTTTTCATCGGAGGGAAACGAAAACAGGATACACGGCAGATGGTATTTTTCCGTCACGCGGGATGCGACGATACCGATGACACCGTGATGCCATCCCTCTCCCGCAAGGATCAGAATATGCTCCCGACAGAGGTCGTGCTCGCTTTCAACCTGTGCAAACGCCTCCGCGGCAATGCGGTTTTCCGTTTCCTGCCGTTCGCGGTTCGCATCACACAGCTCGTTTGCGAGACGACTTGCATATTCCGGGGAATCCGTTAAAAACAGCTCGACGGCACGGGCGGCACTTGAGATGCGTCCGATGGCATTGATGCGCGGCGCGATCGTAAAGCTGATAAAGGAAGACGTGACCTTCCGTTTTTTTACATATTTGGGGCGTTCCGTCTGATGCGGCGCTGTTTGTGAATCCGCTGTGGCGGTACTGCTCTGGTTGGATGCAACGTCCATCAGCGCAAGCAATCCGGGCTTCTTCGTCTGTTGGAGCAACGCAAGTCCGATGTTGACGATCAGACGGTTTTCGTCGCGCAGCGGCATAACGTCGGCAATCGTACCGATGGCAGTATATTCTGCGTATTCCATGCAGAGTCTGCGGGTAGCTTCCTTTTTCTGCGCAGTTTCCGTCATATCAGCACATTCGATGGCGCAGATGAGCTTAAATGCAACGCCGACACCGGCAAGCTCCTTGAACGGGTAGGTATCGTCCGCACGGTGCGGATTGACGACGGCAACTGCATCGGGCAGAACCGGGCGGCAGGTATGGTGATCGGTCACGACGACGTCAATGCCGCAGGCGTTGGCAAGTGCGACCTCATCGATCGCCGTAACGCCCGTATCCACCGTGACGATCAGACGCGTACCGACCGCGGCAAGCTTTTTGACGGCGTCACGGTTTAAGCCATAGCCTTCATCAAAGCGTCCGGGGATATAAAAATGAACGTCAGCGCCGATGGATGCAAGATAGAGAAACAATACCGACGTTGCCGTAACGCCGTCCGCATCGTAGTCGCCGTATACGGTAATGCGCTCGCCCGCATCGACGGCGGCACGGATGCGCGCCACCGCACGATCCATATCACGCAGCAAAAACGGATCGTGGAATATCCCCGTCTCCTTGCGCAGAAAGCGTCCTGCGGCGATCGGTTCGTAGAACCCGCGGTTATACAGCAGACGCGCAACGATCGGAGATATCTGCAGCGTATCACACAGCTGTGCGATGACCGCTTCCTCCTGTTCTTCAATTTTCCATACTTTCTGATTCATCGGGGATACCGGGTCCTTTCGTCAGACGTTTGATAATGGTATAGACTGTCTTTTCCTTCGCCCGACGGTCAAAAATGAGCTTCACCGCGGCAAATGCACCGACAAATCCGATCACCGCACCGAGATATGCACTCCATGCGGCTGCAATGATCAGCGCAAAAATACAGCCGCACAGAAATGCAAGTCCGATCGGAAGCAGAAATACGGCTGCCGCGTAGCCGAGAATGAGTTCGGTTGCGGATTCTATCACGACACGTTCCCCGACCGCAGCACCGATCTCATTGACCGCGGAAACGGACATTTCGGTGTCTGTGGGAAACATGGAACATTCATGGCAATGGGACAGATCCGACAAAGGCTCACTCTGTACGGATTCCATGCCGGGATTTGCACGGTGACAGCCGGAGCACGCGGACATCCGCTTGACCTCGACGGTCGCCCAACGGTTCATACGTTCAGTAACAATGCCAATCTGGCGCATAATGATTCCTTATCTTCGCTGTACGTCCATGTACAGCCGTTTGTTTTTTAAGCTTAACTGCGGCGGTATCTTGCAAGCAGTGCAAGCGCGGCATTGACGCCGTCCACTGCGGCACTCGTAATACCGCCCGCGTATCCCGCACCTTCGCCGATCGGATAGACGTTATCGCATCCGTCAGCAGTAAACTGCTCTGTGCGCGGAATCCGTACGGGAGCGGAGGTTCGTGTTTCCACGCCCGTCAGAAGCGCCGTATCTGCAGAAAAACCGGGATACTGCCGCTCAAAACGGCGAATGCCGTCAGCAAGCAGGTCGGTAACAAAGGTCGGCAGAACCGTATGCAGATCGCACATACGAACGCCGCCGTTCATATAAGAGGGTTGGACGACGGAAGGGTCCGTTCCGTGCTTTCCCGTCAGAAAATCACCGACGATCTGGCACGGTGCACTGTAATCTCCGCCGCCTGCCAAAAATGCGTTCCGTTCCAGCGCACGCTGGTATTCGATGGCTTTCATCGGATGGTCGCCGTAATCGGAGGTACGAACGGATACCGCAAGCGCGGCATTGGCGTTTCTGCCGTCACGCGCAAAGCGGCTCATACCGTTGACGACGACACCGCCGACCTCACTCGCCGCCGCCATGACCTCACCACCGGGACACATACAGAACGAATACACACCGCGCGGATCGGGATCGTCGGCTGTGGCTTTGGGTCTGTGGGATACGGTATATTCCGCCGGAGGCAGAAGGATCTTGTTCCCTTGTGCGCCGCAAGCAAGCGTATCGCGTGCAGCGGTTCCATACGCGGCTTCGTTGAGTGCAGACTGCAGATGCTCAATGCGGACGCCGACGGAAAAGGGCTTTGGCTGCAGCAGAAAACCACGCTCATACAGCATTTGATAGGTATCGCGTGCGCTGTGTCCGAGAGCCAGTACCAACGCACCGCACGGAATATCTCCGTTTTGGGTACGGATGGCATCTGCACGCGTACCGCCCGCCGTTTGCGTTGTGACGATATCGCGCATCGTTGTGCGGAAACGGAATTCACATCCCCGTGCGATCAGATCGTCACGAATGTTTGCGACCACGCGCAATAAGATATCGGTACCGATATGCGGCTTTGCTTTCGTTAAAATCTCCGCGGGTGCACCGTAAGCGGCTAATTTCTCCAGCACCCAGGTGCACTTCGGGTCACCGATACGCGTCACGAGCTTGCCGTCGCAAAACGTACCTGCGCCGCCCGCACCGAACTGGATGTTGGAATCGGTGTCGAGAATCCGCGTTTCATAAAACCGTTTCACTGCCGCGGCACGTTCTTCCACGTCGTCTCCGCGCTCCACGATGATCGGCGCAAAGCCTGCTTCGCACAACAGAAGTGCGCAGAACATCCCTGCCGGTCCGAAGCCGACGATCACGGGTCTGCCGTGCAGTTCTTCCGTTCCCTCAGGCAGCGTAAAGGTTTCTTTTTCAAAAACACCGATCGCACGGTCTTTTGCACAAAGATCCGCTGCGTCTGTACCTGAAATCTCGACGGTCAGCAAAACGGTACAGACGCGCAGAATATCGGGTTTCTTCCGCGCGTCAATGGAGCTTTTATAGAGAACCGCATCGCCAATCTCCGCAGCTTTGCCGCGGTTCAGTGCACGCATGAATTGCTTTTTTGCTTTTTCAACGGCTTCCTTCGGATGCGCGGTATACGGAATCCGAATATCGCGCACCAAAAATTGCCGGGTTTCTTTTTGTTTCATGTAGTTCTTACTTGATCTTTCTTCCTGATGAAATGAAATCGTTTACTCCTCGTCAGCGTCACTGACACGAATCTGAACGGAATAGTCACCGACCACGTAAAGAGATGCATCGTTGCCGCCCTTGATCGAAATGGACGCCGTAATATACTGGTCACCGTTGGTAACAGCAGGTGCCGCGTCAACGATAAACGAAAAATCCTTTGCCGTCATATACAAAAGCGATCCGGAGGTGCCTCTGATGCTGACGGAGATCGCTTCATCCAGAATCTCGACCTTCTTACCCTCGGGAACGTTGATGATCTCCGCACCGGCTGTCGTGATCCGCACCTTATTCAGCTGCGCCTTGGTAAAGTGAATATTGACGGACACGGTATCGCCTTGGTTGGCATCGGCAAGCTCTACCCCGTCGGGAAGCTTCAGCTGGTAGGAATGAACGCCGTCGCCGGCAATCAGCGTTTCATCGATGGTCGCCACCGTTTGGGATTCCAGAAGCTCCAATACCTCAACCGTACCCTTGACCTTGACGGACTTGGGCTGAATCGTGACCTCCGTTCCGTTCTCCGCAAAGTATCCGTACTTATACGCAACGGAAAGATCGATCGTTTTCGTTGTATAAACATGGTAGCGGGCGGTCGCTTCCGTTTCGGACATGGTCAGATATTTCGTGTTGATCTCACCGCCGCTCTCATCCACGAGCGTCAGAAGTCCTGCGCTGGAAAAGGAACGGGTAATGGTACCGGGAAACGAAACCGTCAGGCGTGCGTGGTCGATCTTGGCAAGCTCCGATTCGGGACCGGATACCTGAATCGATTCCAGCGACAAGGTCGGCGAGGAAAGGTTGACACTGTAACCCGAAACCAGGCTGTACTGTTCCAGATGTGCCTGTACGGGAACCGTTACGCTGGAACGCTTATCCATATACACCGTGATCTCTTTGGGGTAATAATCCTCAATCACCGTTCCTTCCGGTGCTTCCACGGTAACGGTATAAACGCCCTTACCCGTCGTCATGACATCACTGACGTCGACGTATGCCTCAATATCGCTTTCACGCAGATCGTTGAGCACCGTCTTGCGGCCCTTCAGCTTGACCTCAATGACGTTGCCTGTGCCGGAGATCGGCGCAAGCGGCATTTCGACCGAAAGATCACGGTCATTGACGACCGTAACGCCGACGGATGAAAAGGTTTCCGTCGCGGTCGGAGAGTCGATGCTCATGACGTAAAACCAAATGCAAATGGCGGCAATGACGCACAGCACCATCGTAATGCCGTTTTCCTTCTGTGAATTCTTACCGCTTTTTTTGCCGAAGACCGATTCCTCGGTCGTATTCTGCATATCATCAAAATTGGAATTCTGCACGTTTGATCATCCTTTCCAAAGATTGCGGAACCTAACCGATCCGCATTATTTTTTCATACTCTTACGGTTCTTGATTTTCTTGTAGATGTTATCGGACAGAAGCAGACCTTCCAGCTCTGCCGCAAGCGTATCGGCGTCATAGCCGCGCTTGAGCTTTCCGTCCACGGCAATGGAGATCGTTCCCGTTTCCTCGGAGACGATGATGACCACGGCATCCGAGTTTTCACTCATACCGATGCCCGCACGGTGACGGGTACCGAGGTCCTTGATGATGCTGTCGTTGAGGGAAAGCGGCAGAAAACAGCCTGCGGAATGGATGCGGTTGCCCGAGATGATCGTTGCTCCGTCGTGCATCGGCGCCTTGTTGAAGAAAATATTTTTCAGCAAAAACGAAGATACCTCCGCATTGAGCACCGTGCCCGTTTTGATGATATCGCCAAGCTTCGTCGTACGCTCAAATACCAGCAGTGCACCCGTTTTTTCTTCCGCCAGATCCGCCATGGTCTCACTGATCTCACGGATCACGTTCAGCGTTTCCGTCGAATCCTTCTGCTCACCGATCCCCTTGATGGATTTGATCGGTTCTCCGCCGATCTTCTCAAGTGCAGAACGGATCTCGGGCTGGAACAATACGATAAAAACTAGAATACCGACCTGGAACACGTTCTGTAAAAAGAAGCGCGTTACGTACATTTCAAGCACGTCACTGACGATCATAATTAAAAACAGCAGGACGATACCGAGTGCAAGCTTGCCTGCCCGCCGCTCTCGGATAAAGCGGAAGGCGAAAAACAGCATAACGGATACGAGACCGATATCGAGAATATCGATCAGACGGATATCCATCAGCTGCTGCCATATAAACGTCGTATTTTCTTTCAGCCAGTTGCTCATGATGTTGACCAAGCCATCGCCGTGCGATCGCAATTTCCTTTCCCCGGGATTCTATCGGAAACGAACGGCGTAAACCGCCGTCGTATGAATGACGTATTGAGGTAAATTTACTTTATTATAATATTGTATCACAGTTCTGCAATTTTTTCAAATCCTTTTACGTAAATTCCTCAAATTTTTTTCAAGAAAATCGTAAATCTTCTGTGAACAGAATTGAGAAATTCAAAAAAGTATGATATACTTGTGAAAAAGCATATCACATACAGAATTCTAACAGGAGATTCCTTATGAAAACATTCAGAATCGGACACGGCTACGACGTCCACCGTCTTGTGGAAAACAGAAAACTGATTTTGGGCGGTGTTGACGTTCCTTATGAACGCGGACTGCTCGGTCATTCCGACGCAGACGTTCTGACCCATGCAGTCATGGACGCTCTGCTCGGCGCAGCGGCACTCGGTGACATCGGCCGCCATTTCCCCGACACCGACGAAACCTACCGCGGTGCCGACAGCCTTGTCCTCGCTGCACACGTCCGCGACCTCCTTGCCGAACGCGGTTACCGTGTCAACAACATCGATGCCACCGTTATCGCCCAGCGCCCGAAGCTTGCGCCGTATATCGACACCATGCGTGATCATCTTGCACGCGTATTCGGTGTGGATACGGACGCCGTCAACGTCAAGGCGACCACCGAGGAAAAGCTCGGCTTTACGGGCAGCGGTGACGGCATTGCCGCGCATGCGGTTACCACGATCATCAGCGCGTGATTTTCGCAGTTCACCACAACATTTTGTGTTTTTTTAGAAAATACGCTTGACAGATGCATAATCTTGTGATATCATTATTTTATTGGATACACAAAATGAAGCACAAAAAAAGAAAGAGGTGACGTTCCGTGCTGCTTGCCATTCATATCGGCAATCATGCGATTTCCTTTGCGGTGTACCACACTGACAACCCATCGCTTCCTGCCTCGGAACGCCTTCGCTTCCGCGCGGAAATTGCCGCAAAGCCGATCCGTTCCGCCGACGAATACGCGGTATTGCTGGAACAGATCTTTGCGCTGCGCGGCTGTCCTCCCGAGACCGTTACGGACGTCATTCTGTCCTCCGTCGTTCCGTCTCTGACCGAGGTCATCCACGCCGCCGCGGCACAGTTCATTCCCGTCCGTCCGCTGGTCGTTTCCTCCGGCATCAAAACGGGTCTGCGCATCCGTATCGACAATCCGTCACAGCTCGGCTCCGATCTCTGTGCGCTTGCCGTCGGCGCATCCGCATACACGACGGGTCCCGCGATCATCGCTTCGCTCGATTCTGCCACGGTTTTGACCGTTTTGTCCGCACCCGGTGAGCTTGCAGGTGTGGTCATCATGCCGGGTCTGCAATCCGCCGCACAGGCACTCGACCGCGACACCGCGCTTCTGACCGACATTCCGCTCGAGGCTCCGCGCCGCGTGATCGGCAAAAATACGGTCGACGCCATGAAGTCGGGTTTGATGCTCGGCTGTGCCGCACAGCTTGACGGCATGGTATTACGAATCGCTCACGAACTGCACGTTTCCGTGTCCGAGCTGACGCTGCTCTGCTGCGGACGGTACGCCGGACGCGTGACACCGCACAGCACCGTCGCCTTTACCGAGATGCCGCATCTGCTGTTTGAAGGACTGCTTGCCATCTACGAAAAAAATCGCTGATTCCATTTGATCAAACCGCGGGATATCCGCGTTTGAAATACATCAAGTACCGCACTGTATCTGCGCTTTGCAGAACGGCAGCGGCCAAAGGAGTTCCCTATGCATACTGCCCGCAATCCCAAAATCCGTCGGATGGTACAACTGGCCATACTGACAGCACTTCTCCTCGTCCTCGCTTTTACACCGCTCGGCTATCTGCGTCTCGGTCCGTTCTCCGTCACCTTTATGCCGGTTCCCGTCGTCATCGGTGCGATCCTGCTCGGTCCCGGCGGCGGTACCTTTCTCGGTCTCGTCTTCGGTCTGACCTCATTCGCCCAGTGCTTCGGCATTGACCCGATGGGTACAACGCTGATGACCATCAACATCTTCTACACGTTCGTCATGACCGTCGTTACCCGTACGCTGATGGGCTTCCTCACCGCGTGGGTCTTCCGCGGCATGCGCAATCTGCTTGCACAGCTCCCCAAGTCCGACAAGACCACGCCCGTCGCATTTGCCGTCGCATCTGCCGCAGGTCCCCTGTTCAACACACTTCTGTTCATGTCCTCGATGTACGTCTTCTTCGGCAAAGAACAGGTCGTCCTTGATGCGTTCGCGCTGACCGGTGCCGTTCCGTTCTTCGTCTTCGGCTTCGGTCTGGTATTTTTATACGCCATGGTCGAGCTGCTCGTTACACTGCTCATCGGCACTGCCGACTGCATTGCCCTGCACCACGCAAAGGTCTTCCGCAAATAAATAACATTCAGCCACACATCTAACGACCACAGCGCCGCTCCGATCCGAAGCGACGCTGTTCTTATATTTACCGTTATCCGATAAACGCAAGATATTT
>JAZQWK010000107.1:0-4759 GCA_045632325.1 Eubacteriales bacterium
GGAATTCGTAATGCTCCGTGGTCGGTGAATAATTGTTGATAAACAGTCCCCTGGTATATCGGTGCTCGACCTCCTGATAGCCGATGGGCGTGATACAGCGCACAAACCGTCTGCCGTCCTCGGTACAGCGGATGCGGTCAAATATGCCCCTTGGCGTTGCTGCCGGTGTCTGACGGGGATCGAAATCCTCCGGCTTTTGAATGAATTGGCACACATCCCATGTGCCGACCAGCCGCTCATCGGGAACAAACGGCAGGTCTGTGTTGTCCCGGAATAAAAACGTATCCCCTCGATCATACCGCCGGGAATCGGTTTTCCGATAGATGCGAGTTGTTTCTTTTCCGTCCGGGAATAAAATCGATTCGGACAGCCAGGTCAGCCGCAGATAGGTTTGTCCGTTGTACTCAAAAATTTCATAGGGATTGGGTATCAAAAGATTCGTGGAATGGTTTGTGTGATACAAAACACCGCGGCTCCAGAAGAACACCCAGTATTCCTGTCCGTCAGGCAAAAACAAGAGAGCCGGCGGTATGAAGCCGCCATCATTGGAAAGCGCTTCCTCGCCCGAAAACTCCGTGTCCGGATCCAGAGAACCGCAGTAGTCCCACCGCCCAAGCACCTCGGGATCGTCTTCAAACCTGTTTTTGACCTCCCGCACGGTATCCTCCGACAGCGACAGAATATCCTGCCCGCACAGCGCATGGATGGTGCGTATCTGTTCCTTTGCGCAGTGCATCTGATACTCGATCTCTTTCTTTTTTTGCCCGAGCAGCTCACGGCGGATCTGAATGGAACCGTACAGATAACGCTTGATATCGTCCAGCGAAAAGCCCAGTCCCTTCAGCGTCAGAATCGTTTCCATGTCCTTCTGCTGATCGGGATGATAATACCGATATCCCGTGGCGGGGTCTGTTTCATGCGGACACAATACCTCATGTTCGTCATAATAACGCAGCGTAAAGGTCGATGTGCCGCACAGCTTTGCAAATTCCTTGATTTTCAGCATGATGGTTCACTCCTTTGTTCCTATTATAACATTACAGTTGAGTGTAATGTCAATAGAAATTTTTCTGTTTTCAGAAAATTTTTACAGAGAAATGGCGGTCCTCATCGTTTGTTTTCATTATAACACACAACATCATGCTTTGTCAATACTTTACGTTCATTTGATTGCATTTCCGAATAATGCTTACGTGTCGTTGTTCTCCGCAGTATTGGAAATCACTTCCATCCCGCAGAAGTCACATATATTTCTCTCGGGATACGGCTGAACATCGGAGCAGAACACGCAGATGCGCGGTGCGGGTGAGCCTTTGCGGGACAGGATGAACGGATAGTTTGTCCCGCGGAAGTAGTGGACAACATCACCCTCACGGTAAATGACCGCATCGAGCTTTGGATGACGCTGAATCGTGCGGCGGATCGTGGTACCGTTTGGCAGGCGGATTTTCAGGCGTTCCTCGGTCTGCTCATAGATGGTGGACGGATTGACAATCAAGCCCGGCGTTTTGGAATACGTATGATACTTCACATGGGCAAGCGTTCCCTCCCATGGCATATCGATGAGCCATGCAAAGAATCCGATGTTCCACAGTCCGAGCAGATACAGAATCAGCCAGATCAGCACGGCAGGGATCAGCGGCACACGGTGCTCTGTCAGATAATCGTGAAAATACATCGTCTCAAAAAGCGTGACCGCAGCGATCCACAGCACGGACAGGATCAGAATCCGCACGGAACGAAGCGCAATTTTGCGGCGGACCTGGGGGTAGGCGGAAAGCATATCATTTGATTTCATTTTGTTTGTTCCTCCGATTTCAGAAGTTCGGCATGGCAGGAAAGGCAGGTGTCAGACCCCGCAGGATTGTCTTTTCCGCACAGCACACAGACAGCAGGCGGTATCTCACCCTCACGGTGGACGATGAACGGAACGTAGGTGCCGCGCAGATAGACAACGCGGTCGCCGACGTGGTACATCTGCGGGTTGATGGTGTTTTTATGAATTGCAACGTTCTTGGAAACGCAGGTAATTGTTTTGTTAATCATTCTGCCATCCGGTTTCTGACAGTACATTTCCAGTTCATACCACCATTTGCCTGCACCGTAATTGGGGGCCCAGCGTTTGTGGTCTTCGATACGGGCAACGGTGCCTTCCCATGAAGCATCGAAAAGATAGTTCACCAGACCGAGACGAATGGGGACGATCAGAGAAAGCAGAATCCATAAACCGATCGCTGTGACAATGCCGAGGTTTTCGTATGTATAATCGTAAAGAAAGAGCATTTCTGCGACGGCAATCAGAATGAACCACAGAATTGTGGGAATCCATAAATGCAGTGCGCGTCTGCGGCGATAGGCAGTAATGTCGGAATTTGTTTTTTGCATCATGATTTTTCTCCTCCGCTTTCATCATCTGTGCCATCGGAATGGAATTTCTTCTTGGAAAGTGCCGTCAGCCACTCCGCTGTTTGGGCGATCGCTTCCTTGCTGAGATCATTATCCAGTCGTGTTAATTCGATCAATTCGCACGGTGTTCCGTTTGCGGTCAGTGCATCGTACATCTCCTGTCCGTAATGAGGCGGCATATTCGGTGAATCCCGGTACACAAACAACAAGGTTGGAACTGTGATACGGTCAGCAAAATACATGGGGGAATATTCGCGGTAAATATCAGGATTTTCGTCAGGTGTTACGCCGAAATACACAGGATTCCAAAGTTTGCTGTTTGCAACATCCTTTTCATACATATCCAAAAAATCATACATGCCGTTCACTCCAATACAGCCAAGCAGGTCACCCGGATGCTTTTCCGCCAGCTTCATCACGCGGCACGCATTTTCATAGCCGCCCGCCGCCGCAACACCACCGCGTGACAGAAACTCGGACTGCTTGCAGATATCAAGCAAAACCTCCAAGTCCACATAATCTCCGACACGTTCCAGACCTTCGCTGTGGTTGTCGCCGCGGTTATAAACGACAATGACGTTCATTTTGCAGTTATAAAAAAGATGACAATATCCCCATACTTTCAGATTCCATGCCTCAGGGGCATACAGAAGCGTCGGATAATTGTTTTCCTCATAGTCCTCGGGCAGATACAGCTCCGCACGCATGGACAAACCGTCGGAGGTATAGTACATCGTGTAAATGTGCATATTGGTTTTCGCGTCCATCGAGATTTCCTCAAGTGACAGCACCGCATCAAGCGCGGTCAGCTCCTCGGCTATCTGAATCCCGGGAACGGACCGCGGGTCGACAAACTTCGGCTGATCGAAATAGGCAATCAAACCGTCAAGGGAGATCAGCGGATCGTCGTTTGGCTGTGTCAGAAAACAGACTGCCGCCGCTGTGACAGCAATCAGCGCACACACCACCCGTATCGGTGCCGACTTTTTATCATAGAGCACCGCCTGCACGCGCTCTGTGACATCGGCTTCCCCGAATGCAATCGGACAGGCAGAGATCATATGACGGTGTTTTGCGCTGTAAGCAAGCAGAACCTCGGAGTAATCGGCGCGCTCATCATCCCCGAATTGCTTTACCGCACGCGCATCACACGCAAGCTCAATGTCGCCGCAAAGCAGAATATACGCATACCACAAAACCGGGTTGAACCAATGCACGGTCAAAAGCAGAAAGCCGAGCGGCTTCCAAAGATGGTCTGCGCGGCGGATGTGCGACTGCTCATGGGCGATCACATAGGTCAGCGCCCCGTCGTCAAGTCTCCGCGGAACATAGATGTGCGGCTTCAAAATTCCAAGCACAAACGGCGCGTCAATGGCGGTGCTTTCATAGATGTTGTCCCGCAGACGGATTGCAGTACCGAGACTTTTTTGCAGACGGTGTGTCGAGATCGCTGTATAGGCAAGCATACCGACGACACCGGCAATCCACACACAGGAAAGGACAAACGGGATATGGATTTCGCGGTTCGTCTCGGGTTTTGCCACGGGCGGCGGTGCGGGGATGGCAGGGGATTCTTCAAATTCTGTCGATTCTGCAGCAGGCGGACTGTCCGGCAGAGGTTCGATCTCGACAGAAGGTACTTGTCCCTGAATCGAATCCTCAATCACCCAGTCGGTGCGCGGCATCAGACTGATGGGGCTTTCGATGGAAAACGGCAGAATCAGTCGGAGTGCGACCAGTCCCCAAAGCAGGACATACACCCAGCGCGGCACTTTTTTCATAAGCGGACGCAAAAGCAGGATGACCGCCGTAAATACGCTTGCCGAAATGCTGATGTTGACGATGCGCAGAAAAAATGCGGTCATTTTCGCTCACCTCTCGCACGGTCGATCATCGCCTGCAGCGCATCCAGCGTATCTTCGGAAACGTCCTGCCGTTTTGTGAACGCGGCAAGAAACGCGGGTAAGGAGCCCTCAAACTTCTTTTCCACCAATTCATCAATTTCATACGACTGTGCATCATCCTTGGAAACAAGGGATGTGACCGTACCTTTTTCATTGACCAGTACACCGCGTTCCCCAAGCCGCTTGATGACTGTATAGGTCGTTGTCCGTTTCCAGCCGAGCTCATCAGCACACAGGCGCGCAAGATCGGCGGCACTGATCGGTTCGTGTTCCCACAGGATCAGGCAGAAACGGTATTCTTCTTCGTGTATTTTCGGGATGTTCATGGGTATACTCCTCTCACTGTCTAATGCAGTAGACTTTCTGCATATAGTCTATCACAGTAGACACGATTTGTCAATATATTTTTTCGGTACGGCATTTTGGGAAAGCTGATAAATCGTTCTTAT
>JAZQWK010000108.1:0-7380 GCA_045632325.1 Eubacteriales bacterium
AGCTCCACAATAATGGAATCCAGTTCTTTTTCTGCGCGTGAGCGGAACAATTTCAAGTTTGTCTCCCTCCGTTTCGGTCTGTTTTTCTCATTATAACACATCCGATGGCATTTTGCAACGGAATTTCTTTGAATTTGATTCATTTTTTTGGAAAATCCATTGCCAAACGCTGATTTTTCTGTTATAATGATAGACAGTAAATCCAATTTTGTTCTTGCCGTTCTTTTGAATCTTACGGTGAGCCGATCCTCGGCCCCGATATCATCATACATTCTATATACAGGAGAAATACTCATGGAAAAATTGGCAATTCTCGGCGGTAATCCCGTCATCACTCCCGACTCCATCCCCGCAGACAAGGCGGACAAGCTGTTTCGCAAGATGATTCTGACCGATGAAGCAAAGGCAGCTGCCATGGAAGTCATCGAACGCGGTGCGTTCTCTTTCACCGACGTTACCGAAAAGTTCCAGGAAGAATTTGCTGCTTGGCAGGGCACCGATTACTGTATCGCATACTGCAACGGTACGATGGCACTGACCTCCGCAATGTACGCCATTGGTCTCGGTGAAGGCGATGAGATCATCTGCCCGACCAAGACCTACTGGGGTTCCGTTTCCCAGGCAATCAACTTCGGCGCATCCGCGGTTTTCTGCAATATCAACGATATGCTGAGCATGGATCCCGCTGACCTCGAAAGATGCATCACGCCCCGTACCAAGGCGATCATGGTCGTTCACTACTACTCCTATCCCGCTGACATGGATCCGATCATGGAGATCGCACGCAAGCACAACCTCAAGGTCATCGAAGACGTTTCCCACGCTCAGGGCGGTCTCTATAAGGGCAAGAAGCTCGGTACGTTCGGCGACGTTGCGGCAATGTCCCTGATGAGCACCAAGTCCTTCGCGTGCGGTGAACTCGGTGTTCTCGTTACCAACGACAGAAAGATCTACGAACGCGCCATGGCATTCGGTCACTACGAACGCAACAACGCAAACTATATCAAGGAATGTGACGATCTGAAGGATTACTTCCACATCGCACTCGGCGGTGCCAAGGGTCGCGCAAACCAGGTCTGTACCGCAATCGCTCGCGATCAGCTCAAGCATTACGACGAAAGATGCGCAAAGATCAGAGAAGCAATGTCCTACTTCTGGGATCAGCTTGCTGATCTGCCCGGCTTCAAGCCCCTGCGTGTCGACGAATCCACCGGCTCCAACATGGCAGGCTGGTACGAACCGCACGCGGCTTACTATCCCGAACAGCTCCACGGTCTGTCCGTCCAGAAGTTCTGCGAAGCGATCCGTGCTGAAGGTCATCCCGGCTGCTGGGACGGCGGTAACTTCTGCCTGCACACGCATCCCTTCTTCAAGACCTTTGACATGACCAACAAGGGTGTTCCCTCCCGTATCGCAAACAACGAACACGACGTCAGAGATGACGACCATCTCTGCGATCCGTCTCTGACCAAGTACTGCTTCTCCGCACCGAGATTCAACTATCTTGACAAGGACGTCATCGACCTGTATGTCAAGGTTTACCGCAAGGTCATCGAAAACCACATGCAGCTGATCGAACACGACGAAAAGGCGGAACAGGGCGGTCGCTGGTACGGTTCCGACAACCAGTAATTTCTTACATCATCCAAACAAAGAAGAGGAGCACCAGCTCCTCTTCTTATCGAATTTTTGAACAGGAGTTGCTTATGTCAAATAATATAAAAGCCGCGCTCATCGGATGCGGTATGATCGCGGATACGCATCTGACGGCGCTTCTGAATGCAGGAGCAGACGTTGTCGGCGTCTTTGATGCAAATACCGAACGCGCCGCTGCATTTGCTGCCGCACGCAATATGAAGGCATACGCTTCCATGGAGGAGATTCTCTCCGATGAGATCTCGGTCGTTTCCGTCTGCACACCCAGCGGTACGCATGCTTCTCTTGCAGAGACGATCATGGAACACGGCAAATACGCCATCGTTGAAAAGCCTATGGCACTGACGGTCGAGGAATGTCAACGCATCATCGAAATTGAGCAGAAAACCGGCCGCTTCTGCGCACCGATCTCACAATTACGGTTCTCTCCCGTTTACCGCCGCGTCAAGGCAGCCATTGCCGACGGCAAGTTCGGACAAATGATCATGGGCCTTTTATCCATGAAATACTACCGCGCACCGTCCTATTATGCGGGAAGCTGGCGCGGTACGAAAGCCATGGACGGCGGAGGTGCACTGATGAATCAGGGCATCCACGGCATCGATATGATGTGCGGATTGCTCGGTTATCCGACGTCCGTATCCGGTCATATCGCTACCCTGCTTCACGACATTGAAGTAGAAGATACCGCCGTCGCAAGTCTCGTCTTCCCGAACGGAACACTCGGCGTTATCGACGGCTCCACGGCTGTCACTTACGCAAAACCGCGTCGGCTCGAGCTGTGCGGCACGTCTGCCAGCCTTACGATCGAGGAGGACGCGTTCGTTCACGCTGAAGGCATCGATCTGCTCGTCAATAACAACTCCGGTTACAAAAGCTTTTCCGACCCCACAGCGATCTCAACCGATCTCCATGAATACCAGTTTGCCAACATTCTGGCGGCGATCGCAGGCACAGAACCGCTCTATTACACTTCTTTGGAAGCCATGCGCACCGTAGCCGTGATTTCCGCAATTTATGAATCCTCCCGCACCGGCACGCGCATCCTCCTTCCCTGACGTCGTGTGATCCGATCGGATTCACGTTTCTCTTTGTACCCTTTTCACAAATTCGGAGGCACGGCATGAAAAACACGACTCTATGCTACATTGAAAAAGACGGTCAGTATCTGATGATGCACCGCGTCAAAAAAGTCGGCGACTGCAACAAAGACAAATGGATCGGCATCGGCGGTCATCTTGAGGAATACGAATCTCCTCTTGATTGCATCCTGCGTGAAGCAAAAGAAGAAACGGGACTGACTCTGACCGATTGCACCTATCGCGGTCTTATTTCATTCTGCTCTCCGAACTATGAAACGGAGCAGATGCATCTGTTTTACGCACACAATTTTGATGGAACGCTCCGCGAGGATTGTGAGGAGGGCGACCTTCAGTGGATCTCCAAAGAACAGCTTTTCGGACTTCCGATGTGGGAAGGTGACCGCATTTTTCTGAATTTATTGCCGCAGGACGTGCCGTTCTTTCTGCTCAAGCTCGTCTATGACGCGGACGGCAATCTCATTTCCCACGATCTGACCTTTACATCCGATACGCGCAAGCCACTTCTCGTCTCCGCCTGTCTGCTCGGTACCGCCTGCCGCTACGACGGCAAAACGAAGCCGCTTCCCCAAGACGTCATCTCTGCACTTTCCGAAACGTATCTTCTGATTCCCGTCTGCGGTGAGGTACTCGGCGGTCTTCCGACACCGAGAATTCCCGCAGAGATCCAGCCCGACGGAACCGTTCTTCGCCGTGACGGCGCAGACGTGACCTATGCTTACCGACGCGGAGCCGAGGAAGTCAGCAAATTCGCCGCACTGACCGGTGCAAAAACAGCACTGCTCAAGGCGCGCTCACCCTCCTGCGGATGCGGACAAATCTACGACGGCACGTTTACCGGAACTCTTTGCGTTGGAAACGGCGTCACAGCACAGGCTCTGCTTGACCGCGGCGTAGCCGTTTATACGGAGGAGAAGCTCGGAGCGCTCGGTATCCATGAAAACACCCGATAAAAAAGCAGTAGCAGAAAAGTGCGGACTTCCCGCGTATACTTTAATTCGATCTGATCGTTATACAATGGAAATCAAGGTACAGCCGATCACGGGAGAGATCGTTCTCCGTATCCCGCGGCGTACCGCACAAAAGACAGCCGAGGACTTTCTGCGCCGCAATCTTGCCGCAGTTCTGTCTGCCGTCACGCGTGCGAAAGCCGTCACACCCGATCGAATGCATACCACCCTCACTGAAGGGGATATCCGCGCCTTGAAAGACAGCGCCGCCGCGTATATTCCCGACCGTGTCCGTCACTTCACGGATTTGCTCGGACTTCCCTGCCCTGAAAAAATTTCCTATACCGCCGCACAGCAGCGTTTCGGCTCCTGCCGAAAATATCCCGACGGGCGTGTGCATCTGTGCTTTTCCTATCGTCTGATGCAGTATCCACGCGATGCCGTCGATGCGGTGATTCTGCATGAGGTCGCGCATATGCGGCATATGGATCATTCCACCGCGTTTTATGCGCTGATCCGCTCGGTCATGCCCGATTACGATCTCCGTCACGCAAAACTCAAAGAAATAGAAAACATGCCGTAAGACAGTGCGTCCGACGGCATGTTTTTGTATTCAAGCAGTTATTTCAGTATCAGTGACCGAGAGAAGCGTCACGGGACAGAGCGACCGTCAGTGCAACGCAAGCTTCGGCGTCCGCCATGTCAAACATTTCCGCGGAAGTGTGCAGATAACGCATCGGGATGGAAATACAGCCCGCACGGACACCTGCGGCGACCTTCTGCATAGACGTTGCATCCGTACCGCCTGCAAGCAGAATCTCACGCTGGTACTTGATGCCGTTATCTTCTGCTGCGCGGAACATCTGCTGGACGAGCGGCCAGTCGCACATGATGGTGGAGTCCTTAACCTTGATCGCAGCGCCGTCACCGAGCTTCATGATCATCGGATCGGAGCCGACCATATCGCCGACACCGCAGACGTCGATTGCGATACCGATATCGGGACGTTCTGCGTAAGCTGCCGTCAGACCGCCGTTGCCGTTGATTTCTTCCTGTACGGAGAAGACGTAAAAAATGTCGTTTGCGGGACGTTCACCTTCCCACAGCTGCTTTGCGGCTTCAATCAGAATTGCACATCCAATACGGTCGTCAACGGGATGACCTGCATAGCGGGTGCCGACCATCGGAATGATCTCTGCCTTCAGCGTGAAGGTATCGCCGGGAAGCGCGACCTTTTCTGCTTCTTCGCGATTTGCCGCACCGACGTCAACGACGCACTTGCCGACCTGTCCGTGACCGTCACAGCCGACGACGGGAACGAGCATACCGTGCGCACCGTTGTCAAAAATGATTTCGCGGTAGGATGCGGAGATCATATTGGGACCGCCGACGTTGACCGCGTGCATATAGCCGTTGTCATCAACCTTGGTGACCATGAAGCCGACTTCGTCCATATGAGCGGAGAACATGATCTTTTTCTTGGTATCAGCGGAAGCCGTACCGCGCAGAACGCCGATGACGTTGCCGAGCGTATCAATGCGGACCTCGTCGGTATACGGTGCCATGATGTCGCGGATAGCGGCGGCGATTTTCTGTTCACGACCGGAAACACCGGGAATTTCGCAAATCTGTTTTAAGAGTTGGAGCATGATAATTATCCTTTCAGAATGGGTTTTCTTTGTATTGGGAACGCAGAGCATCAGAGAGCGATTTCCTCTGCGTTTCTTTCGTTGTCGGTTAAGCAAACGGTGATGCCGTCTTTCGTTACGGCAAATGCACCGCCGATGTAGCGGTTCGACTGCGGTTCTCCCGCGATGACGACGGGGAACTTCACGCCGTAGCTGTCGTTTACATCGCCCGGACGGTAAATACCCGCGCGGTGCATATGACCTGCGATCATCAGATCGGGATGTACGTCGTCGGAGAGCAGACGCGTCCATTCGCGGTAGATGTCCTGTTCAATGTTGAACGGCGCACGGTCGATGCGGGTAAACGGCATATGGCAGAGAACGAAGGTATGCGCGATGTCGGGAGCACCATAGGTATGTTCCTTGTCGGCAATGATATCACGCAGATATTCCGTCTGTGCTTCACGGAACGCATGGCACGCAACGGTATGACCGTATTCAATCGAAGCATCGTCCTTGTCCTCGGCGCAGTCGAGCAGAATGAAATAGAGATCGCCGAGATGCACCGTGTAGTAGGTCAGACCGTTGACCGCAGGCGTATAATTCTTGATGCGGTCGGCACAGTAGCCGCGCATATCGTGATTGCCGCGGGAATTGATGATCGGAATCTCGCCGTGCGTCAGCTCCTCGGCAATCCGGAACAGCACCTCAAAGTTTTTGGTATCGCCGGAATGGTCGATCATATCACCGTTGAAAATCAGAAAATCAAGGCTGTCACCGAAGTATTTCGCCGCCTCGATCGGCATTTCCGGTCTGCCGTGCGTATCGGAAAGATGGTAGAATCGGACAGTATCGGTTTCTGCAAAAGACTTGACGGGACGGAACGAAAACGTCGTTCTGACTTCATCCTCCGATTCGGGATAATACGGTTTGCGGTCGATGATCTTTCGGTAAACGACCGTGTATTCCTTCTTTTCGTTGAGTACCTTCTGCGGCACGCAGACGCGATGCATATCGGTATCGGAAACCATGATGCCGTTGGAGTGGTCGTAATATTTCTTATCACCAATCTCAATCCAAAGCAGTGCCTCGCCCGAAACGGGGATCATGATCTGGTATTCTTCTCCTGCCGCAAAGACGGCGGGCGTTGTTTTGAACAGTTCCGGAACGTTGGTCATGATCAATCCTCCAGTACAAGGTCGATAGAATCCTTGATTTCGTACTTGGGCAAGGTAAACGGTCCGACAAAGCGGTTGTTCTTTGCCGTGACGTTCTTGCAGTGGTCAAGACGAATCAAGCCCTCTGCCGTCGGATGCCACTTTTCAGCGGCAGGCGAGCGGAAGACCGTATTGTTCTCAAAGGTCAGATATGCCGTCGAGAATGCGGAGATGACGGGAGTGTCAGCCGTATCAAAGACGTTATCGTGTACGCGGATATTTTTGTGGAACGGAAGCTCGGTCACAGGCTCGGGAACGACGGGACAGATCGAAATGATACCCTCGCCGAACTGGTAAACCGAGGTCAGACAAGCATCTGTAAAGACGTTGTCCGCAATTTCAACGTCGTGACATTCGCCCGATTCAAACCAATAGTTGGAGTCACCCGCAACGAGAATCGCCGCGCCCGACGATGCAAAGACGTTTCCGATAATGCGGACAGGCTTCGGTGTGGACAGCAGAACGCCGCGCGCACGGCAGGAACCAAAGCGGTTGTTTTTGCAGACGAACGCCGCTGTATTGGTCAGATTATCAAGCGACAGTGCCGCAGGTGTTTTCGCCATTTCAAGAATATCTGCGGGCAGCTCCTCTGCAAAGACCACGGTAAAGGTTTCGTAGGTTTCGCCGAGCGTGTAGCTGTCAACTGTGGCTTTGGCAATGCCGTTCATATGTCTGCGCTCGATAAAGACGATCTCGTCACCCTGCTCTGCCCAATAGTGGAATCCGCACGCCTGCGGATGCTCATAACGGCAGACAAGAGTACGCGCGTCGATGACCTTGGAAACAGTCACGCAGCAGCTGTGGACGTTGATCGGGTCATCCATGAGTC
>JAZQWK010000109.1:0-5548 GCA_045632325.1 Eubacteriales bacterium
GTTGGGCTTATCCGCTGCCTGAATACCGCCTTCTGCCATCATCGTGTTTGCGTCGCCCATACGGAGCTTGGTCACGATCATGACGGATGCGCCCGCGCGGTGTGCCTCGATTGCCGCAGCGGTACCTGCACCGCCGCCGCCGATGACGAGAACGTCGGTATCGTAGTCGGGGTTAGAGAGATCAACGCTGTCTGCGGTGATGCGGCTGTGCGCCTGCAGCATTTCTGCCAGCTCGTGCGGGACGCGGTCGCCGGCGTTGGGACCGATCTTCAGCGCTTCAAACTGGTCTTCTCTGTAGTCGGGATGGAATGCGGACAGAACCTGTTCCTTCTGCTCCGCGGTCATGCGGGCAGGCTCCATCGCGAGGTTCTTGGCTCTTGCTGCTTCTACGAGTGCAAGAGATGCCTGAAACTGTTCAGAATACATTGTGCCGCTCCTCCTTATTTCTCAATTTCACGCGTGTTGTAAAGTTCCTTCATTTCCTCGATGGGCTTCTGCATGAGAGCCTCGATCAGTTCCTTGAAGTCACCGTTATTGATCTCACGGACGCGGTCCTCGAGATGTCCGCAGCCGGGAGCAAGATACTTACCGTTGATACGGCGTGCCAGCATTGCAACCTGCGGATGGGAGATACCTGCGGGGCAGCGGGAGGAACAGACGCCGCACATGACGCAGTCGAAGGATTCCTCAGCACAAGCCGCGAAATCGCCGCGCTGTGCGTATGCGATGTACTGCATGACGTTCAGCTCCTGGGTACAAGCCTTGGTGCAGGCGTTGCAGCCGACGCAAGCGTAAATTTCGGGATACAGCTGCATCATGATCGCTTCCGTCGGGGTGACCTTTTCCATGTCGTAGACCGCCTTGACGAGCGGGAAGAACGGCAGGGTTGCGATGTACATATTGTCTTCAACCTTGGTCTGGCATGCGAGGCAAGCGTGCAGATCGCGCTCACCCTTGATGCGGTAGAAGGTTGCGCACGCGCCGCAGAAGCCGTTTCTGCAGCCGCAGCCGCGAACGAGCTGATAGCCGGCGTATTCCATTGCCGTCATGATGGTCAGCTCTGCGGGAACTTCGTATTTCTTTCCGAAAAGGAAAATATTGACTGTTTTTTCCATAATTACCTCGTCTTAATATTCGCTCGGCAGTTCTTCCAGCTCATCACAGCGGAAGACGGGACCGTCTTTACATACGTACTTGGAGCCGACGTTGCAGCGTCCGCACTTACCGACACCGCACTTCATGCGAAGCTCCAGTGTCGTGTAGATCTGTGTCTTCTCAAAGCCGAGAGCGCACAGACCCTCCAGCGTGAACTTGATCATGATCGGAGGTCCGCAGAGAACCGCGGTCTTGTTCGTATCGAAGCCCAGCTCCTTGACGTAGTTCGGAACGAAGCCGACGTGACCGTCCCAGCCCTCCTGCTCACGGTCGATGGTCAGATGCACGTGAACGTCGGTATCGTTTGCCCATTCGTTGATAATCTCCTCGTAGTCGAGCAGGTCGTCCTTGGAACGGGAGCCGTAGACGATATCGATCGTACCGTACTTGTCGCGGTTGTCGCGGCAGTAATTGATGACGGAGCGCAGCGGCGCCAGACCGACACCGCCGGCGACGAACAGCAGGTCACGTCCCGCGAAGACGTCGTCTACGGGGAACGGATTGCCGTACGGACCGCGCACGGTGACCATCTGTCCGACCTCTGCCTGATGCAGCCATTCGGTGAGGCATCCGCACTTCTTGATGGAGAATTCCATGAATTCCGTGTTGGTCGGAGAGGAGGTGATGGAGAACATCGCCTCGCCGACACCGGGGATCGACAGCATAGCACACTGACCGGGTCTGTGGTCAAAGGGCTTCTTGCCGTCGGGCGTGAGTACACGGAAGGTCTTGATATCGGGCGTATCGATGCGTACGTCGGTGATCACACCGAGCACGGGAATCAGCGTTTCATTCGTCATTTCGATTCACCCCCAACTTTCTTCATAACCTTAACGATATTCATCGAGATGGGGCACTTCTGCAGGCAGCGGCCGCATCCGACGCAGGAGAACACGCCGTCGTTGTTCTCGGGGAAATAAACGAGCTTGTGCATGAAGCGCTGACGGAAGCGCTCCTTCTGGGTATTACGGTTGTTGCCGTGTGCCATTCTGGTAAACTGGGAGTACATACAGGAGTCCCAGCAGCGATAGCGGATAACGCCGTCGCCGGTGTTGATATCGCGGATATCGTAGCACTGGCAGGTCGGGCAGACGAACGTGCAGGTACCGCAGCCAAGGCAGCCCTCGGACAGCTTGTCCCATGCGGGATCGTCAAACAGCTCCTTGGTCTTGCCGCCGCCGAACGCATCTGCCTTCAGCTCGGAGAGAGGAAGCTTTGCAAGGATCTTTTCGATGGTGACCTTCTGTGCGTCAACGGCAGCCGTGTCACAATCCTCGGTCAGACCGTCGATCGTTGCAAGGAACTGCGCACCCTTCTCGGTGATCGCTTCAAAATAAACGGCATCATCGGTCTTCCATGCGGAAACGTCTCCGCCGGGAACGCTCGGGTCGATGCCGAACGTGGTGCAGAAGCAGTTTTCATCGGGTCTTGCGCACGCCATCGTGACGATGACACCGTGCTCGCGGCGATTTGCATAGTAGCTGTCGCGCGGCTCGGTCAGGAATACGCGGTCAAGGACGTCCATCGCCTTTGCATCACACGCGCGGACGCCGAAGACGACGAAGTCCTCGGTATCGCGGCGGATGTCACAGATCTCGATCTTTTTGCCTTCCACGCGGAACGCGGCGAGATCCTCGGTCTGCGGGAAGAACAGCTCCTTGGGGCTCTTTTCGGTACGGAGAGCGTCGGAGTATTCCGCACCCTCGGACCATTCGGTGAATGCCGCACCGCCCGTCTTGACGGCGGTGGGAAGATACAGCGTCATCTGCGCCGCGATTGCGGAAAAGAGCGCAGGAAGTGCCGTGAGGTTACATTTACGCATTGCCGTTTCCTCCTTCGCTTCTGTCGGAGGGTTCCATATCGTCAAACGTGAAGTTGACCAGCGGTGCGCGCTGATCGTCGGTCGCACCTGCCTGATAGTCGCCCCAGAACGTATTGATATCGCGGATCACCTTGCGGTTGAGCAGGTGCAGCGGGATATTCTGCGGGCAGACGCGGGAACATTCGCCGCAGTCGGTGCATCGGCCCGCGACGTGGTACGCACGGATGATGTGGAACAGCTTTTCTTCAAAGGAACCGCCGGGAGCCTTATTCTCCACGCCGGAATTGGGGTTGTCGAATACGCACTTTTCGCAGGTGCACGCGGGACAAACGTCGCGGCAGGCGTTGCAGCGGATGCAGCGGGAGAGCTGCTCCTGCCAGAACGCAAAGCGCTCGTCTGCGCTCATTGCCTCCAGACGCTCGACCTCGTCAAAGCGGTTTGCATCGGTGATCTCACCGGTCTCGCCCATCAGCTCGTCGTACGCAACGTGCTTCTTGGACTTACAGCTGACGCAGCGTTCAGCCAGCACGTCAGACATCGCAACGGTGATCGGCTCGTCGCTGTACAGGGTCGTAACGGTAAAGCCGTCTCCCTCTGCGGCGATCGCGGTGATACCGTCGCCGACGATCTCACGGATGCGGTTGATATCCGCCATACCGCCGCAGGGCACGCCGACGGCGTAGACCTTTTCGCGGTCAAAGCGGTGCTCGCAAAGGAGCTGATTGAAAGAATAGGTATCGCAGGGCTTTAAGAACACCAGCAGCTTACCCTGGACGTTCTTTGCCTTGGAAACGAGATATTTGGAGAGATTCGCGCCGCAGAAATCGCCCCAAACGAACGCATCGGCAAGCGTTTGGGCATCGGTGAAGATCGCCGGGGTAACGTCGTAGTCGAAGTTACCGCGCTGCCAGCCGAGAACCGCCTCAACGGTTCCGTCAGCAAGAAGCTC
Organism: Eubacteriales bacterium; assembly: GCA_045632325.1. Taxonomy (GTDB): domain Bacteria; phylum Bacillota; class Clostridia; order Oscillospirales; family CAG-272; genus RGIG3925. The sequence continues at coordinate 3,927 of JAZQWK010000109.1, forward strand.
TGCCGCGCGCGTGATCAGCTGTTCTCTTGTTACTGTTTGCATCGCAGATCCTCCAGTCTTTTATTCGGTCCGAGAGCGGCAACCTTGGACGCAAAATCGTTCATCGTTGCAGCAAACTTCGCACCCTCTGCCGCAGAGACCCATTCGACACGGGTACGCTCGCGCTCAATGCCGAGATAATCGAGCATCGAGAACAGAAGCGTCATGCGGCGGCGGGTATAGTAGTTACCCGTGGTATAGTGACAGTCGCCGGGATGGCATCCGCAGAGGATGACACCGTCCGCACCGCGCTGGAACGCACGAAGAATGAACATCGGGTTGACGCGGCAGGAGCAGGGCACGCGGATGATCTTGACGTCCGCGGGATATGCAAGGCGATTGTTGCCCGCCAGGACTGCGCCCGCATACGAACACCAGTTGCAGCAGAACGCGACGATCAGCGGTTTATATTCCGTATTCAGTTCCGACATATTGCATCAACCTCCGCCATGATCTGATTGTTTTTAAAGCCCGCAAGATCCAGTGCACCGGACGGACAAGCGACCGTACAAGCACCGCATCCCTGACAGACAGCCGGGTTGACCTGCGCTACGCGGCGGATCTTCGTCGTTCTGTCGGGCATTCTGAATTCTTTTTCAATGTAAGTAATTGCGCCGTAGGGACATACGTTGGCACAGGTGGAGCATCCGGAGCACATCATTTCGTCAGCGCCCGCAACGCACGGGTTGCCCATCAGCTTATCCTTGCAGAGCAGACCGATGACCTTTGCCGCAGCGGCACTTGCCTGGGAAACGGTGGTGGGAATGTCCTTGGGACCCTGGCACGCACCGGCTAAGAACACGCCTGCCGTCGGAGATTCGACGGGACGGAGCTTGGGATGCGCTTCGGTGAAGAAGTCGTTGGTGTCCATGGACGCCGTCAGCATCGTTGCAAGGCTTCTTGCGGTCTTGTCGGGTTCCATTGCTGCTGCGAGGACGACGAGGTCCGCGTCGATGTGCAGCTGGCGGTTGCCGATCAGATCGGAGCCCTGTACCATCAGCTTCTTGCCTTCGGGAACGACCTTACCGACCGTACCCTTGATATAGTGGACGCCGTATTCCTCGACCGCGCGGCGATAGAACTCGTCAAACGCCTTACCGGGTGTACGAACGTCGATGTAGAAGACGGTAACGTCGGTATCCGGGTACTTGTCGCGGGTCAGCATCGCGTGCTTTGCCGTGTACATACAGCAGATACCCGAGCAGTATTCCTTGCCCTTTTCCGCACAGCCGTCACAGCGGGAGCCGACGCACTGAACGAAGACGATCTTATGCGGATGCTCGCCGTCGGACGGACGGAGGAGCTTACCTGCAGTCGGACCTGCGGCGTTCGTCAGACGCTCGAATTCCAGAGACGTGATGACGTCCTTGGACTGATCGTACGCGAATTCGCCGAACTGATCGAGGGAGATGTGGTTGAAGCCGGTAGCGGCAACGATCGCACCGTACTTTTCGGTGACGAAGGAGTCTTCCTGCTTATAGTCGATGGCACCTGCCGCGCAGACACGCGCACAGAGACCGCACTTGCCGTTCTTGAGCATATTGCACGCATCGGGGTCGATCGTTGCAACCTTCGGAACTGCC
>JAZQWK010000110.1:0-3068 GCA_045632325.1 Eubacteriales bacterium
GAATCCGTATCAGCATGAGATCGCAAATCCGAATTATGGCGTAACGATTCGCCCCGATGACATCCTGGCACAGGCACTGGAAGCGCAGAACGACCCGCAGCAAAGAAAAGATTTTTTAGCGAAATCCTTGAACATCTACACGCAGTCGATGCGGTCGTATTTCGACATCAAGGAATTCCAAAAATCCGACAGCGCGTACAACTGGACACTTGAAGAACTTATGCGGATGCCGATCAAGTGGTACGGTGGCGCGGACTTATCAAAGATGCACGACCTTACCGCGTCGGCATTGTACGGAACATACGGCGACGTCGATATCATCATTCCGCACTGTTGGTTTCCAATCACAGCGGCGGTCAAAAAAGCGGACGAGGACAACATCCCGCTGTTCGGATGGAAGGACGACGGATGGCTTGATATGTCCAACGACAACACGGTCAACCACGCGGAGATCGTCAACTGGTTTATCGGGAAGCGTAAAGCTGGATTTAAGATCGCGCAAGTCGGACATGACCGAAAATTCTGCCGTGAATATTTCATGGGCATGAAAAAAGCGGGATTTAAGATCATCGATCAACCGCAGTATTTTTACAAAAAATCCGAGGGATTCCGGCACATCGAGACCAAGGCAAAAGCCGGAAAACTGTATTACCTGCACGCAGAGCCGTTTGAGTACTGCGTGATGAATGTCAAGGCAATCGAGAAGACGGACGACATGGTGCAGTATGAAAAAATACTGCCGAATATGCGAATCGACGTATTTGATGCGGCGGTGTTTGCCTGCATCAGAATGCTCGAAAACATGGAAAAATCAGAGAGAGACAAGGAGTGGCTTGAATAATGAGTCAGCAGTACAGGAAAACGGCACACGCAAATCGCGGCAAAGCCGGAATCAGAGAGAGGGATGCACCCGAAAAACGCGGGGCTGTGTTTCTGACGGACAAATCCGGGTATGACTTTTTCTGCGGCAATGGATATCGGTCGCTTGACAAATGCCCGGAGGTGCTTGCCTGCGTCAATGCGTATGCAGACCTTACGTCGTCTATGACGATCCGGCTGATGGAGAACACCGTGAACGGCGACAAGCGCATTGTCAATGAGCTGTCCCGCCGTGTAGACATCGAGCCGTGTCGGAACATGACACGCAAGCAATGGATTTATGCCATTGTGCAGACGATGATGCTGTCAGGTGACGGAAATCAGGTAACGATTGTTGAGACGGAACCGGGCGGACAGTTTATCGGCGATATGATCCCCGTACCTGCATCGCAGGTGTCATTCCGTGACCGTGGTGCGGCAAACTACGACATCCTGATTAACGGACACGTCGTTGATCCGTCGGAGGTACTGCACTTTGTCGACCGACCGGACCCGGAAAAGCCGTGGATCGGCACCGGAAACCGCGTTGCGTTGCGAGACACGATATCGTGCATCACGCAAGCCGGCGAGACAAAGCGAAAGCTGATGGAATCCCCTGCCCCGTCGATCATCGTCAAGGTGGACGGACTATCCGAAGAATTCCAGTCGAAGGAAGGGCGAAAAAAACTGCGGAATCAGTATATCGACGCATCCGAGAACGGTGAGCCGTGGATGATTCCGGCAGAAGCGTTTTCCGTGGAAACGGTCAAGCCGCTGTCCATCACCGATCTTGCGATCAAGGACAATCTCGAACTTGATAAGCGGTCAGTCGCCGCTATGTTCGGTGTCCCTCCCTTTTTGGTCGGAGTCGGTACATACAACGAAGATGAGTATAACAATTTTGTCAACACAAAAATCATGGGCAAGGCGCAGATCATCCAGCAGGAACTGACACGGAAGTTGCTTTTGTCGCCGAGTTGGTATTTTAAGTTTAACCCGCGCAGCTTGTATAATTACAAACTCGCCGAGTTGGTACAGGCGGGACAGGCGATGGTGCAGTCACTTGCAATGACACGCAACGAATGGCGTGACTGGATGACGCTCGATCCGCGTGAGGACATGGAGGAAATCATAGCCCTCGAAAACTACATTCCCGCCGATAAGCTCGGCGACCAAAAGAAACTGATACAGACAGGAGGTGACGAATGATGGAGAGACGATCACTTGCGACACAGTTCCGCGCGGCAGAGACGGACGGTGCGCGATACCTTGAAGGGTATTTCTCGGTGTTTGGATCGGTCTATGAACTGTGGCACGGTGCAACAGAATCGATTGATCCGCACGCGTTTGATGATGCTATCGCAAACGATGATGTCCGCGCACTGATCAACCACGACACGACGCTGGTGCTTGGACGTACAAAGTCCGGGACGCTGGAACTGCATGTCGACAATCACGGTCTGTGGGGACGCATCCGCATCAATGACCACGACACAGATGCTATGAACCTTTGGGAGCGTGTCCAGCGCGGCGATGTAGACCAGTGCTCTTTCGGTTTTGATATCCTTGAAGAGGAAACCGAATGGAGACAGGACGATACCGTGCATTGGACGGTCAAGCGCGTAAAGCTCTATGAGGTCAGCCCGTGTACCTTCCCGGCGTATGAGGAAACTTCACTTTCTGCAAGAAAGGCAGAAGCAGAAAACATCAAAAAGCGTCAGTTTGACGCATTCAAAATCAAAAATGAAGCGAGGTTTGCAAAATGGCACTGAGACAGATTTTGCTTGCACAGCAGATTGCAAGACTGGAACAGCAGCGCACCGATCTTATGACCGAAATCACAAACGTTTCGGCGCGTCGCACGGCTTGGCAGGCAAGAGAGGCGGCAGCAGAAGCGGCATTCGGCGAAATCAACGAAAACACGCCGCAGGAAGAACGCGATGCGTTTGATGCAGAAGCGGCGGCAATCGAAGCCGAAGACAACGAAATCCGCGCGGACGAAGAACGCACGTCCGCACGTCTTGCGGAGATCGATGCAGAAATCACAGAAAAGCGCAACGCGCTTGAAGAAATCAAAAACAGATCAACACCTGCACCCGCAACCCCTGCGGCTGCACAGAATGGAGGTAATACAAACATGGAGAACAGAGAATTTTTCGGCATGTCCCCGGAACGCCGCGACGCATTTTTTGCACGTGAAGATGTCAAGG
>JAZQWK010000111.1:0-3847 GCA_045632325.1 Eubacteriales bacterium
AAGATACGGTACTGATGCAGGAGGACGGAACCGCTTTGACCTATCAGGATTTTCAAGTGGGTGATCCCATTGGTGTCGTCATCGAAGGGATGATCCAGGAAACCGATCCGGCAGTGCCGACGTGCGTTACTATGATCGTTAAGTTGAATTCTTAATATCAATGTATTTTTCTTGACATGATGCGCCTTTTGTGTTATACTTGATACAATCAGAATCCTCGAAAGGAGCCAACCATATGTATTACAATCACAACAAAGACAAACAGCCCGACGCGCTTGCCGATATTCTCGCAAAGCGTCCCGACGGTGCCGACGTTCCGAAAAAAACCGTTGACAATCTCCATGCCCGTATGCGCGGCGCGATTCTTGGCCGTTTCATCGGCTGTACGCTCGGTGTTCCCGTCGAAAATCATCCGATTCTCGGTATGCAGGCACTCGCCGCAGAAACCGGAACGCCGTTCCCGCCGACAACCTATTGGAAGAAGTCGTACCACAGCCCCGATTATATGCACTACGGCATCAACCCGATCACCGATTATTGGGAAGATACCATCTGCTGTGCGCCCGGTGACGACGATATCACCTATGTCATTCTGAACCTGCTTCTGCTTGAAAAGTACGGCAAAAATTACTCCGTTGACGATGTCGGTCAGCTGTGGGTGGATATTCTTCCGCGTGCATGCACGGCAGAAGACGAAGCACTCAAGCAGCTTCTGAGCGGCACAAAAGCCGAATGTGCGGCGAATTTCAACGGCTATATTGAGTGGATCGGTGCCGCGATCCGCGCCGATGCGTTCGGTTACGCAGAAGCGGGTGACCCCGTCGCCGCCGCAAAGCTGTCCTACAACGATGCGTATCTGACGCACCGTCAGAACGGTATTTACGGCGAGATGTTCTGTGCCGCCGCGATTGCCGCTGCATTCACCGCCCAAACACCGCTCGACGCCATCCGCGACGGTATGAAGCAGATTCCCGCAGAATCCGAGCTTTACAAAGCACTCGAATGGGCATTCTCTGTGCAGGATCGCGTGACCTGCTATCAGCGTGCGCGTATGCTGATCGATGAAAAGTTCGCGGGTATGCACTGCGTTCACACGATCAACAACATGGTCGCTATTGTCTTTGCGCTGATGCTCGGCGGAAACGACTTTGATGCCTGCATTTCCAACTGTATCGCCATCGGTCTTGACAACGACTGCACGGGTGCTACTGTCGGCTCGATCATCGGTGCCTGCCTCGGCATTGATGCGATTCCCGAGCATTGGTACAACCGCTTCAACGACAAGGTCTGCACCTATATCCGCGGATATGCGTCACTTTCCATCGAAGACGTCATCTCCCGCTTTGAAGCCCTTGCGCACATCTGACAATATTTATCCAAAACATCGAGAAAGCCTGCAAAACAGGCTTTCTTTTTATTGACATTTCCTTATATTTATGGTATACTTATACAAAACAAACAAAATATTCTAACAGAAAGGAATCTGATCATGAAGCACTTAAAAGTTTTACCGGCACTTCTGCTCATCGCAACGCTCGCCTCCTGCGGTGACAGCCAGACCACAACCGATACCTCTGCCGTCGATACTGCGGTGGATACAACGGAAGTTGTCACAGAAGCAGGTTATCCCGCACCCGATACCTCTGCCCTTGACTTCGGCGGAGAAGAACTGCGTATTTTCTCTGTCCAGTGGGGTAATGTTTTGAAATACTATTTCCCGGAAGAGGAAACCGGTGACTCTGTTGAAGACGCTTGTTTCCACCGTCTCAGAAATGTTGAAGAAGCGCTGAATGTCAAGATTGCGGAACCCGCATGGGGTGCTGACGGTCAGGCACACAAGGATGTTATGAAAGTGGTGCAGGCCGGCGATGACGCATACGATATGGTCTTTACGCACTGCATCGATGGGTACAGTGACTATGCAACCAACAATGCCGTATACAATCTCGATGCTCTTCCCTACGTCAATTTTGATGCGCCGTGGTGGTCCAAGAGCATGATCGATACATTCCGTATCGGCACGGAAACTTATTTCGGTTTCGGTGACATCATTCTGAATACTCCCTCCAGCGTATTCTTCAACAAGGATATCGCCGCTGAATACGATATGCCCGACCATTATCAGATGGTACGCGACGGCAAATGGACCTATGATACATTCCTGCAGCAGGCACGCATGGTTTCCATCGACGTCAACGGCGACGGCAAGATGGACTATAACGATAAGACCGGTTATGCAGGCGACTTGACGGAATCTCTCGGCAACATTCCGTTCGCTGTCGGCATCCAGCTGACCGAATACACCGAAGATGGCCTCGTTCTCAATTTCTGGAGCGATAAGCTGCTGGAAGTCTTCAACAAAACCTACGATTATTTCCTTGATCCCGCTGTTTCTCAGGGTTATTTCCGCCACTACGTCGATGTTGGACAGAGTTTCGGCGACGGTCTGTCGCTGTATACCATTTCCAATGTCAGCGGTATGGCAGGCTTGCGTGATGCTGATATCGAATTCGGTGTTGTTCCAATGCCCAAGTACGATGAATCTCAGTCGGAATACCGCTGCTATGTATGGTCTCCTGCTGTCTGTGTTCCCACCACCATTCTGCGTCCCGAACTGGTCGGTGCCTGCCTGGAACAGTTTGCTTATGAAAGCATGCCCGTCACCACTGCGTATATCGAAGATCTCATCCGCGGCAAGTCCACACGCGATACCGAAACACTCGAAATGCTCGATATCATCTACGATTCTCAGGTTCTCGATATCGGCGGTACCTACCTCGGCTTTGACTCCAACTTCCGCAAGGTCTTCTACTGCTTCTATGACCTGATGAGCGTCAACGACAACAATGTAGCATCCTTCTATGAGAAATCCGAAAAGGCAATTCTCAAGACACTGGATAATCTTTATATCAAGATTATTGAAAATCAGGAATTGGATTGATTTGATATCCGTCACACCGTACAGGTTCGCCTGTGCGGTGTTTTTTTACCTCTCATCCCCGATTTTCTGCCTGTCACAGAAATCGTCTTTACAAATAACGGAAAAGGCGGTATAATAATATCACATCCGGAGGAGGTGACACCGCTTGAATATCCGCTTTGAATTCGCCGAAGACGCAGACGAGGAAATCGTGATCCGATGCCGCGCACCGTCCGAGCAATGCCGCCGCATCATGCAAGCCATCGAAACGGTATTGACGCCGCAAAGCTCGATTCTGCTCACCCGTGATAATACGGAATATATCGTATCCCACAGCGACATTCTGTACTTTGAAACAGGAGATAACCGCGTTTATGCTCACACCAAGCGGGATATCTATACTGCACCGCACACGCTGACTGCGCTGGAGCATCTGCTTCCGTCATCGTTCGTCCGCATCTCCAAATCCTGCATCGTCAATGTCATGCATATTGAGCGACTTCGCAGAGAATTGGTCGGAAACGGAGAAATCGGTTTCGCCGGATGCGAAAAATCCGCATATTTCTCCCGCTCCTATTACCGAAATCTTTACGAAAAAATTGAAGAAATGAGGTTACATCATTCATGAAACGAAGAAATTTCAAATCTGTGATCATAGGAATCACGCTGCTTGTCATTGCAGCCGCATTGATTCTCGACAGCCTCGGCGCGCTTTCTACCCTTTTAAGCATCGCAGGCGGTATCTCCCTACCGCGTATTCTGCTGGCGATCGTACTTCTCTGTTTTATGGTCAATGACTGCCGTAAACATAAGTCGTTCCGCCGTGTTGTCTGGTATGTCGCGCTGCTGTTCATGCTGTTTGAACCCAACATTGCATACCTATGCGGTCGAGAAGATCCGAATCTGATCAACAACTGGGTCATTCTG
>JAZQWK010000112.1:0-2696 GCA_045632325.1 Eubacteriales bacterium
GACCGTACCGCTGAAAATCTCAATCGCATTGTAGGTAATGAACAGCGGCGGAACCGTCTTGAGAATCACTTCACCGACCGCAAGCACACCGGGGGCGTCGTTGAACATACGGCAGATAAAGCCGCCGCAGGTCACTGCAAACACGCTGATGACCGTACTTGCAACAACCGACATACCGAAGCATACCTTGACGCCGCGCTTGATGCGGTCAAACTTCCGTGCACCGAAATTCTGCCCGACGAACGTGGTGATCGCCACGCCGAACGCGGAGATCGTCATCCAGAAGATCGCGTCGATCTTACTGTAGACCGTCCATGCGGCGATGGTATCGGTTCCGAATTCGTTGACTTTCGATTGCAGAATGACGTTGGAAATATTGTACATCGTCGATTGCAGACCCGCAGGAAGTCCGATCTGTACGATCTTGAGCAGCGTTGAGCGATCCAATCGAATCTGCGGCAGATGCAATCTGCACTGCTCCTCCTGCATATGACAAAGAAAATACAGAACACAGACACAGCTGAGCACCTGTGAGATCGTCGTCGCCCAGCCCGCGCCCGCAACGCCCATATCAAACACCACAACAAACAGAATGTCCATCACAATGTTGCACAAACAGCAGAGGATCAGCACGATCAGCGGTCTTCGTGAGTCGCCGAGCGCGCGCAGAATGCCCGCACCGACGTTGTACAGAAGCCCCGGAATGATGCCGACGAAATAGATGCGCATATAGGTCACGGCGTAGTCGAGGATCTCGGGCGGCGTTCCCATCGCCAAAAGAACGGCAGGCGCAAAAATCAAGCCGATCACCATGAACACAGCGCCGCCCGCAAAGCCGAGCGCAATGCCCGTATGCATCGCCCGATGAAGCGCCTCGTGCTCTTTCGCGCCGTAATACTGCGCAATGATAACAGTCGCGCCCGACGCCAATCCCGTAAAGAAGCCGACCAACAGGTTGATAAACGTACCCGTCGTGCCGCCGACCGCAGCCAGCGCTTCCTTGCCGACGAAATTGCCGACGATCAGCGCATCGGCAGTATTGTACAGTTGCTGAAAAAGACTGCCGAAGAGGATCGGCAGGAAGAAGCGTACGAGCAGCTTCCAGATCACCCCTTCGGTCATATCAAGTTTACGATTCATTTTTTGATTTTTTCAAATTACATCGTACCGAACAGTCTGTCACCGGCATCACCGAGACCCGGAACGATATAACCCTTTTCGTTGAGCTTTTCATCAACGCCGCCGGCATAAACCTGTACGTCGGGATGCGCCTTTGCAAGACGTTCAACACCCTCGGGAGCAGCCAGAATACAGACGAACTTAATGTTATGACAGCCGCGTGCCTTGATGAAGTCAACAGCCGCACATGCGGAACCGCCGGTCGCCAGCATCGGGTCAAGCAGAATGACCTGTCTGTTTGCGATATCTTCGGGCAGCTTGCAGAAATATTCCTTCGGTTCCAGTGTTTCATGGTCGCGGTACAAACCGATGTGTCCGATCTTTGCAGACGGAACGAGGGACAGAACGCCGTCCAGCATACCGAGACCCGCGCGCAGGATCGGAACGAGCGCCAGCTTCTTGCCGGCAATCATCTTAACGGTCGCTTTCGTGATCGGGGTTTCGATCTCAACGTCCTCCATCGGCAGATCGCGCATGACTTCGTAGCCCATCAGCATACCGATTTCGCCGACCAGCTCGCGGAACTGCTTGGAGCCGGTATTGACGTCACGCAGAATTGAAAGCTTGTGCGTAATCATCGGATGATCAAAGACTGTAACATTGGAGAATTTTTCCATGGTAGTTTCCTTTCTCGCAAAAATGCGCCGCAATATTTTATTTCTCTTATTATTATAGCACCATTTGACAGAAAATGCAATAGAGAAAGGAAAGAAAACTTTTGGTAACGTCAGAGGAATTTCCTACTTATGTTATGACTCCAACCAAACACCCCACGCAAGATCCTGATAGGTCGTTTCTTCCGTGATATCGGCGATGTCCAACACCTCTCCAGCCGGCGTTTGCGGCAGTGTCAAACCGAACAGCACGTCCGTCTGGTCGTCATCTTTCACACGAATATAGGGGTGTGTACCGAAACTCGAATAAATTTGGTACTCTGTCTGCATAATGTCCTCAACACCCATATAACCCGACACCGCATAGCGCGGATTCAGCGGATGATTGGGGAAATATGTCATCAGTTCTTCAGGTGTCAGTCCAAATGTCTTGTTCGTTATCAAAAAGTCATACGGTGAAAAAGCCATAAGATCAACTGCTTGACCGGGCAGCATCTGATACTGCATCTGAGGGTCAATCGAAACATCAAACGCAATCAACACACCGTCGTATATTGTAGGCACAAGTAACCGATCATCCGAGTACCGCATACCGTCATACTGTATAATATAGTTTTCGGATCTATCATGCCTTGGAAACACCGCATCCAGCTTCGTTTTGTTGATGAAATATGTTTCGTCGATTCTCAAAATCTCATCACCGAACGTATACGCCCCCAGAATCGACCACGGTCCGCCCCACGCAAGTCCGTTTTTGATACTGCCGTCCGCATCCTGATACGCATTGACGGCACACCCTATCCGTGTGATGCACGTCTCCGAATCCTGAATCCAAAAGTAATAATGATACATCTCGGTTCTGTCTTCGATGGCAAACGATAAGTCTTCCCATGCAATCGCGTG
>JAZQWK010000113.1:0-7839 GCA_045632325.1 Eubacteriales bacterium
TAAGGTGCCCAAACCATATAGATAGAGCTTGCCATCTTGATATAGCCTCCGCCCTTACGGTCGATGATGTTAAGGCTGCCGTTCTTATCAACGAAGAAGAGCGCGCCAACGTCAGTGTTGCCGTTGTAAGCATTGTTGCACTTTACGGTGATCTTGTGACCGTTGAGGTCAATGGCAACGTTCTCTCCAATGATGTTAACGGCGTTGTAGTAGGTCTTGCTGCCGCTTACGAGAACGTGATCGCTGCTGCGGTCTGCACTGCCTGCTTCCAGGTCGATGGTCAAGTCGGAGGTCAGCTTGATCTCGACGTTGCTCTTTTTAACTGCGTCACGGAGTTCTGCAAGAGTACCTGCGGATATTTGCTCATAATTAAACTCATACGGGCTGAAGCTTGCAGTCTTGAAGGTGATCGTACCTGTAACCTCGTCGTATACGGCATCCTCGATGAGTACGCCGTTGTGGTATGCCTTCATCTGCGCAAGCGCGATGGGCGCCTGAACGACGACGGTCACCAGCTGTTCACCGGTAAGGTTATCCTTCAGGTTGGTTACGTCGATATCGTACGCGTAACCCTCGATGTTCTCGCCGACGATGCTCGGCTCAATACCCTGAACGGTAACGGTCACGGGCTGGGTAGGATCCGCGATCGCATCTGCGGGAACGCTGACGTCTACAATGGGCATACTCTGATTGGTCAGCTTAAACTCAACGGTAGATGCGCCCGCCTCGAGCGTCTTGGTCTGCGTTGCAAGACCGTCAAAGGCGTCAAAGCCTTCGCCGAGCGTTGCACTCGCATCGTAGTCGCTGCCGAAGCTGTCCGATTCGTAGGTCGTCTGCGTTGCAAGCAGCTCGACACCCATTTCGATGGACGGCTGATCCGTACCATTATGGTTTGCTTCGTTGCCAACCTCCGTCGGCATGTAGATGATCAGCGCGACGTAGTCGGCTTCTTCGCTCGTCTTCAGATCCGTAACGTCGCTGTTATAGGTCTTCAGTTTTGTTTCGATTCCCTCTGCTCCGATTGCAGAGAGACGGTCATAGGGATTGACAATGTTTCCTTCGCTATCTACTTTTCCTTCAATATCTACAACCTTGAAGACCAGATGATCGGACAGCCAGAATTCCTCGCCCGCCACGTTGACACCGGGAGTTTCGTTGTAAACGTTGACGTTCAGCTGATATTTCAGCGCGAGAGAACCTGCGTTTCCGATTCTTAAGTAGGCAACCTCGACGTGGCCGGGTTCCCAAAGTGCTTCGTCGTCGAAGAGCTTGACGTCTTCGTCGACCTCCTCGAAACTATCACCGTCCCAGTAATCGAGCGTAACGTCCAGATTACCGGCTTGAATGACGTTTCGTCCGCTTTCGGCGTAGTCCGTAAACCACGCAAGCGTTGTTCCGAGCAGCATACTGAAGCAGAGCAGCAAGGAGATCGCGCTCGTCAACAGTGCGTGCTTCGTCGTATTTTTCTTCATGAATGCCTCCGTTAGTTAGAAGTCACAGCTGAAACAGTCCACCAACCGTCATCGCCCTTAACGGCTTGATAGCCATCTGCAAGACAACCGTAACCGGTAGGATCGAACTCAAATTTACCGCCGTAGATGATGATGGTGCCTGCAGGGATATCGTCATCCGGATTGGCATCATATTCATAAAGCCAGGATGATTTCTTCTTGGCACCGGACTTTCCAAACGTACCGCCATATACTTCAATAACTGCTCCGTCTTGAGCGCAAAGAACGCGCTGGCTGCCGGAGTTACCGCCGGTGTATCTAAAGTCACCGCCGTTTATAATAACCTTAGTACCTACTCCAACGGCATAAACCATATATCCGCTCTTCCATGAAGAATTATAGTACCCAGAATAACTAAACGATCCGCTGTTGATGACTGTCGTGCTGCCGCCTCTAAAGTTAAGAGCACCTCTTTCGGCAGTCAATGTAAGATTGTTGATTTCAGCCTCGCCGCCCTTAACGTGCAGACCGTAAGTGTCGCCTTTGACATTGATATTAAGGTTGTTGATATAGAGCTTGCCCCAGTTTTCGATAGAACCCTTAAATTCGGTATTGATCGTACCGTCACCGGTGATTTCAAGATCGCCGTAGTTCACGATGGCGTAATCCTTGTCGTCCTGCTTTGCAATAACAGAATTGTTCGTATTCAGCGCAAGGGACTTGTCAGCGGCAAGTTCGCCATACACACCGGTGAGATCCATATTCACAATGGTACCCTGACCGCCTTTTTCAAATGCTTCCGCGAAGGTTGTTGCATCGACAATCTCGAATACGTCAGGTTCTTCGACGTTAGCGTCATACTGATCGTCGAAGCTGTCCGTCTCGTGGGGAACCTGCGATGCGTACAGATTGACACCGAGTTCGATCCAGGGAAGCTCTTCCCCTACTCTCGTGTTCGCCTCGTTACCGACGTCCGTCGGCATGGTGAGCACCATGGCAATGATCTGCGCGGTATCTTCTCCGCCGGGAAGAATCTTTTCATTGTCGCAAATCTTGATTTCATTAAGAGTCAGCCCGGAAAGCGTAGTCAGTTCCACGTTGCTCAGTGCAGCTGCACGGCTTCCGAACATCGTCTTCGCATAGTCGGAATCTGCCGCCGCTAACGTCTTTTCCTCTTCGTAGAGGGTTCCGAACTTCAGATAGTCGGAAAGCCAAAAGTCATCGCCATAAACGTTAACGGATCCTTCTTCGTTTACGATACTGAGCGAGAGAATATACTTAAATGCAAGGGAGCCGACGTTCTTTACCTTCAGTAATACGACCTCGGTATAGCCGGGTTCATAAAGTGCACCGTCCTTGAAAAGCAGGGTGTCTTCATCAACGGTACCCCAATCGCCCCACGAGCCGTCGGCATTCTGAATTTTGTACTCCAGAACGGCGTCAAGGTTGCCGGACTGAATGTTGTTTCGGTCGGAAACAGCATTGTCGGTAAACCACGCAAATGTGGTTCCGATCAGCATACTGACGCACAGCAGCAGAGAGATAACGCTTGTAACCAACGCACTGCGCGTTATGTTTTTGCGTGTCATTTATGTTTCTCCTTTTCTTATTTTTTCGCGGTCAATCGGAGAGGTTGACAGCGATTATTTTTCGTTATTTCATCAAAGACCGTCACCCAACTCCAAGGAGGAGTTGGGCAGCCGAAAATTATGTCAAAATTTACTCAAAAAGTCTTAGTGAAGAACGACGTCAGTAACTTCTGTGCCGTCAACCGTGGTTTTAAATTCTGCGTTATCGTATTTACCGGTAACGTAGTGAGCATGCGTACCGATAACGGTGCAGCCTTCCAGTGCAATGGTACCACCGGAGGTGTAAATAGCGGTAGCTTCGCCGCCTTCGTGCTTCAGCGTGCTGTTCTTAACGGTTACGGTACCGTTGCTGTTAACGGCAACGCAGGCAGAAGGAGCAGCCGGATTCGCATTGTTTCCGGTAACCGTGATCGTGCAGTTCTCGATGAGAGCGTTGTTTGCTTCGACACCGAGATTCGCGACGGTGAGGGTAACGTCCTTCATGGTCAATTCATAACCGGTGACGATACCCGAGGAGACGTTGTATTCACCGCCGTTGACGGTAATGGTCAGTTCATCACCCTCATAGGAGGAAGCGTCGATCAGGTAGCTGTCTGCGGAGGTATCCGTAAGCGTAACGTCGTTCAGCGTAATGTTGATCGCTTTATCGCCTCTGGGCTTAATGAAGGAACCTTTATTCATTGCGCCGACGTAGTTACCGCCGTTCAGCGTGACGTTGGACTCACTGCCTGCAACAATGTTAACGAGACCGAAAGAACCAAGTTGGATTTCCGAAGCACTGGAACCGGTGATCACCAGATCAGCACCGTTGTCCAGCTCGAAAGGACGGCTGGTGGAAGCAGTTGCATCCAGGTCGTTACCGTTCAGATCGATGACGACGTCGTCGGTGATTTTGATCGTTTCGTCAGTCAAAGTGAAATTCGTGCTCAGGACAATGTCGTTACCGCCTTGCAGAGCATCCTTCAGTTCAGCGTTGGTATTTACAATAACCGGATATTCAGCGCCTTCGTCATACTGATCGTCGAAGCTGTCTTCTTCTTCGGTGAGCTGCGTTGCAACAAGCGTTACACCAAGGTCAATGGTAGGTGCAGGGATATCGATCATGTGGTTTGCTTCATTGCCGACTGTATCGGGCATCGTAAGAACGATTGCAACGACCTGTGCGGTTTCAGTTCCCGCAAGTACGGGTGCATTGGAACGGATGACACCGTTATCATTCTCAAGCTTGGTTAATGTTTCGACATTGTTCAATGCAGCTTCACGGGTACCAAACATTAAAGGCATGAGAATGTCTGCGTAATTAGCACCGCTGTTGAATTCATCCTGAACGTAATATCCGATTTCAAGATAATTCATCAGGGAGAATTCTTCGCCGTAAACGTTTGTGGATTTGGTTTCTTCGGCAACATTAACATTCAGGTTATACTTAAGTGCAAGATTTCCCGCGTTGGAAACACGAAGGAATACGACCTCTGTATAACCGGGTTCATAAAGTGCATTTTCCTTGAAAAGCTTGGTATCGGGTTCCACGGGTGCCCACTCATCACCCCATGAAGTTTTGTACTGAAGGACAACGTCAAGGTTACCGGATTTGATGATATTGCGACCGGAAACGGCATTGTCAGTAAACCACGCAAACGTGGTTCCGAGAAGCATCGTAAAGCAAAGCAGGAGTGCCATAACACTGCTGAACAATGCTCTCTTGGTATTTTGGCTATTCGTCATTTTATTTTACCTCCTAATTATAATTTAGTTAGACGAATATATAAGCAGCTTTTGCTGTCTATATCTTATTGATCGGGATCATTCCCGTTTTTTGCCGCAAGCTGTTCCTTGAGCAGCTGCAGCTCCTTCATCATTTCCATCGACTGTCGGCGCTCTTCTTCTATCTTTGCGCGCTCCGCCGCAAGCTCTTCCATCTGTTCCTTCTTATATCTGCGGAACAAGCCGACGCATTGCATCCCTTGATACAAGATCAGCAGAAGAAACGGAACGAAAATGCAAAGGATATAGCCGGGCGTCGTTTTCAGAAACTGGAAAAACGATCCAACCTTGGGGATTCTTCCCGTGTATTTACCGAGAACGTAAGGATACGTTACGGGCGTCTCGTCGTTGGTGTCCGTCGTCGTACCGTAGGTAATAAACGCCGGTTCGCCGTACGCGTCGGTTATCCGTTCGCGAATCTTATGCGTAACGGTATCGCCTGCGTTTTGGCTGTTTTGCGAGGTAAAGGCGATGATATCACCTACCTGCAGTGTCGCAGGATCCACGTTTTTTACAAAAACGATATCTCCCGCGCTGAAATCCGTCTTACTCATGGAGTCCGAACGAACGATGAAAAACTTATAACCGAAGATGCTTCTGTTCGCTTGATCGAACGTGTTGACGGAAACCAGAGTAAATATCATGATTCCTACCGTTGCGACGACAAGTGCCCATACGAAAACGGTAGATATCACGTTTAACGCTTTCTTCATAATCCTCCTCCTTTCCCCTTAATCAAAAATCTTATCGGGATTGTTTTTCTCCTGTACCGCATCGGCACACAGATCAAATCTCAATTCCCAATTTTGCGTGGGATTTCCGACGTCTTTCGGATAATAGAAGCGGATCTTAAGATCGCGCCGCTCACCGATCAACAGGATATCGTTGACGGCGATTGCATTTTGCCGCGTCAAAGTGCTTGCCGTGCCTTGATACAAAACCTGTTCTCCGTCAAGGATGGTAATGTCCAAAATATCGGCAAGTCCGCCTTCTACGTTGTCAAGGTATATTTTATAATATACCGCCCAGGTACTTTGATTTTTTATGTAGAACGGCTTTTCAACCGTCATACCGGGTTCAAAGAGATATTCGTATTCCTCAATGACGGGCTTGCCGCCGTTGAGATCAATGCTGACCACGCCCGTTTTGAAATAATTTTCCTCCACGGTGACGACCGCGTAAAACAGCGCGTAAGTCGTGACGCAAAGGCAAATTGACAGGATCACGGCAAGGACGATACCGAAGATCAAACGCTTTTCTGTGGTATGTTTTCTGCTCATCTGATCGTCACGTCCTCTCATTCACGCTTTGTTTCAGCTTCTGCGAACGTCTCATGGTGATCCACGTGCAGATCACGAGAACGATGATCCAGAACCACAGCAAAAACTCCGCGGTATCTCCCGTTTTCGGCGGCTCGATCAGCTCTCCCGGATCATCCGGCTCGTACCAGGTCGTGATCTCACTCTCCGGAAACCGTGTTTCATCGGGTTCCGTTTCGATCGTGATCTCTTCCGTTTCCGTCGTTTCGTCGGGAGCGGTCGTGACTTCGGGCGGGATTATGACTTCCGCCGTCGTCGTTACGTCGGGTTCGTCCGGTTCATCGGGCGTTGGCGGAACGACGGGATCCGTTGTCACGACGGGTTCTGTGGTAACGGCGGGGGTCGTCGTCTCAACGGAATCCGTTGTTTCTTTCGGCAGCGTCGTTTCCTCAGGTTCTTCGGTGCTGTCGGGTGCCGTTGTAACGGCGGGAGTCGTCGTGTCGTCGGGAACGGGCGGAGAATCACCGCCGCTTTCCTCGACCCACCAGCGAAAATCTGCTACAAGCTCTTGATTCATGTACGCATTACCGACGCTTGTGTCCAGATAAACCGTTATATCATAGGTAAGCTCCGTGGTCTTACCAAACACGGACGTAATGCGGTGATTGAGGCTGCCCGGCATATCACGCATCAGACCGTCGTACAGCGTTTCATTGCCGTTCAGCACGACGCGGCACTTCAATACCTCGGAAAGCTTCTCGTATCCTTCTCGGATATTGGCTCGGAAACGAACCGTAACCGTTCCTTTGTGAGAGACCTCAACAAGATAGGGTTTCGTTTCGCTGTCTCCGGGAAACATATTCGGACATCGGAACGGCGAACTGTCCTCAGCGTGGTTTTTATAAATGGAAATAACCGTTTCCTTTGCCTGATCTGACGTGATAACCGTTTTTGCCAATCTCATCACGGGCAAGCCGCCGAAACGATTGACGTTGGGCATAGTCGCATACAGCAGTACGGGTACCGTACGGTACTGTGTCGTGACAGATCCTGCGTCCAATTCCCCGCCGCTCGCCGAAGCGATATAATTATTGGGAATAACGGCAGATCCCACGGAAGCACGATACTCACGGTAAATGACGACACCGGTCAATGCTGCGATGCTGAATCCCAACAGTATCATCAAAACCAAAATTATGATCTTCATTCTATTTTGAATACCGGTCACGCCATCACCTCCTGCAAAAAATTTCGAACGTTCAAACATACCGTCTGCAATATGCCGTTTCACATAAGGAATCATACTGCCAATGTATGCACCGTCGGATCGGTACTTGCTGCATTTTTTCTTTTTCATAGGCTCCGGCAATTAACTGCTTGGGCCATTTGGGGGCTTCACATAATACGCCGTATGCGAAATCAAAATCGATAAAAATGTGCATGCTTATAGTTATACATATATATTATACACCCAAAAACCTGATTCGTCAAGACTTTTTCACAAGAATTGCAAGCTGTTCCTGTTCATTCCGCGAAAATTTCACAAACGATCCCGATAACAAAACAGAACCCGTACCACTCACTGATACGGGTTCTTTGCATTTTATGGTTCATTATTTAGGCTACCGGCACCTGATAGAAATTTACGTACCAGATCGCCGTAAAAACGATTCCGATGGCGAGGAAAACAAGTCCCGTCACAAGAATACAGCTGTCACTCTTTTGCTTGATCTCGTCGAGCTTCCGCGTGCGGTAATCGGCGTATTTCTCATGCTT
>JAZQWK010000114.1:0-1861 GCA_045632325.1 Eubacteriales bacterium
AAGTATCTGCGCCGCTATCAGACGGACGAAATGATCATCCGCTGCTCCAACTGGTTCCATAAGTACGGCATTGCACAGCTGACCTACAACATCATCGGTCTGCCGCACGAGGATATCCACAAGGCGCTGAAGACCATCAAGCTCAACGCGCGCATCAAGTCTGACCGCGTCATCCCGAATATCTTCTATCCGTACGAGGGTACGGCGCTCTACGATCTTTCCAAGGAAGCGGGCTTCATCCCCGAGGGCGACTTTACGCAGAGACGCGTGCCGCTGATCCAGCCGCAGTTCCCCGAGGAGCAGGTGCTGTTCATTGAAGCTTATTTCGGCTGGTTTGTCAAGCGCTATAAGATGGCGTTTGCGATGCCCGCATGGATTGGCAAGCCGTACGAGCGGTATCTTGACCGGTGCGTCACCGGCAAGCACGTTCCGTACAAGCTTCTCGTCGCGCTCCACGACCGCTATGCGGCACAGCGCAACAAGCTCAAGGATTTCCTTGTCAACCGGATGCCGAAGCTCTATATGAAGCTCCGTATGCTCAAGCACAAGAAGCGCGCGGACAAAAACGCAAAATAATCCGGAGATCGATTTATCCGATGACTGTAGGGTCGATTCACGAATCGACCGCGAAGTAATTCAATGATACCCGAGGAGAAACCTATGGCAAAACAGTATTATATCGACCAATCCCTCTGCGTCAGCTGCGGCACCTGTGACATGGAATGTCGCTTCGGCGCAATCCGCATCGACGATCAGGGAAAATTCTCCGTTGACGCGGAAACGTGCCGCGGATGCGGTCTGTGCGCAGCATCGTGCCCGGTAGACGCGGCGCTGCCCCGTGCGTAAAAATTCGAAAACTTATAAAATGCTATTGACAATTCCGTCAATTTGGTATACAATAATAACAGAAGACATACACTAAAACAAAGAAACGTGAGGTATCATCATGGCAGAAGAAATTTACGAAGAACAGGACGTATATACACTGACCGACGAAGAAGGCAACGAGTCCCAGTTTGAGCT
Organism: Eubacteriales bacterium; assembly: GCA_045632325.1. Taxonomy (GTDB): domain Bacteria; phylum Bacillota; class Clostridia; order Oscillospirales; family CAG-272; genus RGIG3925. Next base: position 1,024 of record JAZQWK010000114.1, read on the forward strand.
GCTCGCTTCCACCGAGGTTGACGGCGTCGTTTATCTGGCACTGGAGCCGATGGATGACAATCCCGACGATTCTTACGTCATTCTCAAGCTCGTCACCGATGAAAACGGCGAAGAAGTGCTCGTTACCATCGACGACGACGACGAATTTGACCGCATTGCGGATATGTTCGAGGACGAATTCATGACCCTCGAATATCCTGCTGACGAAGAATAAGTCTCGTCTTACAACCAAAGCACAACAGGAGATCCTGCTTGGTGCGTGATTCCGATATTCAATTGAACCCACAATTATAACCATAGCGACCGGACTTCCGAGGCGGGAATGCAGGCCTCCCCACGGTGCTGACCCTTGTGCCGCACCGCAGCGTATCGAACGCTTGAAAGGGACGTTGGTTGTCACAAAACCCCGGAGAGGATGCTAGACCTTGCATGTCAAGGGTTTATAATTGTATCGGAACACGGCCGAAGTGGGGCTCTTTTTGTTTTTGCGGGCGAAAACAGGCTTGCTGCGTTTGCAATCGCTGCCATGAAAAAATTTCATCAATTTCCAAATGTTCATGATTTATACTTGATTTTATCATAAAAGTATGATAAAATATACATACTATTGTGAAAAGAATGCTGCGTTCGTCTATATGCGCACACGAAGGCACTCTGTGTGCTGAAATGCGAAAAGAAAGGATATCACACCATGCACAATTACGTATTAAGCTGCTGCTCGACGGCGGACCTTGCAAAGGAACATTTCGAGTCCCGTGACATTTCCTATATCTGCTTCCACTATTTCCTCGACGGAAAGGAATATCCCGACCACCTCGGTCAGAAGTCGGAGGCCAAG
>JAZQWK010000115.1:0-2354 GCA_045632325.1 Eubacteriales bacterium
CGGTCTGACCGCGACAAACGGCTGGGAATGGTTCAACGGCGTCCGCGAGGAGGAACGCTTCAAATCCTACATCCCGCGCGCGCAGGCATTGACAGAAATCAAATAATCCTTTTCAATTACCTGTCCGATATCTCCGTCGGACAGGTGTTTTTTCGTCTCTAACCTGCAATTCTTTCAATTTTTCCGTAAATTTCCTGTAAATATTTGAAAATATGACTATACAAATCGTGTCAGATGTGATATAATAAAATAAGGAATATATTACCCATAAAAATATGAACAAATTATGAAAGACAGAATATGAAAAACAACAATTTTAATAAACCGAATAACAGAAATTCTCACGGCGGTAAGTCGTATAACAACAGTGGAAATAACCGTGGCTATACCAGAAAGCCCCGTCCCGCCGATAGCGAAAACGAATTCCGCACAGCCCCGATGACCGAAGGAGATGCTTCCTTCGATCCGTCCGCTGACGAAACCAACGGTGCCGTTGTCGGACGCAATGCCGTCCGTGAACTGCTCAAATCCGGACGCGCGATTGATAAAATTTTCGTCCGTAAGGGCGACCGCGAGGGCTCCATCACAATGCTCGTCGCACAGGCAATTGAACGCAAAATCCCCGTTCTGGAAGTGGAAAAACAGAAGCTTGATACCTATGCATGCGGTCTGCCGCATCAGGGCATTGTCGCCATGGCAGCACAGAAGGAATACTGCTCCGTCGAGGACATTCTCGCCATCGCAGAAGAACGCGGTGAAATGCCGCTCATCATCATTGCAGACGGCATCAACGATCCCAACAACCTCGGTGCCATGATCCGCTGTGCCGAAGGTGCGGGCGCACATGGTATCATCATTCCCAAGCGTCACTCGGTCGGTGTTTCTCCTGCCGTTACCAAGGCATCTGCCGGTGCGGTTGAGCACATGGCGATCGCCAAGGTCACCAATCTCGCACAGACCATTGCCGATCTGAAAGAACGTGGCATCTGGACCTACGCCGCAGAAGCAGGCGGTACGCCTTACTACGACGTCGATTACAAGAACCCCTGCGCGCTGGTTTTCGGCTCGGAGGGTGAGGGCGTTTCCCGTCTCGTCAAGGAAACCTGCGATTTCATCGTGTCCATCCCGATGTACGGTCACGTCAATTCTCTGAACGTCTCCACCGCATCTGCCGTCATCATCAATGAGGCAAAGCGCGGTCAGATGCAGAAAAAATAAGCAAACCCCCGGGGTGAATCCCTAAAATTCCTTCAGAAAGGACTGAATTCAGCATGGATCACAACACCAAGTCTCCGAACACCGCCGATGCGCTGCTGCAGAAGCTGAAGCTGAACATCGCACAAAACGATTCGGACAAAGAATCCATTGCCGCCGAAGAAGCCGCCGCAAAACAGGCGCAGGGAACGCGCTATAAGTTCCGAGTCATGAAGCGCGAGGAATATCTGGAAAAGAAGCGGATCGCAGACGCGCTTGCTGCCGCTGCCGACGATGCCGAGATCTCCGATGACGACCTCGAAGCGCTCCTGCGTAATTATCTGAAAAAGACACCGACGATCGATCCCGTCGTGGAGGAGGTTCCTGCAGAAGCACCTGCTGCCACGGTCATCGATCTTGACAAGCCGTTATCCCGTGAGGAGTCTCCGTTCTTCGAGGATACCCCGATGGAACCGAGCGACAGCACGGCGGATGCGGAAGTACTGTCTGCCGACGACGATCTTGACGTGATTGCAGACGAAGAACTCGATCTGCTGCTCGATCTTCTTCCCGAAGTCGAGGTACAGACCGATACGATCGAAACGACGTCGGAGGATGAGATGCAGACTGCAGACGACGTAACCGTACAGGAATCGGTTTCCGACGAGATCATCGATGATACGGACGTTGTGGATGACGATGACCTTGCCGCTCTGCTCGCCTCTCTCCCGGAAGACGGCGATGATACAGACGATATCGCCGCAGAGCTGACACAGCCCACGGAAGATTCGGACGATGCGGATGATCTGATGATCTCCGCAGAGAACGTCACCGATGCGGAACTGGAAGCACTGCTTGCCTCCATGGACGAGGAAAGCACCGACGACACTGCCGAGGTCGAAACATTCTCCGACACGGAAACAGAATCTGCAACGGATTTCATCGAAGACGATGCCGTTCTGTCCGCCGCGACACCGGAATCCGTCACCGACGAAGAACTGGAGGCCATGCTTGCAGCCATTGAAGGTGAGGATGACACAATTGCGGATATTCCCGCAGAGAGCGCTGATTCCGATTCTGCTTTTGATGCCGTAACGTCTGACGACGATGCGTTTCTTGATGAATTAGCGGCACTTGCCGCAGATAAGTCGGATCGTAGC
>JAZQWK010000116.1:0-5289 GCA_045632325.1 Eubacteriales bacterium
ATGTGTATGCTGCCAAATCCCTTCGTCTTCCGCGACGGCACGCCCGTCGTGACGCTTGACGATTGGATGCGCCGCCGCGAGGAGCTGATTGAAGACGCCGTCGGGCTGGAGTTTGACGGTATGCCGCCAAAGCCCGAGGAAGTGCGCGTGGAGCATCTCGACGGACGCACCCGCGGCTGGACGACCAATTACCGCATCCACTGCGGCACAAAGGAGCATCCGTTTACCTTCTGCATCACGGCATATATTCCGAACAAGAACGGAAGAATGCCCGTCGTCATCACGGGTGACGCCATGTATTCCTCGTGCTTCAACGACGAGATCATTGCAGAAGCACAAAAGCGCGGCTACGCCGTCGTCAAGTTCACACGCACCGAGCTTGCGCCCGACTATGACGATCCCGACCGCGCCTGCGGCATCAACGCCGTTTTCCCCGATCACAAATTCTCGACCATCTCCGCATGGGCATGGGGCTATCACCGCGTGCTCGATGCACTGGAACAGACCGACTTTGCCGATATGCGCTATATTGCGGCAACGGGACACTCCCGCGGCGGCAAGACGGTTCTTTTAGCAGGTGCGACCGATTCCCGTATCCGCTACGTTAACCCCAACGGCTCCGGCACACACGGCTGCGGCGCGTACCGCTTCTTACAGCGTGAGGAAGCCGACGTCTACGCCACAAAGGAGAGCGAACCGCTTGGCAGAATGTTCGACGTCTTTTCCTTCTGGATGGGACAGGGTCTGCGTGACTACATCGGACGCGAACAGGAATTGCCGCACGATTCGCACTTCATCAAGGCGCTCGTCTTCCCGCAGTGCCTGATCGAAACGAACGGCTACGGCGACATTTGGGCAAATCCGCGCGGCTCGTACTTATCCAACCTTGCCGCACGCGAGGTCTGGCGCCGCTACGGCGAGGAACGCGGCTGCGTCTCCCATTATCGCATGGGCGGTCACGGTCACAAGCCCGCAGACTTTTGCGCGCTGTTTGACTACATGGATGCCGATATGGCGCATACTGCCCTGCCGGATGGCTTCGTCCGCGCGCCGTACGACGACATGGAACCGCTGCACGATTGGAACTAACCGAACAAAAAAGGGTGTACCTTCGCAGGGTACGCCCTTTGTGTTTGCTATGGATTTATTGTACCTGTGCAAGATACGCGTCAACAATCTTTGTCATGTTCTTCTCCGCATTTTTCAGAGACTTTTCCAGTGTGGAAACGACTTCCTTGCTTTGCTTTTTAAGCAGTGTCTGCGCAAAATTATAGCCGGGAATATTGTTGATAAAGTGCGGGTCAAAGACTCGATTGGAGATGATCAGATCGACCATCTCGCCGGAATCCTCGTCACGGGTATTTCTGCCCTTGATAATGATTTCATACAGAGAAGGCGTGATGCCGTCATATGCTGCCGCCGCAAGTGCCTCGGTGATGCGTCCCGTCCGTTCCGCATCGGCAGGATTGTTCGGAACGACGATGAAGTTGCCCGCACCGTTGACGCAGGTGATATAGTTTTCCTGCGATTCGTCATATTTCGGATTCGGAATGATGCCGAACTCGTCTTCCATATCGCGGAAATAACGGTCAATCTTGAAAAATTCCGTATCACAGAAGAAGGCATTGCCATTGGTAAAACAGGAATATGCCGTCGGATAAACTGCGAGATCCGTAACGTAGTAGGATTTATTTTCTACAACGATCTGATATATTTTATCATAAATGGAGACAATACGATCAAAATCATACGCGACGTGCGGAATATCATCGGCATCCTTTTCGGAAAGCATACCGCCCGCACCGTAAAAGAGAGCATACGGATTGCCATATGACCAGCCCGAATAGGAGTACAGGTCGTCTCCATAGGTCATTTCTCCGTCACCGTTGACATCACGCGAAAGGTCCTTCGTCATTTGAGCAAACACGTCGATGGTCCATTTGCCGCTGCGCACCATATCATAAGGCAGCTCCATATCGTATTCGGCAAACAGCGTTTTGTTGAAGGTCAGACAGGAAGACATCATCAGCGAGGTCGGGCTGATGTCACCCGTCGCCATATATGCCATACCGGCAACGGACAGACCGTCCAGCGCGGCGCGATCCCACCAAGGGTTTGAAAGATCCAGCCCCGGCAGGTCGTAAAGGTTGTAAAGATAACCGCCCGTTGCAGTGGAAATGACTGTGCAGTTATGGAAGTACAGATCATACTCGGTCAAGCCTGCTTGTACCTGTTTCTGAATGGTGGTATTGACCGCACCGCCGTCTGCATTGGACGCGTCGATTTTGATATTGTACTGCTCCTCAACCAGAGAATTGCGTCGGAAGACAAGGTCGTTGAGCACGTCGCCGTTTTCTTCACCGACCGTTTCAATATCGACTTGTTGGTTTTCCTGATTTTCATGCAGAACGCGGAAGAGATGTCCGTTGTAATCAGCCGCAGGCAGCTTCGACAGTGCCGTCGGTACTTCCGTTACCGCTTCCGTTGTAATGATTTCCATGCTCGCTTCGGCTACGGCATCCGTTTGCGCTGTCGTTCCGCCCTCGCCGCAGGATGCAAGCAGCATTGAAAGCAGTAGTGCGGATGCCGTCATTGCAGTTGTTGTGTGTTTCATGTTGTACCTCAAATATTTTGATTTTGTTTTTGATTGGACAGAATTTCATATAGAATCGAGCAGCCGAGAATCAATACCCCGCCGACGATCTGCGCCGCAGTGATCCTTTCTCCAAGCACGAATACCGACAGAAGCACGGCGACCAGCGGATCGATATACGACAAAATCGCAGCTTCCTGCCCCGGCAATCCGCGCAGAGAAGCAAAATACACGCAGTAGGTCACGCCGGTGTGAAGCAGCCCCACCGACAGAAGGCAGCTCCACCCAACCGCTGTCATCGCACCGAGCCGAATCCCGTCGGTAAACAGAACGTACGGCGACAGTACGACGATTGCCGCCGCGAACTGGATTGCCGTTTTGGCAATCGCATCGCCCGCACCGACGCCTTTGTTGATCAGCACGACCGCCGCATACAGACACGCCGCACCCAATCCGAAGGCAATACCGATCAACTCGCGCATTTCGACCGCTTCGATCCCCGTCAGAAGCACGATACCGACCGTACTGACGGCAAAGCAGACGATCTGCCGCACGGTGAAGCGCTCGCGGAACAGAATCGGTGTCAGAACCGTGACGAGGATCGGTGCAAAATAATAGGACAGCGTCGCCGTTGATACGGTGGTATATCGGTACGCCTCAAATAATAAGATCCAGTTAAATCCCATCGCCGCACCCGACAATCCAAGCCAAAGCAGATCACGCTTTTCTGGAATCAAACGGGCATCCGAACGGCGTTTTTTGTATAGCAGCACGCCGCCAAGCAAAAGCAGCGCCAGTACAGCACGGAATAGCGCAATTTCTGCCGACGACAGTGGAATCACCCGCACGAACAGACCGATGGAGCCGAAAATCCCCATCGCACCGATCATGCCCAGCCGTGCGCGCGTTTTCGACGGTTTCATACCGCTTCTCCTTCCGATCCGATTGACAGCGCAAGGTCGTGAAGTCTTCTCGCAGATTCCAGCGCCGCCGCAAAGCCTTCTTCAAGACCGTATTCCCCGATGCCGCACTCCAGCGTCAGCATACGCGCAAACAACGGAGCACGCACAAGCTCCCGCACGGCTTCCGTCCAATCGACGGTTCCCGTAAACGGCATGGCGTGCAGGTCGTGGATGCCGTCGTTGTCGTGGATATGCATCGCAAGCAGACGGTCGGCATAGGACGCAAGGTAGTTCTCACCCGGGGAAAACGCGTTTTCATGTCCTGAATCCCAGCAGAAACCAAGATGCTTGCTGTCGATGCTGTCAAGCAGAAACCGCACGTATTCGGGATAGACGGAGTTTTCCAGTGCCAGATATACGCCGTACTTCTCTGCCGCCTCCACAGCACGCTGATAGCGGGATAACCCGCGTATAAAGTCTCCCAGCGGGCGGTCGTGTCCCCACGTCACGTGCGCAACGCCGATGCGGATGCCAAGTGACGCCATATCCCCAAGCTCGGCAATCAATCGGTCGATCACACGGTCACCCGCCTCGTCATCCGACCATACCGCGGTCATCCCCGCACCCGTCAGATGGACGTTTTCGATCGGCAGACCGTATTTTTCGCAAAGGCGTACCTGATTTGTCCACGACGTTTCCGTTGCAATCAGCTCTGCTTCAAAGTCAAGGCATACCGCGTCAAATCCCACTGATCGAATCGCGGCAATGCGGTCGTCAATCGGATATGCGGTCGTCACGCCGGAGTAGATGGAATAGTTCATGACGGTTCTCCTCAAACGGTTCAACCGCGATCGTCTGACCGCGGTTGTATCATTCCATTACACAATTACAGTACCAGCGACGGTGCGGTATATACACGTGCCGCCAGCTCCTGATTGAGCATATACAGGCTTCTGGGGTCAGAGCCGTACAGCTCCATCTTGGAGATCAAGTCGTTTGCATTGGTTTCTTCCTCGCCCTGCTCCTTGACGAACCAGTCGAGGAACTGCATCGTGCGGAAGTCGCGTACTTCATACGCCGCCGCGTAGATGTCGTTGATGAGCGAGGTGACGTAAAGCTCATGCTCCAGCCCTGCTTTCAAGACGTCCATATCGCAGGTAAATTCCTTATCTGGCTTTGCAATCGCATCGAGAGTGACTGCCATGTTTTCGTTCTGCAGATAGGTGTAGAACAGCATCGCATGGTCGCGCTCCTCCTGCGCCTGTACCATGTACCAGTTCGCAAAACCGTCAAGACTCTTTGCCTTGAAGTAGTTGGAAAAGGACAGATAAAGGTATGCAGAGTAAAATTCTTTGTTGATCTGCGCGTTAATCAGTTCGTGTACTTTTGCGTTCAGCATGGTGGTTCTCCTTTGTTATATTTTATGTTGTTTGTCATGTTGGTGTTCTTCGTGGAATGGAGGACGGGAAATCTCGACCTGCAGTCTGAGTTCCGTCACCATTCCGACTGAAAATCAAAGTTTGTACCGTGAACGACCCTCATCCGTCTTTTCTACATTTTCGACGAGCGAAAATGCAGAAAATCCACCTTCCCCCGGGGGAAGGTTTTTGTCTGCGAACCGTCATCTTAGTCTTCAACCGAAATCATCAAATCCGCACCAAGCCCTGATGCTGATGATCTCAGCCGCAATCCGATATTCCGTCCAACCACATCTTTGCGTACTGTGCGACAATTCCGCCAGAGGAGTGAGCTCCTATTGCCGCCTCGAAACATTCTCTTTCTATCCTGCTTTCG
>JAZQWK010000117.1:0-11344 GCA_045632325.1 Eubacteriales bacterium
GGTGCCATCGCCTCAAGATCGGCAAGTACCTGTCCGTCCTCACCGACGGTGATCGCGCCCATCGGAACGGTCTTGACACACGCATCGCGGCGGATGCAGGCAAGCTGCTCCTCTAAATGCTCGCGGGAATCGGGGACGGGCTTTAAGTTCGGCATCGGGCATAGCGCCGTATAGCCGCCTGCCGCGCCGGAGAGCGTACCCGTTTTTACGGTCTCCTTATAAGAAAAACCCGGCTCACGCAGATGCACATGCACATCGGCAAAACCGGGAAATATGAAATATTCGGTATCGGAAGAAACAGAAACAGCGGGTGCAAAGGAAAACGCCTCGGGAACGAAATGACCCGAACGGTAAACCATGGAAGTTTTCGTTGACTTCATCATCATAACTCCTGCCTTTCATCACATTATCTTATATAGTATATCACATAAATTCTCCTTTGTCAAGCAATTCCGCTATTTTCGGTCATTTTCGGCGTTTTGTATGAATGGATTCCCCAGCCGACGAAAAAATTAAAAAATGAGACACATATAATTTAAAAATAGGTCAAAAAACCATTTGACATTTTTTTCCGTTCGGTGTATAATAATAGTATCGAAATAAATCAATCAAAATTCATTTTCATATACGATAATCGGAGGAACCACACATGGACTTCTTTAAGAATCTTTCCACTTCCCTCTCCAAGGCTGCGGAAGCAACCACCAAGAAGGCAAGCGAGCTGACCGATACCGCCAAGCTCAAGGTCAAGCAGAACCGTATTCAGAGCACCATCAACGACACCTATACCGAAATCGGTAAGCTGATCTACAAGCAGTACAAGGAATCCTGCGACGAATCTGCGGCAATTGCAGAGCTTTGCCTGTCCATTGACAAGAACAACGAAGAACTCGCATCCGTTCTTGCAGAGATCGAAGCGATCAAGGCAGCAGCGGAAGCGGCTAAGGCTGAAAAGGCAGCGGCTAAGGCACAGGCGGAAGCAGAAGAAGCTGCAGTCGAAGCGGAAGAACCCGCAGCAGAAGAAGCTGAAGAAGCACCCGCTCGTTTCTGCAGTGCCTGCGGTGCAGCGCTCGCGGCAGACGCTCTGTTCTGCGGCAAGTGCGGACAGAAGCAGGAATGATCGATTCCCGCAAAGAACACAATCGGGGACTGTCGGGCTATCGGCCGCGGCAGTCCCTGTGATTCGTTTATTTCCCCGTATCATCACCCCAAAAGGAGTTATTCATGATCAGCATCAGCTGCGACAATTTAAAATTATCGTTCGGCATCGACATCATTTTGGAATCCGTTTCCTTCTCCCTCAACGACGGTGACAAGCTTGGTATCGTCGGTGTCAACGGCGCCGGAAAATCCACGCTGTTCCGTCTCATTACCGGTGAATACAAGCAGGACAGCGGCGCCGTCTACGTTGCCAAGGACAAGACCGTCGGTTTTTTGGAACAGAACACGGGTCTGCAGAGCACCAAATCCGTCTACGACGAAATGCTGCTTGCCTTCCCCGCTCTTTGTGCTGCTGAAGAAAGGCTTGCCGCGATGGAAGCGGAAATTGCCTCCTACGAAACCGAGCACAAGGCGCACGATGAAGCCTTTGAAAAGCTCGTCGCCAATTTCTCCGCACTGTCGGAATCCTTTGAGGCAGAGGGCGGTTATTCTTACAAGAACCGTATTCGCGCGATGCTGACCAGACTGGGCTTTGGCGAAGATCTTTGGAACATTCCCATCGACAAGCTGTCGGGCGGTCAGAAAACGAGACTCGCACTCGTCCGTCTGCTTCTGCAGGAGCCCGATATTCTGATGCTCGACGAGCCGACCAACCATCTCGATATTGATACGCTTGCGTGGCTGGAGGAGCATCTCAAATCCTACAAAAAGACGATCCTCGTCGTTTCGCACGACCGTTACTTCCTTGATAAGATCGCCAACCGTATCCTTGAGATCGAGCATAAGCGCGGTACGATGTATAACGGCAACTACTCCTCCTATCAGGAGCAGAAGATCAAGAACCGCGAGATCGAGGAAAAGCACTATCAGAACCAGCAGCGCGAGATCGCCCGCATCGAGGCGTACATCGAGCAGCAAAAGCGCTGGAACCGCGAACGCAACATCATTGCGGCGGAAAGCCGTCAGAAGCAGCTGGACAAAATGGTCAAGCTCGACCGTCCGATGGCGGCGCCCGATCAGATCCGTCTGCAGTTCTCCAAATCGGGCGAATCGGGCAACGACGTTCTGGAGCTGAACCGTCTGTCCAAATCCTACCCCGGAAAGCCGCTGTTCTCCGACGTCTCGGCAATGGTTCGCAAGCACGACCACATCTTCGTTTACGGTCCCAATGGCTGCGGCAAATCCACGCTTCTGAAGATCATCATGGATCGCGTTCAGCCCGACCGCGGCGACTACGAATACGGCTATAACGTCACCGTCGGCTACTACGATCAGGAGCAGCAGGATCTGGACGAGGATAATACCGTCCTTGAGGAGCTGTGGTCTTCCTACGAAAATCTGACGCAGACCGAGATCCGCAATACGCTTGCGCTGTTCTTGTTCCGCGGAGACGATATCGAGAAAAAGGTTTCCGTCCTCTCCGGCGGCGAAAAAGCGCGTCTGACGATGGCGAAGCTGATTCTTTCAAAGATGAACGTCCTCATCCTCGACGAGCCGACCAACCATCTCGACATTCCGTCCAGAGAAGCACTGGAAAACGCCCTGCTCTCCTTCGACGGCACGATCATCGCCGTCTCCCACGACCGTTATTTCATCAAGAAGCTCGCCAACCGCATTTTCGATCTGTCCTCGCATACGCTGTTTGACTTCCGCGGCACGTACGAAGAATTCCTTTCCTACAACGAGCGCAAAAAAGCGGAAGCTGCTGCCGCCGCTGCATCGGGTCAGATGCCCGAGGCGGTATCCGCAGGCAAGGAGCAGTTTTTAAAGAACAAGGCAGACGCCGCCCAGCGCAGAAAAGAAGAACGCGCCCGCAAAAAAACGGCGGATGCCATCGCAAAGACCGAAGCGGAGATCGAAGCCATCGATGAAGAAATGGCGGGAGAGGCCGCAATGGACTACAAACGCTTATCCGAGCTGCAGACCCGCAAGGACGAGCTGGAGGAACAGCTTCTGATGCTTTACGAGGAAGAAGAAGCGCAGAACCGATAACGTGTCGCGTTACGGCGATTTCCAGCCGTGTACGAAGCCGTCAGGTGACGCCGAGCAAACGTCACCGCCGATCACGCGATCCTTATAGACGAGCAGTGTCGCTAAGACTGTGCCGTCGCTGTCGGGATAGTTGGTAACGGGATACGTATACCGCATCACCGTTTTGCCGCGATACCGCTCGAGATTCAACCCCTGCGACTTTTGAATGGCGTTATATTCCTCGTATACCGTATCAAATTTTGCAGGGATCACGACCGCCTCCGCCTCCGCCTGTCCCTCGTCGATCTCCCAGCCGAAGCCTGCCAGAAACGCTCTCCGTGCTTCGGGCGTACCGATGTTGTCGTATACGATCTTGTCTTCTCCGACGAGAAGCGACGTCGGCACGTAGGTTGGGACAAAGACGATAAGCGTAATCAGCGCGATCACCGAAACTGCGATCACCGAGAAGAACCGCAGTGCCGATGCACGCACGGAACAAACAAACATAACAAGTACCTCCGTTATTTTCCGCAAAATGTTGGATGCATCCGCATTGTATGCGTGACAAACGGACAATATACCGACGTCCACAGGAGAAACCGCGATGAACATTTCAGAACAACTGACCCGCTTTTCCCGCCCGTGCAGCTGTGGGAAAACACATACCCTCGTCACCGACGCCGTTTATATCGGTCACGATGCCAGCAAGCATCTGTCCGACGATATCCGCCGCCGCGGCTTCGTTCACGGTGTCGTCGTCGCCGATACGAATACGGCACCGATCGCGGGAGAAGCCCTTGCGAAGGCACTTTCCCTGCCGCTGATCGTACTGCCGGGCGACGCACACGCAACGGAAATCGTCTGTGCCGAATTGCAGAAGCAGCTGGCAGACCTGCCCGACGTCCCGCAGTTCTACGTTGCCTGCGGTTCGGGATCGCTGCACGACATCGTGCGCTATACCGCGTGTGAAAACGATATTCCGTTCTACTCCTATCCGACGGCAGCCAGCGTCGACGGCTTCGTATCGGGTATCGCCGCCATGACCATCCGCGGCACGAAGGTCTCCTATCCTTCCCGTCCGCCGATTGCGCTGTACGCCGATCCCGCCGTCTTTGCCGATGCACCCGAGCGTCTGACTGCAAGCGGAGTCGGCGACCTGCTCGGCAAGTATATCTGTCTTGCCGACTGGAAGATCGCACGGATTCTGACGGGTGAGGAGATCTGCCCTGAGCTGATGGCGCTGGAATACGCGGTCATCGACGAATTGGAAGCCGTGATAGCCGACGCAGGCGACGCTGTCGTAACGCCCGGTGACGCACACACGGAATACGTCTGCCGCGTCATGGAGGGTCTGGTGCTGTCGGGTCTTGCGATCCAGCTCAACGGCAATTCCCGTCCCGCGTCGGGTGCCGAGCACCATCTGTCCCACTTCTGGGAAATGGCGCGCATCAACGAGGATATCCCCGCGCTCCACGGAGAACAGGTCGGTATCGCATCCCTGCTGCTGCTCGACTACTACAAAAAAGCGGCAGCGTGCATCGCAAAGCCCTTCACGTATGAACCCGAGGTCCTGTTTGCTCGTGAAAAGCTGCAGCCCGTCTACCGTGAGCTGACCGACGACATCATCAAAGAAAATCAGCCGAGTGGTGCGGATTCCTGCTCTCTTGCCAAGATTGCCGAAGACGCGCCCGTCCAAACGGCAGACGATATCCGTGCGGTCATCGCAGAGCTTCCCGCCTATGAAAAGCTGTATTCCGAGATGAAGCTGTGCGGCTGCAAAACCACGCTTGCAGAGATCGATCTGCCCCAAACCACGGAATTCCTCACGCAAAGCCTGCGGTTTGCACCTTACGCGCGCAACCGTCTGACGCTGCTGAAATATCTCGAAGCACAAAATCTGATCTGATACGATCGTTGAACAAAGGAGGTCCTCCTTGAAATTTGAATGGAACAAGCGGTATAACACCTATGCCGCGTATGCAATCGGTGTTCTCATCGCCGCCGTTATCTTTATCTTCGTGCTTCTGCGCTGGGATGAGTTTGACGGCGTGCTCTCAAAAGTCGTCGGTGTCTGCAAACCGCTGATCTATGCTGTCGGCATTGCGTATCTGCTGTGGCCGCTGATGATGGTTTTTGAAAAGAAGGTCTTTGCAAGACTCGAAAAGCACAAGCCGCGCAGAAAAGCCGTCCGTATTTTGTCGCTGGTCTGCACCTATATCATCTTTCTGCTCGCACTCACGCTGTTCTTCGGAACGATCATCCCGCAGATCTCGTCCAGCTTTACGATGCTGATGGACCGCATGTCGCAGTACATTTCGACTGCGCAAACGTGGATCGACGATTTCATCGGTCAGACCACGTTCATCGACGCACAGCTCGTCAACGATATTGTCGATCGCTTAAACGATCTCATCAATCAGATGATCACCTGGATCTACGACAATTTCCGCCGCGCCCTCTCGGGTGTCACCTCGTATGCGGCAAACTTCGCAACGGAGATCTGGAATATCGTCCTCGGCATCATCTTTGCCGTGTATTTTCTCCTGTTCAAAGAAAATCTGCTGGCACAGGTCAAAAAGCTGTTCACGTCGTTTCTGTCTGAACCCGCTTATCAAAAAGCCGCGCACTACGCGCATCTGACCGACCGTACCTTCGGCGGCTTCATCAACGGCAAGCTGCTGGACTCTCTCATCATCGGCATCCTCTGCTTCATTCTGATGAGCATCTTCCGTATGCCGTACGCACCGCTGATCTCCCTGATCATCGGCATCACGAACGTCATTCCGTTCTTCGGTCCGTTTATCGGTGCCATTCCGTCAACGTTTTTTGTCTTCATTGCCGACCCCGGCATGACGTTGTGGTTCGTGCTGATGGTCTTTCTGCTCCAGCAGCTCGACGGCAACGTCATCGGTCCCAAGATCCTCGGCGATTTCATCGGACTTTCCCCGCTTTGGGTCATCGTTTCGATCACCGTCATGGGCGGTCTGCTCGGCATTTTCGGTATGTTCCTCGGCGTTCCGACGTTTGCCGTCATTTACGCCTTCATCAAGGAAATCACCGAAAAGAATCTTGACAAAAAGGGACTTCCGACCGCAACCGATGCGTATTATACCGACGCAAGCTATCAGAGCATCACGCACACCCCGCCCGACCGAGAGAAACCATCCAACCCGCGTCTGGCACAGCTCAAAAACCGTCTTTCCGAGCGAAAAGCCGCTCACAAACCGACCGATGATAAAAAAGACTGATCTCTCCCCCGACAGCGACGTTTGTTTGACCGAACGTCGCTGTTTTTTTACACACAAGACAAAATTCTGCATTGACATCATACCCGTGTTATGATATAATGATAAAAAAGCAAATTGCGGAGGTTACGTATGGGAAGCTATATCCTTGCACTTGATGAAGGCACCACCAGCGCGCGTGCCATTCTGTTTGATAAAAACGGGAAGATCGTCGATATGGTACAGAGAGAATTTCCGCAGATCTATCCGCATCCGGGATGGGTCGAGCAGGACCCGATGGAGATCTACGCAAGCCAGTACGGCGTCATGATGGAGCTGATCGCCAAGCAATCGCTGACCCCCGAGGATATCCATGCCATCGGTATCACCAATCAGCGCGAAACCGCGATCGTCTGGGACCGAAAGACGGGTATTCCCGTCTACAACGCCATCGTGTGGCAATGCCGCAGAACCGCACCGATGTGTGAGGAGATCAAAGCAGAGGGATTGACGGACGAGATCCGCCGTAAAACGGGTCTGCTCATCGACGCATACTTCTCCGCTACCAAAATCGCGTGGATCCTTGATAACGTCGAGGGCGTTCGTGAACGTGCCGCGCGCGGAGAGCTGTGCTTCGGTACGGTCGATACTTGGCTTCTTTGGCGGCTGACGGGCGGTGCCGTTCATGCAACGGACGTATCAAACGCCTCCAGAACCATGCTTTACGATATCAACCGTTGCGACTGGGACGACGGCCTGCTCGCCCGCTTCGGTATCCCGCGCGCGATGATGCCCAAGGTCGAGCACTCCTCCCACGTCTACGGTTATCATATGCTGAACGGCACGCCGATTCCGATCTCGGGTATTGCCGGAGACCAGCAGGCGGCGTTGTTCGGTCAGCGCTGCACCAAACCCGGTGAAAGCAAAAACACCTACGGCACCGGCTGTTTTCTGCTCATGCACACGGGCGATACGCCGCGCTTCAGCGACAACGGACTTCTGACCACGATGGCGGCAGCGCTCGACGGTCAGCCACCGCAGTATGCGCTCGAAGGCTCCGTCTTCGTCGGCGGTGCGGTCATTCAATGGCTGCGCGACGCGCTCGGTCTGATCCGTGACGCAGAGGACTCCGAATATTTTGCATCCAAGGTCTCCGACACGGGCGGTGCTTATCTCGTTCCCGCATTCACGGGACTCGGCGCACCGCATTGGGATATGTACGCACGCGGTACCCTCGTCGGCATGACCCGCGCAACGGGACGCAATCAGATCGTCCGCGCGGCATTGGAATCCATCGCTTATCAGACAAACGACATTCTGACGCTGATGCACGAGGAAACGGGGATCCCGCTCGCGACACTCAACGTGGACGGCGGTGCTTGTGCAAACGACCTGCTCATGCAGATGCAGGCAGACTTCTCCGAACTCACCGTGCGCCGTCCTCTCGTCCGTGAATCCACGGCACTCGGCGCGGCGTATCTTGCAGGACTTTCCACAGGCTTCTGGACGTTGGAGGATCTTGACAAGGCAGCGGAGATCGACCGTATCTTCACGCCTGCCATGGAAGAGGAGCGACGCAATACCGCACTTCTGGGCTGGAAGAGAGCCCTGCGTGCCGTCAAAGCATGGTCATCCTTTGATGAAACCGAGGAGGCATGATCCAATATGAACGACACGTTTGACACGTATGCATTTCCCTCTGCCGACGGTATCTCGCAGTGTGCCGGAATCGCCGTCATGCCGACGGATGAACCGAAGCTGCTGCTGATGATTTCCCACGGCATGGCAGAGCATATGCGGCGTTATCTGCCCCTGATGCAGACGCTTGCCGCACACGGAATCTTATGCTTCGGTCACGACCATATCGGACACGGAAGCTCTGCAAGGGACAACTGTGATCTCGGTTATCTTCCGCGCAAAAACGGAGCCGACATCCTCGTTTCCGATATCATCCGCGACGCCGAACGATTTTCCTCCTGCTATCCCGGCGTGCCGCTCGTCCTGCTCGGTCACAGCATGGGCTCGTTTATTGCCCGTATTGCGGCGGCGAGTGAACGCGCCTCGCTGTTCGACGGTCTGATTCTGTCGGGCACGGGCGGCGGTAATCCCGCATCTCCCATTGCAAAGACGATGCTGACCGTTCTCTGTGCCGTCAAAGGAGAGCGCGCGTATTCCAAACGGATGGAATCGCTCATGTTCGGCGCATACAACAAGCGTTTTGAGAATCAGACCCCGTTTGATTGGCTGACGTCCGATGCATCGCGGGTCGCTGAATATATAGCCGACCCGTTCAGCGGCTTTCCGTTCACCGTTTCTGCACTGTACGTCCTCATTTCCCTGCTGGAAACGTCCAACCGTAAATCCACGTTTCAAAATACCCCGAACAACCTGCCGCTGCTTTTGATTTCCGGACGCGACGATCCCGTCGGCGATTACGGAAACGGTGTTCACGCAGTTGCCGATGCGTACCGCCTTGCCGGCTGCAGCACGGTATCGCATACATTATACACAGGCGCACGGCACGAGCTGTTCAACGAGCCGATCGCCGATCAGGTCACAAAGGATCTTCTCATCTGGCTTGATACGCACGTTCATAACCATCCGAAAAGGAGTATTTCGACATGAAGTCCACGCCCCGTCATATTCTGTTATCCCTCCTGATCTGTTCTCTGCTGTTTTCCTTCTGTTCCTGCGGCGGTTCAGCCGCGGCGGAAACACCCACAGAAACGCTCCCGTACGTCAACGAGCTGTTCTGTACGCTGTCCCGCAAGGAAGGAACCGTCGATATCGTCATGTTCCGCGTCGGTATGGCAGATGCCATGCTGATTGCGACGCAGAACTGCACGATTCTCGTCGATACGGGTGAGAAAAACGACCAGGACGCCGACAAGATCATCGAATACTTAAAATATCAGAACATCACGAAGCTTGACGCCGTCATCGTCTCCAACCTTCTGACAGACAACATCGGCGGCTTTGAACGCATCAGCGCGGAAGTGGAGATCGGTGCGGTCATCGAGCCGTTCTATAACGCCACCGGTCACCGCTACACAAAGTTCCTGCGTGACGTCACGAAAACGGGTGCCGCGCTTCATTCCCTGTCCGAGACAACGTCGTTTACCTTTGACGATATCACGATCACCTGCCATCCTGCCGACAATCCCATCATTTACGGCACGGAGGAGGATATGTCGCTCGTCGTCACGATGACGCACGGTGACAATTCCATGATGCTCTGCGGCAACATCCGCGAGGAGCGCATTGCCGAGGTCACCGCTTCGATCACCGAGCCGTTCGATATCGTCAAGCTCCCCGACCACGGCTTCTGGTTTGACGGCATCGGCGCGTTCCTCGATCAGTATCAGCCGCAGTTTGCGCTGATCTCCGACTCCACGCTCAACGAGGTCTCCTACGATATGCTGTCCCTGCTTGCGGAAAAGAACGTCACCTATTACCGCACCTCCGACGCTTACGTCTGCATCACCTCCGACGGCAAAAAGCTGAAAGCCGCACAATATTAACGCCAAACGAGACACCGAACAAAAACGGTGCCTCGTTTATTTTTAGACGCCCTATATGAGAGCAATGCTGTCAATTTATACGCAGATGACTGCAAAAATCTTGTAGGGGAGGGGTGACCGCAGACACGGGTGACATCCCTCCCCTACAGAAACAGAGACGCATCTGTGTCACCCATAACCATCATCAAATTCCAAGTTCACAAAACAGCGTAATATCATTCTTGCTTGTATCACATCTGCCGACGAATTCTCGCAAGTGCACCTTTTTCCAGCCGTGAGACCTGCGCCTGCGAGATCCCGATCTGCTCGGCAATCTCCATCTGCGTTTTGTTGGCAAAGAACCGCAGTGCAATGATCCGCCGTTCCCGCTCTCCAAGGGACTTCATCGCTTCCTTCAGCGCAATGTTTTCCAGCCATACGTCGTCCGAATTTTCATTGTCGCTGATCTGATCCATCACGTAGACCGCGTCTGCACCGTCAGAATAAACGGGCTCAAACAAGGAAATCGGCTCCACAATGGCTTCCATCGCATGGCTGACCGCCGCAGGCTTTTCCTCCAGCGCCGCGGCAATCTCCTCCACGGTGACTTCACGCCCAAGCTCCTTGGTCATCCTGTCCCGCGTCTGCAGCGCACGGTAGGCAAGATCGCGCGTACCGCGGCTGACGCGAATCGCGTTGTTATCGCGCAGGTAGCGACGGATCTCGCCAATGATCATCGGCACCGCGTACGTGGACAGCTGCACGCCTGCGGAGCAATCGAAGCGGTCAATGGCTTTGATCAGTCCGATGCAGCCGACCTGAAACAGATCGTCAGGATTTTCTCCGCGCCCCGAAAACCGCCCGACAATGCTGAGTACCAGCCGCAGATTCCCGTCGATCAGCTCCTGTCTTGCCTGCTTGTCCCCCTGCGACGATCGCTCCAAAAGCTCCTGCTTTTCCTCCGCCGTCAGATTTTTCAGCTTTGCCGTATTGACACCGCAGATATCCACCTTATGATGATAACCGATTGCCATACCATCACTCCTCTCAGATACAGCATTTCCCAAATCCGCTTCGTCATGCAGCGATGCGATTGGGAATTTCAGGTATCCGTATTTCCTCGGTTCTCACCGAACAACGCAAACAGCAGACGGTAATACCAACCCGCCGAGCCGGTATACAGACTCCAGCCACCCTCGCCCACCCGTCCGGGTGCGGTCAATACGTCACCGCACAGTGCCCACGGCTCCTTCTGATAGCGGTACAGCCCGTCCGCATCCTGCGTATGCGCCATCGGCGACAAGGCTTTGACCACGCGCATCCCGCGTTCCCGCTCACCGACGGCGAACAATCCCATCGCACCCCAGACAGCCGCATGCGTATACTGACCGCCGTTTTCGCGCACGCCGGGCGGATACGCGGCGATATATCCGGGATTCGGTACGTCGTCATCCGCAGAGCCTCCAAAGGGCGGCGACAGCAGCGCAA
>JAZQWK010000118.1:0-8786 GCA_045632325.1 Eubacteriales bacterium
CCATCAGGATGCGAATGAGAAGATTCGCACCGATGACACCGCAGACAGCCTGCAGCGTATTGCCGGGCAAACTTGCGGTCGCACCCATGCCGAGACGCAGGAAGACCGATTCGTAAAGGAAGTATCCGCCAACCATGACACATTCGCCGATGATGGCAGAGAGCAGACGGGCGGGCGTATCCTTTTTGCAGAGCTTGAGGAGAACGGGGAAGAGAAGAGATGCGGCAAGCGCGATGCAGCCCTTGATGACGAAGGTTGCAGGTGCGTATGCGACATAGCCCATAATCACATCAGCAAGTGCAGAACCGACAGCCGCTGCCGATGCGCCGCAGACGGGGCCGAGCAGCCACGCACCGCAGAGCACGAAAATATCACCGAGATTGAAATAGCCGATGGGCAGGGGAACCATAACGAACGTACCTGCACAACTCAATGCGGCAAAAAGCGCGGTCAGACAAAGCTGTCTGGTTGCAGAATTGTTGGAGACGGTAAGTGCGGAAATCATAAAGATACCTGCTTTCTGAAAAAATAATGCAATAAGTATAGCACAGTTTTTCGTATTTGTAAAGATATATTTTGCAAAATATTCCATTTTCGATTGATTTTTCGGGTTGGGTGTGGTATACTATTAAAATTAGAAATCAATTTTGATTATGAACACCGTCGAATTTCATGGTGCGAAAGGTGTAACCTTTTCGCGGCAAATCACGAACACACCGTCTTCATTTATATTTTATCGCTCATCATTTACCATCCCATTTCGAAAGGATTTTACCTATGTTCAAAAAACTCATCGGCGACCGTAATTTCTACCGCCACGTGCTTGCGGTGTCACTGCCGATTATGATTCAGAATTTTATCACGAACTTCGTCTCGCTGCTGGACAACATCATGGTCGGACGAGTCGGCACGACGGCGATGACGGGTGTTGCGATCTCCAACCAGCTGATCTTCGTTTTCAATCTGTGCATCTTCGGCTGTGTGTCCGCATCGGGCATTTTCACGGCGCAATTTTATGGCAAAGGCGATCAGCGCGGTGTTGCCGACACGATGCGCTTTAAACTTTATTCGGGTCTGCTTCTGTGTGCCGTCGGCATCGGCGTATTTGCGCTGTTCGGTGAAGAGCTGATCTCACTTTACCTGCAAGGTGAAGGAGCAGTAGAGGACGCACGGGCATCGCTTGTCGCAGGACTTGATTACCTGCACATCATGCTTTGGGGACTGGCGCCGTTTGTGCTGGTGCAGTGTTATGCAAGCACCCTGCGCGAATGCGGACAGACGTTTGTGCCGATGATCGCAGGTATCACGGCGGTCGTTGTCAATCTGTCGCTCAACTACGTTCTGATTTTCGGTAAGCTCGGTGCGCCTGTCCTCGGTGCATCGGGTGCGGCGCTGGCAACGGTCATTTCCCGCTACGTGGAGCTGTTGATCGTGCTTGTCTGGACGCATACGCATCACGCAAAGAATCCGTTTGCCCGCATGACCTATCAGACGGCAATGGTTCCGCGCGCGCTTGTCGCAAAAATTATGGTAAAAGGTATGCCGCTGATGGTCAACGAGCTGTTCTGGTCGCTCGGCGTTGCGGCGCTGTCGCAGTGCTACTCTTGGAGAGGGCTTTCCGTTGTCGCGGCGATCAACATCTCCTCAACGATCACGAATCTGTTCAACGTCATTCATATCGCGCTCGGCTCGTCCGTTTCGATCATCGTCGGTCAGCTGCTCGGTGCGGGTGACATGGAAGAAGCCGTTGACCGCGACACGAAGCTGATCGCGTTCTCGACGGGGATCTGCGTTCTCATCGGTGGAATCATGTTTGCGGCGGCTCCGCTGTTTCCTGCCATTTACAACACGGAGCAGGCGGTGCGTGACCTTGCAACGGCGTTTATCCGCATCATGGCACTCTATATGCCGTTCGGTGCGTTTCTCCATGCGTCGTACTTCACGCTTCGCTCCGGCGGTAAGACGATCATTACGTTCCTCTTTGACAGTGTGTTCATCTGCTGTGTCTCGCTGCCTGCGGCGTATATCATGGCGCACTACACCGCCGTGCCGATCGTTCCGCTCTACGCTGCGGTACAGGCGATTGACGTCATCAAATGCGTGATCGGGTTTATTTTGGTCAAAAAGCGCGTTTGGGTACAGAATATCATCGAGGAGAATGCTTATGCCGAGAATTGACCCTTATTTTGACAAACAGCCGCCGCTCACCTTTATTGATGAGCTCCGCGCGCCTATGTACGAAAACCCGCCCGCAGACTACGGAAAACGTACCGCTTGTCCCGGGGAAATCGACGCATCGGGGCTTTACCTTGCTGATGCGTGTCCCGATGCGGTGTTAGAGACGGTATGGGCTTCCTTTGCCCGCTTCACAGCGGTTTACCGTATCGCAGGAGATCGCTTTCCCGTGTATGTTTCGGTGGTACCGACTCCCGAGAAGGAGTCCTTCCGTGCGGAAATCAACGAAGACGGCATCCGTTTGTCCGGTGATACGGAGGGCATCCGCCGTGCCGTTGTCTGGCTGGAGGATGAACTGCGCCGTGCGGAAGCACCGTATCTCACACCCGGTGTCACCGAGCGGACGGCGGTGATCCGTTCGCGCATTACGCGCTGTTTCTTCAGTCCTATCAACCGTCCTCCGAAGTTCGGCGACGAGCTGTCGGACGATATCGACTACTATCCCGACGAATATCTGAACCGTCTGATGCACGACGGTGTGAACGGGGTCTGGATCTATACCCGTTTTTCCGACCTGGTGGAATCGCCGTGGCTTCCCGCATGGGGACAGAACCGCGCCCACCGTCTGGACAAGCTCAACCGACTGATTGAAAAAACTGCCCGCTTTGGTATCGGTGTTTATGTCTTTGCCATCGAACCCATGGCACTCAAGCCGGAGGACGATGCACCGACTCTGCGTGGGGTCAACGGCTGTATCTGTGTGGAAACCGAGGAGGGCAGAGCGTTTGTCCGAGAATCCGGCAAACGGCTTCTCACCGCCGCACCGGGTCTGCGCGGGTTTATCAGCATTACCTTTGGTGAGCGTCCGACCTCCTGTGCCTCCGAATACAAGCGCGGATTTGAGGGACATTGCCCGAAGTTCGGTAACTGTCCCGCCGCATCACCTGGTCAACTGCTGGCAGACGATGTCGAAGCTCTGCGTGCAGGATTCCGCGAGGTCAATCCCGACTGTGAGGTCATCAGCTGGACGTACGGTCACCGCATCTGTGACTTTGACGATATCCGCGAATACGTAAAACGGGCACCGCTTGATGTCATGCTCATGCAGAATTTCGATGATATGGGTTACGAGGAGCAGCTTGGCGTCATGCGCCAGTGTGTGGACTATTGGCTGTCCTACGTGGGACCCTCAGAGCTGTTTACTGTGACAGCCGACGCGGCAAAGCAGTACGGCAAAACCATGTATGCCAAAATGCAGGTCTGCTGTTCGCACGAGATTGCTTCCGTTCCGTATGTTCCTGTCCCCGGGATTCTGTGCAAGAAATACGCTGCGGCGCGTACGTGCGGGGTCAGGGGCGTAATGCAGTGCTGGTATTTCGGCAACTATCCCTCTATGATGTCCAAAGCCGCAGGGGAGCTTTCCTTTGTGGAGCAGTTTGACGACGAGGATGCGTTCCTTGCGTCTCTTGCGGCGATCTATTGGGGCCGAACGCTTGCCCCGCAGGTGGTACGCGCCTGGAAATGCTTTGAGGAATCGTACCGCAATTATCCGATGAACGTCATGTTCAGCTACTACGGACCGATGCACGACAGCGTGGTATGGAAGCTGTCGCTGGAGCCGAAGAATTTGCCGCTGCCGCGCACCTGGCAGACGCTCGATCCCATTGACGGTGACCGTATCGGAGAAGCTCTGCTCGACGGTCACACGCTCGAAGAAGCGCTGACGCTCCTGACCATCATGACGGAGGCGTGGAACCGTGGGCTGGCGCTGCTGCCGCCCGTTCCCACAGAAAACGAAGCGGCAAGAGAACAAACTTCTGCCGCGCGCGCCATCGGTATTCTGTTCGGCGGTGCACGGAATATCCTGGAATTTTATCTGCTTCGCGACCGTCTCGGACGGAGAATCGGCGATGCCGATGCCATTCTTGACCGCATGGAAGCACTGGTACACGCGGAAATCGAAAACAGCCGACAGATGATCGCTCTCTGTCATGCGGATGCGCGGCTTGGATATCACTCCGAGGGCGAGGGCTACAAGTTCTTCCCGCAAAAGATCGAAGATCGCATTGTGTCGCTTCGGGCATTGCTTGCAGAGGAATTTGTGCGGGTACGCAGACGGCTTGCCGACGGTGCGCTGCCGCTGGCATATTATGCGGGCGAGGGAGATGGGAAGCGGTATGCGCTTGCCCGTACTATAGACGATGCAGCATGGGAGCCGGTCGGTGCGGATGCGGCGTTCCGCGGTGCGGTGGACGGTCTGACCCTGACGCTGGAGCTGCGGTCTACGACACCCGTGACGTGGACGCTATGCCCGGAGCTCCGACTGCTTTGGCCCAGTATGTGGGTGCATCTTACCCCCGGCGGAACACATTGCCTTGGCGGAACGGCGAAGCTTTATTTCTCCCTGTTCGGTGACCGAGCAGACAGGGAGCTTGCAAAGTACGCAGATCATACCGTGGACGGAACAACGCACCGTCTGGTTCTGCATCTGGAAGCGTTCGGGCTGGATATGCTCCGTCCGATGAAGCTCCGTTTGTGTGCCGGCAAAGATCGCTGGTGTACCGACCCCGATCCCGCGCCCACGCTCGGAAAATATGAGATTCTGCCCGCCGAATACGGATGGCTCATTCCGCATCCGTAAAAAACGTGGTATTCCAAACGGCGGGTTACGGAAATATCAAAACGAAAGGACATTCACCTATGCTCCAGGACCTTCACTCTCATACCTATTATTCCTTCTGCGGTGCCGACAAGCCCGAGGACGTGGTCGAAGCTGCCATTGATGCGGGGCTGTCGATGCTCGGTATCTGCGACCACCAGTACGGTATCATGTACGGCTCGATTCCGTTTTTCAGTCTGCCGACCGACATGGACGTGCAGCCGGACTTTGACCGTCCGCTTCGCCGTTACTTTGACCACATCAATCTGCTCCGCGAAAAATACGCCGACCGTATTACCGTTCTGCGCGGAGTTGAGATTTGCACCCTGACCGGTCACGGACGTCATGCGCTGCCGGACGGCGTGGACGTTTCCTACTTTGACTATGCGTTGATGGAAACGCTCGGATCACCCGAGTCCTCCTGTGCGCACGGCGATCTTTTTGCGTTTGCCGAGCGCTGCGGCTGTAAGCTCGGCGTTGCCCATACTGATATGTTCCGCTTTATCAAATCCATTGGGGAAGATCCCTTTGCCTATTTTGTTAAAATGCGCGAACGCGGCATCTTCTGGGAGATGAATATCAGCCACGACTCGATTCACAACTACCGCGAGCATCCGTATATGCTGGAGTTTTTTGCCGATGCGGAACAGCAGGACGTCGTTCGTCGGTCGGGTGTTGAAATTTCCATCGGTTTTGACGGTCATCGCGTAGCGGAATATCCCGGAGAGAGAGTCAGAGCGTATTGCCGCCGCGCAGAGGAAATAGGATTGCGGTTTGCGTTTGGTGAATGATGAGAGCATGAAAATATTTCGTAGGGCGGAGGCTTGACCTCCGCCGTAATTTTCTATGATGACGGACAGAGCGTGAGAAATGATTTTTCCATGTTTTGATGAACAGAAATTTGATATTGTACGCCGCGGCGGCGAGGATACGGCATCCGCACTACGCGGTAAGGAGACACGCTTGTCTCAAAAAAATTCTGATTTTCATTGACAAACCACAAAAAATCGTGTATAATTATCTCTATCTATACCATCAGAAATTCACTTAAAATGAAGGAGTCATCACAATGAAAAAGAACAAGAGAGTTCTCGCGGCATGGCTTTGCACCCTGTTGCTCGTTCCTGCCGTTGCATCCTGCGGCGATGCAGCCGATACCACCGTCGGCGACACGACCCCTGTAACCGTTGACACTGCAGCTGCGACCGAAGCTGTCACCGAAGCACCGACGCTGGAAGGTGCGATTGCCAGAATGGAAGGCACCGATTTCGGCGGCTATGAATTCCGCGTCATGGACAGAAGCGAAGAAGCTGACCCCAACTGGGTCACCATCGACGTCTATTCCGAGGGTGAGGACGGCGACACGATCAACGACGCCGTATATCAGCGTAACCGCGCACTTGAGGAAGGCATGAACATCAAAATCTCCGAGAAGCAGGTCAAGTTCCCGCATCAGGAAGCAAAGACGCTGATCATGTCGGGCACCGACGAATTTGACGTCTTTACCGACGGTCTTGCTTATCTTGCTTCCATGGCAGTTGAAGGCTATCTGGTCGATCTGAATACCGTTGACACGCTGAAGCTCGGCAATGCATGGTGGGATCAGGACCTTTCCCGCGACCTTTCCATTGCAAATAAGCTGTTTTTCTGCACCGGTGATATCTCCATCATGGACAACTACGGAACCTGGTGCGTCATGTTTAACAAGGATATCGTCACGGAATACGACCTTGACAACATTTACGAGCACGTCAAGGCAGGTACCTGGACGCTGGATATGATGTATTCCATGTCCAAGGCTGTCACCAAGGACCTCGACGGTGACGGTGTCCAGAAGCGAGAAGACCAGTGGGGCTTCCTCACGGAAGGCTACAACGGCTACGGTCTGTGGGCTGCAGGCGGTCAGAAGATCACCGGCAAGGACAAGGACGACCATCCCACGCTGACGGCTTACTCCGACAGATCCGTTACCAACATGAATAAGGTCGCGGAATTTACGCAGGACAAGGCTGCAACGCTGGTTGCAGAAAATACCGAAGGCGGATGCGGCTTTACCAACGAGCACTTCGGTCAGGGCAAGGCGCTGTTCATCTACGGCGGTATGTGGCTGATCACGAAGTACCGCGGCTACGACGTCAACTTCGGTGTCGTTCCCGCGCCCAAGCTTGACGCAGAGCAGGACCGTTACTACAGCACGCACTCCAACGGCAACTGCACGGCATACTCCGTTCCCACCACCGCAAAGGATCTGTCCCGTACCGGTACGATCATGGAATCGATGGCAGAGGTTTCCAAGTTCATTCTGACACCCGCTTATACCGAAGTTGCACTCAAGGGTAAGTACATCCGCGACGAAGAATCTGCGGAAATGCTCGACTACATCCTGTTCCAGCGTACCTACGACCTTGGCATGATCTTCAACTGGGGTAATATGTTCGGTAACATCATCTCGATTTCCTTCAACCCCGGTCAGGACTTTGCTTCTACCTATGCAAGAGACGAAAAGGCAGCACTTTCCGATATCGAAAAGTTTGTCTCCGTTCTCAATACGCTTGAATAATTGATCACATTTTTCCGCCGTGGGGAATATCTCTGCGGCGGGATTTTTTTGGAATGAGAAATTAGAAATTGATTTGCATATGTAAGGCTCCCTCTGGGACGGCAAGGATATCAACTTAAGGATTAGAGCACGTTCATGGGTGCCGCAAATGATTCTCCGGATTGTAGGGACAGCCGTCTGCTCCTTGAGTTGACTGCATTGCCTCATAAGAGGAAATGGAACAAGAGGACACTCCCTCAGTCATCCTGCGGATGACAGCTCTCTAGGGGAGGGAGCCTTACATAAGTTTCAAACCAATTTCTAATTTCTCATTCCTAATTTCTAATTTCTTATTTCCCAACCCTCTTGACAATCCGATGAGAAAAGAGTATAATTATATCATCTATGATTATCTTTTTCACATTCCAAACATCAACGATAAGGAGACTTTTATCATGAAGAAGAATACAAGAATGCTTGCGGCATGGCTGTGCACGCTGCTGGTGATTCCGACGGTTATGTCCTGCGGTAGTGCATCCGGCACGCAGACCGATGTTCAGACACAGGATACCGCTGCACAGACGGAAGCTGCCGAAACCGTTGATCCGACGCAGGCAGCACTCGATGCGGCAATTGCAAAGCTGCAGGGCAATGACTTCGGCGGTCATGAATTCCGCATCATGGACAGAAGCGATGAGCATGACCCCAACTGGGAAACCATCGACGTCTGGGCAGAAGCGGAATCCGGTGACACCATCAACGACGCTGTTTATCAGAGAAACCGTATTCTCGAAGAGAATCTGAACATCAAGATTTCGGAAAATAAGGTCAAGACGCCCAATGCGGACGCGAAGACCTCGATCATGGCAGGCGGTGACGACTTCGATCTGTTCACCGACGGTCTGTCTCATCTGGCTACGATGGCGGTCGGCGGTTATCTGATCGATCTGAACGAAATGCCCGGTCTGCAGCTGTCCAATGCATGGTGGGATCAGGACCTCAACCGCGACCTGACGATTGCAAATAAGCTGTTCTTCTGCACGGGCGATATCTCCATCATGGACAACTACGGTACCTGGTGTGTCATGTTCAACAAGGACATCGCACAGGATTACGACCTTGACAACCTCTACGAGCACGTCAAAGCAGGCACTTGGACGCTTCCTCTGATGTACGACATGGCAAAGGAAGTTACCAAGGACCTTGACGGTAACGGCGTAATGGACGACACCGACCAGTGGGGCTTCCTTACGGAATCCTACAACGAATACGGTCTGTGGGCATCCGGCGGTCAGCGCATCACCGACAAGGACGCAGACGACCTGCCCACGCTCGTAGCGTATTCCGATAAGTCTGTTGAAGTCATTCAGCTCGTTACGCAGTTCACGCAGGACCCTGCGTCCACGCTGCTTG
>JAZQWK010000119.1:0-13344 GCA_045632325.1 Eubacteriales bacterium
AGCTCGTTCCCGAAGGCGTTGAAGGCCGCGTTCCGTTCAAGGGTCCCGTCTCCGATACCATCTATCAGATGCTCGGCGGTATCCGCGCAGGTATGGGTTACTGCGGATGCATGACGATTCCCGAACTGCAGACCAACGCACAGTTCATCAAGATCTCTCCCGCAGGTCTGCGTGAATCTCATCCGCACGACATCAACATCACCAAGGAAGCACCGAACTATTCCGTTCAGTCTTAAATTTAAGATACAGCAAAAGCCGCAGAGTTTATCATCGCTCTGCGGCTTATCTTTATACTGTTTTTTAGTTTGCAGGATACGTCATCACAAATCCCGACACAACGCCGCTATCAACGGTTACGGTGAGATTCGCGCCGTCGAGGTTGTACTTCTGCACACCGAACGCATCCTCGGCAGGATCACCGAAGACTGCCTTGATGTCAGATTCGGGCGAGCCGATCATCAGATAGGTGCCGCTTACGTCAAGCGCAACGAGGTCGGAAAGAAGTGAGATTTCCGCAACGTATTCCGCACCGGACGCATCGGGCGAAGTCAGCACGGTGTAGAGTCCCGCATACGTGTAGACGCGGTCAAAGCCCTCGTGGACACAGCTGGGAGCTTCCATCATGTCGGAATAGTCACCAAGCAGAGCCAGCGCATCTGCGGCGGGTGAGCCGAGCTTGACAGAAATGCCGTTGTCAAAGACGCAGGTGTAGCCTTCGACGGCGGGCGTGTTCTGTGCGGGAGCCTCGGTCTGTACCGCTGCGGCGGTTTCAGCGTCGGTCACAGATGCCTCGGTCACAGATGCCTCGGTGACGGCTGTATCGGGTGTTCCGGAAACGCTGTCGGTGGTGTCAGATGCGGTGCTGTCATTGCCGCAGGACAGCATGGATGCGGTCAGTGCGGCGAGTAAAAGCAGTGCGATTGTTTTTTTCATGTATATTCTCCTATCATTGGACGGTTACGGGGTTGCGGGATAGAGGGATGCGTCAAAGCTGTAGTAACCCTCAAGCTCGTACAGCGAATAGTTTCTCACCTGTCGGTCGGTGAGCAGGAAGGTCTTGATCGGATGGCTCTTCCATTTGGGACAGGTATCAAGATGGTACCAGTTGCCGTTGATCTTAACGAGATTCCAGTAATGCGGCGCGTTGGGATTGTCGCGCTTGATTTCCATGTTTTCAATACCGGCACGGGTCAGAAGCGACGATGCGACGGCATAATAGGTATAGCAGTTGCCGATGTGTGTCGTAAAGCCTGAATACGCCGCTTCCATGAACTTATCCATCAAATGCGACGTTGTTGTCGAATAACGGATATGATCCACACACCAGGTATAGATGGCGTATGCTTTTTGCTTGTCTGTCATACCGGGAGTGGTGATGGCTGACAGAATTTCGTCGGCATACAGGTTGATGGACTGCTGATTGGCACCCGTGACGTAAACGGTGGCACTCTGCGTTGCCGTGTTGCCCGACTTGTCGGTGGCAGTATAAATAACGGTATATTTGCCGATTTTGGATACGTCCACGCGGGAGGCATCGATCTTGACGGTGACATTGCCGTCGGCATTGTCGTAAGCCGATACGCCGGAGCGGTAGGAAACCGTACCGTTCTGCTGGGCGTAAATGGTCTTGACGCCGTAAATGGCGGGAGGTGCGGTATCGGCGATGATGGCGGCGGATACGACGGATTCCGCTTTGTTTCCGCCCGCATCCTCTGCAACGACGGTAACGGAGATCGTTCCTGCCTTGGAGGTATCGGGCGTTTCCTTGAAGGACAGCTTCACTTCGGTCGCATCGATGATCTCCGTGACGAATTTCTCGGGTGACAGCGTATGACCGACGTAGGCCGTGATCGCTGCCGTGGTGATCTTGGGCGGTGTCGTATCGATCATCGTCAGCGCGACGGTCGGTGTACTGTATTTGCCGTGCAGACGGACGTCGTACGTACCCGGTGCGAGCTTGGACGGATCAAATGATTGGTCAAAGGTCGGCAGATCGGCTCCCGCGGCGCGCATTTCGGTGAACAGCGTGTCACGCAGAGCATCAAGGGTCGTGCCGCATTCTGCGGTCAGCGAGCTTGAAATATTCCAGATCTGCAGGGACGCGGAAAACTCCGCTGTGTTGCCGTGTGCATCTTCTGCAGCCACGACGACGGTCTGCGGCGCGAGGCTTTCATAATCGGGCGCTGTTTTGTAAGACAGCGTGACCTCGGATGCATCCTTGACGTTGGTAACAAAGTCCTCGGGGGCCAGCGTGGTTCCCGACAGAAGATTGAAATTGTGCGTTTTGCCTGTCGGTGCCGTGGTATCGGAGAGAACCAGTGACAGTAGAGCGCGTTCGTCTTCCGTCTGCGCGATGACACGGTAAGTGCCGCACACGGTTTCGTCCAGTTCCGTCAGATCAATGCTCGGATAATCGGGATAAGCATCGGACAGCATTGCAGAGATCGTGTCTTTGTCCGTGCCGAATTCGACGTTCTGCGTGCAGACATCGGCAAGCACCGTTGCCGCAACCTCGGTTTGTACGGTATTGCCGCCGGCATCCGTGGAAAGCAGGATCCAAGTACCGTTGCCTGCGGCAGACGTGTCGGGTGTTTCTGCAAAGGTATGCACAACCTCCGTTTTGTCCTCGCAAATCAGAACGCAGTCATCGGGATTCGGAGCGGAGCCGATACCGACGGTCATGCGGTAGGCGGTGACAGCGGGCAGTGTCAGGTCGCGGACGGATACGGGAACCGTTCGCGGCAGGAAACCGAAGAAGGTCAGACGGATTTCTTGTTCTCCGATTGCAGAGGTATCGATTGCATTGGGCGTTGGCTCTGCATCGGTCAGACAGGCAAGGATGGGATTGTTTTCCAATACCCCCAGTGAAACCGTTTCATCAAGATCAACGGTCACGGGAGCACTGCATCGGAACAGGATCGCGCATAAGATTCCGAATACCGCAAGCATCAGCCCAAGTGTGCCGCCGACGGTGATGCCGAGAATTTTCCCGAGCTTTTTGTCCTTTGCAGGCACGTCGTCGGTGTTCTCCGTATCCTCGTTTTCTGTACCATCGGCAGATATGGAATTGTCTTCTGCATCATCTGTTTGGGCAGAGCTTTGCTCGGTTTCGTCGGTTTCGTTTTCCTCATCATCTGCATCTTCCGGCAGATCGGGAAGCGGCGCAAAGAACGGATCCTCGGAAGGCTCTTTCGGGGATTCCGTGCCTTCGAGAAATTGGATCAGCGGCTGATCGGCGTCGTCCGATGCCGAAACGGATTCCACTTTTTTTTCATCGGCAATCGGTTCCTGCTCTGACAATGCTTTGGAATTTTCGTTGGAAGGATGGTTCATATTGGTCTGTTCTTATCCTTTGATTCGTTGGGTGGTTATTTGGCGCGGTTGGAACCGGTCGTGCGCAGCGTACCGTTTTCTTCCAACGCTGCCGCACAAACGCTGCCGATATCATAATCGCGCAAGGACTTCCAGGATGCGACGGAGCCGAAGTTGCCGCTTTCCGCACATCCTCCGCAGAGGGTATAGGTTCCGTCTCTGTGCTCGGTAATGATGGCGGAGCTTCCTGCACGGATACGAACGACGTTTTCCAGCTGAAGTACGTCGGACAGACCCGTGGAGCGTTCTCCGCGGATGCCGACCGAGCCGTCCGAAAACAGTACGACGGTCGTTCTGTCGCAAGCTTCAACGTCGATGACGTTGTGCAGATCATCGACCTGACACTGTCCTGCGCTGTCGGAGCCGCACGCAACGACGGTTCCGTCCGTGCGAAGTCCGACGGTGAACGCGTTTCCTGCGGCGATGGCGGCAATATCGTGCCATGCCGAGGTGTCGGTATCACACTGCTTGTGCGTATTGTCGCCAAGACAGGTAACCGTTCCGTCAGCATGCAGGAAGACGAGGTGTGATGCACCGGCTTCGACCGCGACAACGTTGTTCAGAGATGCGGCGGCTGTTTTGAGGTTCTCTTCATCCGCGGTCGATGCGACAGCGGTATTGCCGACAATGCGGTTTGGCATTACGGTGACGGTGCCGTCCTTGTGGACAAACGCAGTCATCAGATGTGTCGATGCCATAGCTGTGACGGCGGTCTTTTTTGTAAGATACGTGTTGATGCGTTTCTGTACCGTCGTTACCGTTTCGGTTTTAACGTCCGACGGCGTTATGGCGGATGGCTGAAGACCGAGCGTGACCGTGCCGATATCCGATCGCGTCAGAAGCAGACCGCCGCAGGTAACGAAGTTTGCGTGATAGGCTTGCTTTTGAGATGTGGTCAGCAACGGGTACAGATTTGCAAGATCGGAACGGATCGCGGGGTCTTCCGCAGTGATCGGAATATGCGATGCGTCGATACCGAACTGCTTTGCTAAGAAGAACGCGCTGTCTGCATCGTGAGAATTTGAAAAATGCTCGATCAATGCCTGTTCGGTAGCCGCGTCAATGGTACTGCTGTCGGTGCGGTACGCAGTGATGAACGCGGCGGCATCGTTGAAATCGTTTTTGCCGATATAATACTGCGTTGCAATTTCAAAGATATCCGCAACGGTTTGTGCGGAGACGTCTGCGTTTGAGATCTGTTTTGCGGCGCGCATGGCGACGTGGTAGCGGTTTTCTTCACACGCATACTGAACGATGGAGGACAGAAGCTGATCCAGCGATGCGGTGTCGGTCGTTTTTTGTGCAATGCGGAACGCGTTTTCGTCAAAGACCTCAGTATAGGGATCCAGAATTACCGTCATTGCTGCATCGGTGATCTCGCGGTCGAACGGTGTCGGTGCGCCAAACGCGTAGACGTAAGCGGTTTCCCAATCGCCTGCTTCCATGGCTTTTTCGGATGCTTCGCGGCAGATCCGCTGCTGAATGGATGCAAACGGCGTTTCCGATACGATGCGGTACGCTTCGTTATACCGCCCTTCGGTACAAAGCTGCAGGACAACTCTGTTCAGATTGCTTTTCTGGGAATTGAGGAAAATGTTACCGCCGATTTCTTCATCGACGTAGGCTTCTGCCTGGATCTGCTCTCCCGCATCAATAAAGACCGCGGCACCGAGCATGGCGCGCTGATAGGACAGATAATGTGTGCCGACCGAGATCAGGGATACGACGCCGGCAGCCAGCAGGGTATATCCGAGAACCCGCGTCCAGATGCGGCTTTTTTGACGCTGGTTTTCCTGTGCAAGACGGGCGATCTCCAGCGTATCCTGAAACGCGTCTTCCTCGCGATCAACACGGTGATGCGGTTTCTCCGCCGTATGCTGCGGTGCGGCACTGAACGTTTCTTCGCCGTAGGCGTCGTTCATTGCTTTCTGTACTTTTTCGGCATCCTCTGCGGAATAAACGAAATCGGTCGGTGCAAAGGTGATGCAGGTATCGCTGTCAGCAGGAAGGATCTTGCTGACGTAAGCGGAACAGCCGGGGAAATGCTCTGCAATCTCTCGCGGAAGCGTAAAGCTGCACAAAAGATATTCGTGGTCATCGATGTCGGCATCGGTATACTCGTAGGTATAAAATGGATGCTCGGGATCGTCGACCATGATCGGCAGTGCGGAGATGCGGTAGGAGATCGTAAACGAACGCAGAGGAATACTGCGGTCACGGCCGATATAGAAGTACAGCGTATCGAGCGGCTGTCCGTTCTGCGTCATTTCGTGCGTGCGGATGACGTACGACAGAATGGCAGGGGACGTCGGGGTAGGCTTGGGAGCATCGAGTGTGAGCTGATCGGAGAAGCGCGGGACGGGATCGTAGATCATCGTGCTGCCCGCACTGCCGGAAGGGATCTGCGTATTCATATCGTTCCCTCCCTTCAGTATGTTGCCGCTTCCGTGACCACCAGCGGAATTTCGTCGATCGGATGGTCGGTCGGAAGGTAATAAACGGTATTGACGTCCTGGAAATGCCACCATTCGGAATTGATGATATCAAATCCGCAGGATACCATAACTTCCTTGAGATAGTTCATGTTTTTACGGGCGGTATCGGTCATCGTGGTGCTCAGGCGCGATGCTGCTTCGGTAAAGGTGTGCATCGGTGTCGGCATTTCGACAAGCTTGCCGTATTTATCAAGAATCGAGATATCAACGGCTGTGCCGCGGTCGTGAACGCCGCCCATACCGCGGGAAGGATCGGCAACCCACTTGTGCTGGCGGACGACGTCGAACCATCTCTGCTGAACGCTGGTCGGACGGTAAGCATCGTAAATGACCATCGTGTAGCCATCCTCTCGCAAAAGCGCAATGGCATCGATCAGCTTCGGGAGCAGATCGTATTGGATTAAACACAGGTTGCGGTTATAAAACGGCTCTTTGATGGTGGTTTCATTGGTGGACAGCTGCATGGAGACGATGACGTCGTATTCGGAAAGATCAATGTACTGCCAATCAGCGGAATTGGTGGATTCGTATACGCGCAGATATTTGCGGATATCGACCAGATGAGAATAGGCTTGTACGTACGTTTCATCGTTCGTTTTTGCCATACCGTATTCGATCGGCAGCTCTGCATATACTGCAGAATCGGGATCAACGGCGCGTCGGAATCCGTCCTTGGCGTAGCCGAGCAATTTGCCTTCCATGGAAGAAACTTCTGCCCAAATGCTGTTTTCAATTTCGGCGAGTCGGATCAGCGTTCCGTCGGACAGCGTTGCAGTGGGAACGGTGTCCCCGACCTTGTTGTAAACGTCCATTTTTTCATAGACGCGCATGGTGAATTCCGTCGGTGCATGACTTTCATTCGGATAGGAGTCACCGATGGAGGGCGTCTGCGGAACGGCCCCGTTTTCAGGTTCCGTCAGATCAATCAGCGTATTGTCAAAGGAGATACCGAGTGCCTGGGCAAGATCGTATCCGGCGTAAGTACGGTTTTCTGCATAATAGGTACCGTCACTGCGGCTGCCTGCACAGGACGAAAAAACGAGGAGGATCACACAAAGTATGCAAATGTGGTATTTCATTTTCGTCTTTCGCATCGTCATTCCTCCGTTTTTGAATTTTAGTTGTCGGACGGCGATTCATCGGCATCATCGGTGATCCGTCCGTCACAACCGATGAGGGAGCGCAGATTGCGTTCCACGATTTCAACAATAACAACGTCTGCAGCTGCAGGGGCAGTTTCGAGAAGCTCCAGCCGATACGGGATGGCGCGCTCCATCTGCATCTGTGAAAAGGAGATCGCAAAATCGCCGATCAGAGCCGATGCAAAGGAATCGCGGAAGCAAAGGAGCTTTCCTGCCGTACCTGCGCTTCGCGTGGTAATGGTCATGTCCATTTCGGTGGAAAACGCAGAGGTGTAAATGTACTGACCATTGTAATCGTATACCGTGTTGTCGTCGTATTTGACCGTTCCCGGGTACAGAAGACGGTCAAGGTCGCCTTCGTGTGTGGTAACGTCGGTGCGCGGCAAACTCGAAAAGTCAGGCGTCGGCAGCGCAAGATGCGTCATGATAGCCTCGTACGCGACGTGTGCACCGTATCCGTTCCAATGGGAATCGCGCTTGTGATAAAGAAGATGCTCCTCTTTCGCGGCGGTCAGCACGGGACGCAGATCAAGATAATCGACCGTCGTCTCGGCGTCGAGATATGCATACAGACGGTCAAGATCCGACATGGCATTGGATACACCCGTTTGATACCGCGCGGGCATATATTCGGGGTAGATCGTGTTTTTGTTCGGTGCGCAGACGAACAGCAGGCGTGCGCCATGTTCTTCGGCATACGCGGTCAGATTGGAAAGTGCGGAGCCGATCGATCGGATCTCGTCGTCCGTCAGAGGATTTTCTTTCAGAAAGGAATCAAGCGTGTCCTGAAAGTAGAGAAATCCGTCTTCACCGACGATGACTTGATCGTTGCCCGTTTTGAATACGGTCTCCTTCAGTGAGGAAAACAAATCGACGATGGTACCGCGGAACGCAAAGCGCTTGGAAAACCATGTCTCAAAATCGTCGCCGAAGCCGTCGGAGATACGTCCGTCGGTGATCAGTGCGGGCATTTCGGCGCCCTCTACTGCAGAGGATGCGCCCGGGATCAGCATACCGAGCGAAAAGAATGCACACAGGCAGAAGAACAGGACGCAGAAGAACAGTGCGCCGACGGTTTTAAGATTGCATTTCATATCGACACACTCCTCAGAAGATGTAATAGATAAACGGGTTGAACGCGGAGGACGCAAGCGTCATCACGCACAGCAAAAACAGCGGGATGCAGAGCACGGACACGATGCCGTTCCACAGCGATTCTCTGCCGCATGTACAGAAGCGTGCACGGATCGCGGGCAGAATCGGTGCGGAAAACAGGAGTCCGAATCCCAGCATGACCGTAGTATACGGACTGAAATAATGCAGCACGTCGGAGGCATTTCCGCCAAAGGAAAACATTCTGCCGATGAAGGAGAAGCCTTCTGCGACGGACGGTGCGCGGAACATGACGAAGCCGAGGACAACTGCCAACAGCGTGTAGATGCGCAGGGGGATCTGCCAGGCGCGCTTCTTTTCCAAGCGATCAAAGTGACAGACGCGCTCCAGCATCATGAGTCCTCCGTGCCACAGACCCCACAGGATGTAGGTGAAGTTCGCGCCGTGCCAGATACCCGTCAGAAAGAAAACGAAAATACGGTTGAAGATCGTTCTCGTTCCCGAAACGCGGTTTCCGCCGAGCGGAATATAGACGTAGGTGCGGAACCAATTGGTCAGAGAGATATGCCACCGTTTCCAGAAATCACGGATGGTGACGGCAGAATAGGGATAGTTGAAGTTTTCCAAGATGGAGAAGCCGAACATCGACGCAAGACCGATTGCCATATCGGAATAACCCGAGAAGTCGAAATAGATCTGCATTGAATAGCAGAGCGCACCTGTCCAGGCGAGTGCCGAGGAGATGTCGGCAGATGCAAATGCGGCGTCAGCGATCACAGCGGCGGTGTTGGAGATCAGCAGCTTTTTGGAAAGTCCCAAAATGAATCGGCGGATACCGCAGGCGGTTCCGTCAAGCGTTACGGTACGCTGAGAGAGCTGCGCTTCGATGTCATCGTATGCGACGATGGGACCCGCAATGAGCTGCGGGAAGAAGGAGATGTACAAAAGCAGATTGAAGTAATTTTTCTGTACTTTGCATTGTCCGCGCGATACGTCCAATACGTAGGACAGTACCTGGAACGTATAGAACGAGATACCGACGGGAAGCGAAAGTCCCGGCAGCGGCACGTCAAACGGCAAAAGCGAGCACAGCCACGGCACGTACTTGAAAAAACCGAGAATGATCAGATTGATCACGACGGAAAAGACCGTCAGTGCATGGCGGCGTTTTTCATTGTGCCGTTCGCGTGCGGTATGGATGGAACGTGCAGCGCAGTAGTTAAACAGCACAGACAGCAGCATGATGACGATGTAGATCGGCTCACCGTACGCATAAAAGAGCAGGCTGGCAATGCCGAGCAGAACGTTGCGTGCGGTGATATATCTGCCGGGAATCAGCAGATACAAAAGCCATACTGCCGGCAGGAACAAAAACAGGAAAACTGTGGATGAAAAGACCATATTAGAAACCCGTGTTCAAAAAATTATATTCTTATATATTATATCATTTTCCGGGTGCAATTACAAGTATTTTTCATGAACTCGTTGGTAGAAATCGCAGAAAATACGCCAAAAGTACGCTGAAATTACGCACGGATGTCAAAAGAAATCTCCGCTGCATCGCAAAGATACAGCGGAGAGGCGGACCTGCGGTTATTTCGCTTCGAGCGTATCACCCTTGTCTTCAATTTCAAGGAAGCAGGGATGCTCGGAGCCCGATGCATTGGGGGAATGGAACGTAAAGAACAGGCGGTTGTCGGTCGTGTGGAACAGCATACCGTGTCCGCCGTCCTTGGTGTAAAGCGGCGGCATATGAACGAAATCACCGCAGAGCTTGCCGTCGGCAAATTTGACGATGAGCTCTACATATGCACCTTTGATAAAGGAGGACCAGATCATAAACTGCTCTCCGGTTTTTGATCGGTACATATACGGACCGTCGGTCACATAGTGATCTTTGCCGTGCATCGGATACGCATCTGCCCAATTGCATTCGGATGCTGCGAACAGGGAGATCGGTTCGCCGACCGTATGGGACAGATCTTCCGAAAGCGCGACATAACAGATTGTACCGTCGATGATCTGCATATGCTCATGGCAGAAGACGAGATACGGTGTTCCCTCGGGCGAAACGTACAGTGTGCCGTCAAGGCTCTCCCACTCGATGGGTGTCAGCAGAACGTCGCCGTGCGGCGCAAAGGGGCCCGTCAGGCTGTCGGATTTCAGCACGCAGGTACCTTTCAGACCGCTCTCCTGCGTAAAGGTTGCAAACATATAGTAGCTGCCGCGGTATTCATGCACCTCGGGTGCCCAGTTGACACCGCGGTTCATGCCGTATTTTTCGGAATCAAAGCAGGGGATCGGATCGCTCCACGTTTCAAGGTCGGTCGAGGTATATACGTCAAAGCCTCCGGTACGGTTTCCGAACCGAACGGCGCGTGTGCCGTACATATAGTAGATACCGTCTTTACATACGATAAAAGGGTCGCGGATATTGATATCAGAGCATTTCATGGCATAAATTCTCCTGTTATGCGTTTTTGTTTTTCAGATAAGCGTCGATGGCCTTTGCCGCCGTTTTACCGGCACCCATTGCGGAGATGACCGTTGCGGCACCTGTGACCGCGTCACCGCCGGCATAGACGCCTTCTTTCGTGGTTGCGCCCGTTGTCTCCTCAACGATGATGCCGCCGCGGGAATTGACGTCCAGACCTGCGGTCGTCGATTTGATAAGCGGGTTCGGCGACGTGCCGATGGACATAATGACACAGCCCACGTCAATGACGTGTTCCGTGCCGGGAAGCTCGACCGCACGGCGTCTGCCGCGTGCATCGGGTTCACCAAGCTCACAGCGAACGCACTTGATTCCCGTAACGAAACCGTTTTTCGGGTCGCGCTTGTCGTCGGGATTGTGATAACCGAGAATTTCAACGGGATTGGTCAGCGTGAGAAATTCGATGCCTTCTTCCTCGGCGTGCTCGACCTCCTCGTGACGCGCGGGAATTTCCGCCATCGAGCGGCGATAGACGATGTAAACGTGCTCTGCTCCGAGACGCAGTGCCGTTCTTGCGGCATCCATTGCGACGTTGCCGCCGCCGACGACCGCGACGCTGCCGCCCTTCAGAATCGGCGTTGTGGGATCGTCAAGATACGCCTTCATCAGATTGGAGCGGGTCAGAAATTCGTTTGCAGAGTAGACGCCCTTGAGCGATTCTCCGGGGATACCCATGAAGTTGGGAAGTCCTGCGCCGGAACCGATAAAGACGGCTTCATAGCCCATTTCAAACAGCTCGTCGACCGTCAGCGTTTTGCCGATGACCATATTGCAGGCGATTTCTACGCCCATCTTTTTGAGGTTGTCCACTTCTTTTGCGACGATGGATTTCGGCAGACGGAATTCGGGGATGCCGTAGACGAGAACGCCGCCTGCAGTATGGAGTGCTTCAAAGACGGTAACGGCATAGCCTGCACGAGCAAGATCGCCGGCACACGTCAGACCGGAGGGACCGGAGCCGACCACGGCAACCTTATGACCGTTCTGCGGCGGGATTTCGGGGATCGCATCGGTATGCGCGTTGTGCCAATCGGCGACGAAGCGTTCCAGACGACCGATGCCGACGGGTTCGCCCTTGATGCCGCGGACGCACTTGGATTCGCACTGAGTTTCCTGCGGACAGACACGACCGCAGACGGCAGGCAGTGCGGAGGATGCGTAAATGATCTGATAGGCTCCCTCAAAATCTCCGTCTTTGATCTTTGCGATAAATTCGGGGATGCGGATATTGACGGGACATGCGCCGACACAGGGCATAGTTTTACAGCCGAGACAGCGCAGAGCCTCATCGATGGCAGCAGCTTCGTCGTAGCCGAGTGCGACCTCGTTAAAATTATGTGCGCGAACCTCGGGCGCTTGGGTCGGCATAGGATTCTTTTTCGGTGACATATTCGGCATATCAGCGCACCTCTTTTTGGAACAGATTGCAGGTTTTTTCGTAGGCGTGACGTTCAAAGTCGCGGTACATTGCGCTGCGGGACATTGCCTCGTCGAAATCAACGGCGTATCCGTCGAAATCGGGACCGTCAACGCAGGCAAACTTCGTGACGGGCTTGCCGTCGGCATCGCGCAGGGTCAAACGGCATCCGCCGCACATACCCGTGCCGTCGATCATGATCGGATTCATGGATACGATACACGGAATTCCGGTCGGTCTGGTTGCCTCGACAACGAATTTCATCATGACGAGCGGACCGATGGTGATGACCGCGTCGAAGGTCTCACCGTCCGCAAACATTTCATTCAGCGGAACGCAGACGTTGCCCTGACGACCGTAGGAGCCGTCATCGGTCATGATATGCAGCGTCTCGGATGCGGCACGGAATTCGTCCTCCAAAATCACCAAATCTTTGGAGCGGAAGCCGATTACCGACGTTACGGACGCACCCATCTCATGCAGCTTCTGTGCAATCGGAAGCGCAATGGCACAGCCGACACCGCCGCCGACGATGCAGACGCGCTTCAGGCCGTCCAAATGCGTTGCCACACCGAGCGGACCGACAAAATCACAGATGGTATCGCCCGCTTCCTTTTGGTTGAGCGCCATGGTCGTCGCACCGACGATCTGGAAAATGATGCGTACCCAGCCTGCCTCGCGGTCATAACCGGCAACGGTCAGCGGAATACGTTCTCCGTCTTCATCGACGCGTAAAATGATAAACTGCCCCGGCTGTGCTTTTTTCGCAACGAACGGCGCTTCAATATCCATTTGCGTGACCGTCGGGTTCAGACTTTTTTTGTGCAGAATCTTATACATAAGAAATCCTTCTTTACAGTAATGTATAACTGATATTTTATCATATGTCCTACAAAAATTCAATATCTTTCCGCAAATCACCGCAAATAATTCCTGCGGAAAATAAAATTTCGATTTATTTTTCAAAAAACTATTGACAAACGCAAAAGTATGTGGTATAATAATCAAGTAACAACAAGTTGTTCCGGCGGAATAGCTCAGCTGGCTAGAGCAATCGGTTCATACCCGATAGGTCGTGGGTTCAAGTCCAACTTCCGCTACCAGCATAAGGCAGACGTCGAAAACAACGGAATCTGTCTTATGATTCGGCCCGTTGGTCAAGCGGTTAAGACACCGCCCTTTCACGGCGGTAACAGGAGTTCGATTCTCCTACGGGTCACCAAAAAAGATAACATCCGAACTTTTGAAGTTCGGATGTTATCTTTTTATCCAAGCCGCAGGCTTGGCATGGAATCACGCGCCAGCGTGTAT
>JAZQWK010000120.1:0-7650 GCA_045632325.1 Eubacteriales bacterium
ACGTCTGTGAAAGTACGGCGCGTTCTTCATCGGCAAACGACACGGTAATGCGGTTGGTATGAGCGACGACCTCGGGCGCATATTCCGTTGTGTATTCCCATGTGTTGCTCGTTGCAAGCGGCAGATAACCCGTGCCGCGGATGGTATACGAGTACAGATTGCGAACCGCGCACAGTCCGTCATACCGCTTTTCCTGGCGGACGATACCGACGTTTTCCGCATAATACGTCACATACGTTTCCTCACGGCGGACGACTTTCCAGACCTGACAGTGCTCAAACGTGCCTGCGGGAGTTGTCACAGTCTCATTGTCTCCAAGAAACGTTAGTGTGGTGCCGTCACTGCCGATCAATTTCTGACCGATTTCCGCATCGGCGATAAAATACTGTCCGTCGCAGTATGCCGCATTGCGGATGACAAAATCCGCATCCAGATCGACCGAGCAGAGAAATCCTTTTCCGAACCAGTTGCCTGTATAACGGCGCGGGATGCCATTCTCAATCCGTACTTCGTCCACACCTGCGCGGATGCGGTAGGTCTTCTCGGGTTTTGTGCGGTACACGGCGTCAAAATTCTGTTCCTGTTCCTTTGCCGCACCTGCCCATGCGTGCCACATGGAATCGACACCTGTGAGCTTCTGCGTCATTTCAAAGGCCTCGATGGCGTGAGACGAATCGTTTTCCTCGGAATAGAGCTCGCCGAGCCACAGCCATTCTCTGGCAAGCGCGTCAGTAAAACCGTTCTTTTCCAGCATCGGAATTTGCACGTCGCGGATAAAGCTGATGCGGCTGGAACCCCAATACTTCTGATCCTCGGTCGAGGCAATGAACGCCATGACCTCGTCGTTGTGTCCGCGCAGAGCCGCTTCCTTGATGCGGGCAAACAGTGCGTCGTTTTTCGTGCCGGGAATCCACCACCAGCCGCGCATCAGCACATCCGCCATCGCGCTGTATTTGGTTTTTTCCTGCGTATCGGAGGATTCGGGTAAGTTTTCTACCTCGGAAAGCACATCATTGTAAATGGCTTCAAATCCGTTTTTGTTGTTCTGATATTGCCAGCGCTTGAGTTCTTCCACTTTTTTCATGACGCGGCGGGTTAAGGTATCGTTCATTGTTTCATCCATGGCGCAAAGTTCTCCTCTGATTCGTTTTCGTCCGTCGTGCAGCTGCCATTTGACCGTACCCTCAGAGATGCCGAGAAGATTGGCGATGTCAGCCACAGACCGTTCCTCAAAATAATACATACGGATCACGGCGGCGACACGGTCGGGCATTCCCGTGACGGTCGCCTGCACGGTATCCTGTTCCCAGCGTACCGCCGCACGAACCTCGGGGTTTTCGTCGGCATCGTCGGACAGTACACCTTCAAGTTCGTCCAGCGGCAGATATGTACGGTATCGCACGATCATGTTTTTGGCGCAGTTTTTTGCGATGCGGCAGACCCATGCACCGAATTTGTTCGGCTCATGCAGGAGGTTGAGCTTCATCCATGCGGTGATGAACGCGTCCTGTGCCGCATCTTCCGCAAGATATTTGCTGTGCAGTACCGTATTTGCTGCGGCAATAACCGCACGCTGATACCGAATGACCAGCATTTCATACGCTTGCATATCGCCTGCCAACGTCAGGTATACGAGTGTTTCATCTGTCGTATTGTGATCTTGTATCATCTGTGATCCTTTCTGTCATCGTATAGAAACCGGGGCACGTTTGTGTCACGGTCTGTTTGAGCGCTCTGACTGTATGACACGATTCGGGCGGATTTGGTTGGGTGATTTGGATGAAAACGTGAAAAATTTTCGGAAAACGCAAAATCCCGCTGTAACCATCGGCACAACGGGACTTTATTTGTATCAGAGATATTTCTTTAAGATGCCGAGCATCGTCTGATTGTCATCAGACAGGGGCAGATTGGGAGCCAGGGATGCGACGATGGTGTGTGCCGTTTCTTCATCGAGTGCGGCCAGGAGCAGCTGCATGGCAATGCAGTCGTTCTGTGCGGCGGCAAGGTCGATCGCATTCAGTCCACGCTTATCACGGCGCGTCGGGTCGCCGCCGGCTGACAGAAGCGCTTCCAGAATGGCGGGTCTCTGTCGGCGGCAGGCACAAAGGATCAGCGGTGTGCGGTTGTTGGCGTTTTCCACGGCATCTGCATTGAAGCCGTGCGAAAGCAGAAACAGCACAGCGGCATGATTGCCTGCGCGGACATGATGGTGACCGATCGAATAGAACATCGGATGACGCAGAAATTCGCGCAGCTCCAGCGGTCGCTCGTACAGACGGAATACAACCGCCATGCAGTCGACCTCGCCCGACAGCAGAAGGTAGTGAAACAGATTCTGAATCTTCTCACCAAAGCCGTCTACGGTGATCTCGGCGAATTTTTCTTCTTCCTGTAAGGTCGGACGGAAACGGGCAAGCAGTTGTGGAATTGCCAGCAGCAGGCGCGACAGCAGAACGTGGTTGCCGCAGGAGATGATGGCGGGAATCAGC
This sequence comes from Eubacteriales bacterium, assembly GCA_045632325.1. Taxonomy (GTDB): domain Bacteria; phylum Bacillota; class Clostridia; order Oscillospirales; family CAG-272; genus RGIG3925. Next base: position 2,493 of record JAZQWK010000120.1, read on the forward strand.
GTGGTCAGCGTGTCGGGAGCGTTGCCGCCGACGTCCTTCATCAGCGTATCGTAATACTTGGAAACGAACGCAAGCGCACATTGCCACGGCGCTTTGCGGTCATCCCACGTCGGTTGGATCATACAATCGGCGATGGTAACGCCCATAACGTCGGGGATGAAATAATCGTCAAAGGTCAGATTTTCCGTCGTATCGGGGTCACACAGCGTGCCGTACGTCATCGGGTCAAAGGAAAACGGCGATTCGTTTTCCAGATATAGCTGGGTACCGGCGATGCCGAATTTATCCTTGGCATCGAGATAGAGCTGCTTCGTACCGACGACGATGAAGCGTCCCGAGTACGGATCAAAGTAGACCGCTGCAGCTTCCTGCTCGGCATCGTTTTTGATGCGCGGCAGAATTTTCGTATAATAGACGTCGACGAACGACTGCGGCGGAACACGGAGCATTTCTCCGTCGCGGCAGTTCTCGTCTGCGATCAGATACGGAAACGCAAGGATCTCGCCGTTCGTGCGGTACAGATAACCGATGCGCGGCTTGATGAGATGATTGCGGGAGGCGGGATAACGGCGATGCGGCTCGCGCTGAAAACGGACATACGATTTCAAGGCGATTCTCCTTTATCAGATCAAGGTGACCTTTTCCATGGTCATGTCGATGCGCGGGCGATCCATACCGTCGGTCTGGACGTTTGCAATGCGGTCGACGACTTCCATGCCTTCAACGACGTGACCGAATGCGGCATACTGACCGTCAAGGAACGTTGCGTCCGCGTGGCAGATGAAGAACTGGGAGGAAGCGGAGTTATAGCGCTGGGAGCGAGCCATGGAGATGACGCCGCGCTTGTGAGAGAGGGGATTCTTGATGCCGTTGACGGCGAATTCACCCTTGATGTTTTCGTCGGAACCGCCCATACCGGTGCCGGTCGGGTCGCCGCCCTGGATCATGAAGCCTGCAATGACGCGGTGGAAGATCAGACCGTCGTAAAAGCCCTCGGAAACGAGCTTTTCAAAGTTTGCGCAGGTGATGGGAGCTGCTTCGGGATTGAGTTCGATTTTGATGATGCCGCCGTCGGACATTTCGATTTGTACCATAGTGATTGTTCTCCTTTTCGTGGTTTGGAAATTTTGATATTACTATTATTATACCATAAAATCGGGAATTTGCAAGGGGATACGGGCATTTTACACGGCAAAATACCCGGCAAAAATCAAATGCAAAAAACTCTTTACAAATCCGCGCAGATGTGGTATTATAAAAGCAAATGAAAATTCAACAAGGAGAAATCACCATGGAACTGAAAAACAAAGTCATCAATTTCCTCGGAGACAGCATCACCGAAGGCGTCGGCGCATCTTCTGCCGAAACGCGTTACGTCAGCCGCGTTGCTGCTATTGCAGAGCTCGCGCGCGCAAACAATTACGGCATCAGCGGTACGCGCATCGCAAGACAGAAGAATCCCGATCCCAACAACCGCTTTGATCTTGATTTCTGTCTGCGCTGTACCGATATGGACAAAGATGCGGATATCAACGTCGTCTTCGGCGGCACCAACGACTACGGTCACGGCGATGCGCCGATCGGAACGCCCGATGACCGCACGCCCGAGACGTATTGGGGTGCTTGCCACTATCTGTGCAGAACGCTGATTGAGACCTATCCCGATGCCGTTACCGTCATTTGCACGCCGCTTCACCGCCTGAACGAGACGACGCCTGCGGCAAACAGCGGTCTTGCTCTGAACGAATACGCGGATATTCTCCGTACCGTTGCCGAATACTATTCGCTGCCCGTTTTGGATCTGTGGAAGGTTTCCGGCATGCAGCCCGCCGTCCCGACCGTACAGCAGAAGTATATGCCCGACGGTCTGCATCCTTCCGATGCAGGTCATAATCTGCTTGCAGAGCGTATCGTCGGTTTCCTTCGTGCATTATAATGGCTATGGAAAACATGGACGAGAAAAAGGGAATCACCGGCAGAAAAAAGATCCGCGCCTGCTGTGACATCTGTCTGTATTACGACTACGATGAGGAAATGGGCGAGGAGGTCTGCATGCAGCATCTGGATGAAGACGAAATGGCACGGTATATGGCAGGCTCGTACAGAGAGTGTCCGTATTTCCGCGCATACGACGAGTACAAATCCGTACAGAAACAGAACTGAATAAAACAATGGACTGATACACGCCTTGATGCGTATGTCAGTCCATCGCTTTGCTTTCGGTGAAGATCAGTCAAAGAAGCCTTCGATTCTATGCTTTTCGTCGAAAATATGATTATAGGCAAACGCCTGATAGCGGGCGAGCGGATGGGAAGCGTCGGTTTTCAGCGTACGGAGATCGTTGACGGTATACGTCGTGCCGTCCGTGCCGTCGAGAATCGTTTTCGCCGTGATGACGGGATACTGCGGCTGGATCTCCTGCTGGAACTTCTGATATCCCGTCAGCGGAAGCTCTGCCGCCGTACACAGGAGTGTGGAAAGATAGTTGATGCTGATGTCCTCGGTGTTCATGACCGTCGAAACCGCTTCTTCGTCAATATCGTAATTTGCCCAAAGGATATACGGCGTGATATATCGGTTTGCTCCGTCCAGTGCCGCGGCAGAATTGTCAACGCCTGCATTGCCCATCAGCGTGGAAACGACGTTGTCGTTTGGCTGGTGGTCGCCGAACATGACGATAACGGTTTTCTCATCGTAATTGCGGAAGTATTCGACGAGATCACCGAAATACTCGTCCGTTTTGCGGATCAGCGACAGATACGCGGAAATGCGCTGATATTCCTCAATGCCGACAACGGAAACGTCGGGGGTAAAATTGTCGTATTCCTTGTCGTAGGAGCCGTGATTCTGCATCGTGACGGCAAACGTAAAGCGCGGTGCGTCTTCATTTTTGTCGTTGTCCTCGTATCGGTCGATGATGTAGTCAAACAGCGTATCATCCGATACGTAGCCGCGCAGAAGATCAAAGGAGTACAAGGGATAGAAGTCCTCAACAAACGTATCCTCATCAAAGGAAAACCACGGATAAATGTGATCGCGGAACCAACCCGATGCGTAATACGGATGTACTGCTTCCGTTTCATAGCCGAGAGATTTGAAGTACGATGCAAGGTTCGGTGTTTCTCCCTTGATGTGCTGCTGGTACGGAATGGAGCCGGTCGGCAGAAATGCCATTGTGTCGCCGGTCAGAAATTCGTATTCGGAATTGGCAGTGTTGCCGCCCTTGACGGAGACGTGGAGATTGCCTTTGATCGTATTTTCGGTCAGCGCGTCAATATTCGGCGTGACGGGAAGATTGGTCTCATAATCGCACAGCGCGCGCAGATCGGAGAACGCTTCGCTCATGATGACGATGACGTTGGGCTGCTCTTCATCGGCGGACAGATACGCAGCTTTTTCTGTCTGTGCAGATTCCGTATACGTTTCAGCGGCTTTGGCGGCAGACTTGGCGTCGTATCCGGACGGTTTTTCGACGTTCAGATAATGCAGGGTGGAGATGAACGATACGGCACCGCCGTTGCGCTCGTAATAGACAGTCGGTGTGAACAGATAACGGTAGCCGCCGTACTTGGTAAACACCGTATCGGTCTGCAAAAACAGCAAGAATCCGGCAAGCAGTACCGCCGAAACGCCGGTGGCTGACCAATGAATGGCGGGGTGCGGGATGTGATGGTGCTGTTTCAAGCGGAAGCCAAGAACGATGATGGCGGCAAAGGTCAATTCGATGGTATAGAACTGATGGGTATAGGCAAATTCGTATTCCGATGCGACGGAAAGTGCGGTCGATGCGGAATACAGATCCCACGGCAGAAGCGGAAGGGAACGGAAGCTCCACGCTACGCAGTTGGTCGTGCCGAAGATACAGGCAAGAACCGAACCTGTCAGTACCGCAAACGGACTGCGGTGTCGGAACAAGAGGAGTAAAAACAGAAATATCAGATAATAGAGGATGACGTTCAGATATAGCATCTTCGTCACGATATCGCGCGTACGCGGCATCAATAGCTCAACGAGCAGAAGATGCAGCATCGGAACAGCCGCGAGAAACACATACGATATCGCCTGCATGGGTTTGGATTCCCAAAACGGTTTTGGAACAAGAAAGGCTGTCCAAATGCATCCGATGAGAAAAAGATTTAAAAGAAAATACGGACCGTAATCGCCGAGATTCGCATTGAGTCGCAGAAACCACAGGGATGCGACGGAAAGCAGAACGATTTTTGCGGGGAGTATCATTTTTTTCAGCGGTGCGGGAATGGAAAGTGGCATATGCGTCATATTCACTCCTAAAACAATCAGATGGAATACGGTTTATCTATTGTATATAAGTATAAAACTTTTTTCTTTTCCTGTCAAGAGATTTTATGAAAACGCAATGATATGACAATAAAAAGTTTACAGATTATCAAAATTCCAAAAATCTTCCATGGATGCTTGCAATTTTACCGAAAGTATGATATGATTATGATACCGAAATTTATGAGAACAGAAAGGAATCAAACTTATGAATACAATCAAAGTCAATGCAGGCAAAACGCTGATGGTTGCGCATCGCGGTGTCAGCGGTCTGGAACGTGAAAATACCGTTGCGGCGTTTCTTGCTGCAGGCAACCGTTCCTACTACGGTATGGAGACCGACATCTACCGCACCAACGACGGCAATTTCATTCTCAACCACGACGGTAACCTTGCCCGTATCGCAGGCGAAAATCTCAAGGTCGAGGAAGCGTCTTACGAAACGCTCCGCCGTATCACGCTTTACGATATGAACGGCAAGAAGGATCGTGTCGATCTGCATCTGGCGTCGCTGGAAGAATACGTCTCCATTTGTGTCCGTTACGAAAAGGTCGGCGTACTGGAGCTGAAGTCTGCATTCACCGATGAAGAAATTGCCGAAATCATTCGCCGCATTGAAGCGTTTGATTATCTCTCCGGCATTACCTTTATTTCCTTCAACTACGACAATCTGCTGAAGGTTCGTGCCATCCGTCCGGAGGCAACCTGTCAGTTCCTCACGGGTGACGTTTCCGATGAAATGATCGCACGTCTGGTTTGCGATAAGCTCGATATTGATGCTTATCACGAACCGCTGACGGAAGAGCGCATTGCGGCTTTCCATGCTGCTGGCATTCGCATCAACTGCTGGACGGTTGACAAC
>JAZQWK010000121.1:0-1910 GCA_045632325.1 Eubacteriales bacterium
CACAGGGATACCGCCTTTGCCGACTTCGGCGCGGGCTCGGTCGAGATGACCTGCCGTCTGCTTGCCTGCGTGCGGCTCATTCACCCAACGGTGCTCCTGCCCGCAACGACGGCGCTCGGTACGATGCATCCGAGAGGACGCGAAATGGGCATCCTCCACGGCGCAAACGTCGTCATGCCGAATCTCTCACCCGCGTCTGTCCGACGGAAATATATGCTCTACGACAATAAGCGTTCCGACGGCGACGAGTCCGCGCAGGCACTTGCGGGAATCAAACGCCGTCTGCAGGACATCGGCTGCGAGATCGCGGTGGAACGGGGCGACCGGGCGGGGATGTGAAAAGGCTCCATCCCCGAGGGAGCTGTCACATAAGGAAACGATAGCGATAACGGGATACGCAAGCGCAACTCTATTCCTGTAGGGGCGTGCAGTGCGCGCCCGCCGTGGGTGCACAGACATGAAATAATTTCACACATCTCGTGGGCAAATCCACGTTACATCTTCAAAATTGTTATGAAATCATCTTCATGTGCGGGCGCGCGATGCACGCCCCTACAGATATAAAGACACGTCTGCGTATACCATTACCACCATAAAAATAGCATTATCCATCAACAAACAAATATGAGGTAATCAACCATGTTCAACTACAATCCCAAATCACTCAAAGCAGAAGAATTCATCCACGACGGCGAGATCCGCGAAACACTCGCGTACGCCGAGGAACACAAAAACGACCGTGAACTGATCGACGCGATCCTGGAAAAGGCACGTCCGAAGAAGACGGCGGGCGGCTGGAGCTGTGCCGGGCTTTCTCACAGAGAAGCATCCGTGCTGCTTGCCTGCGACGATCCCGAGGTCGTCGAGCAGATCTACAAGATCGCCGAGGAGATCAAGCTGGCGTTCTACGGCAACCGCATCGTCATTTTCGCGCCGCTGTATCTGTCCAACTACTGCGTCAACGGCTGCGTTTACTGCCCGTATCATCTGAAGAACAAGACCATCCCGCGCAAGAAGCTGACGCAGGAGGAGGTCCGCGCAGAGGTCATCGCGCTGCAGGATATGGGTCACAAGCGTCTGGCGATCGAAGCCGGTGAAGACCCCAAGAACAACCCGATCGAGTACATCCTCGAATGTATCAATACCATCTATTCGACCCAGCACAAGAACGGCGCGATCCGCCGCGTCAACGTCAACATCGCCGCAACGACGGTCGAAAACTACCGCAAGCTGCGTGACGCGGGTATCGGTACGTACATCCTGTTCCAGGAGACCTACCACAAGGAAAGCTACGAAGCGCTCCACCCGACGGGACCCAAGCACGACTACTGCTACCACACCGAGGCAATGGACCGCGCGATGGAAGGCGGCATCGACGACGTAGGACTGGGCGTTCTGTTCGGACTGGAGCTTTACAAGTACGAGTTTGCGGGGCTGATCATGCACGCAGAGCATCTCGAAGCCGTGCACGGCGTCGGACCGCACACCATCTCCGTGCCGCGTCTGAAGCGTGCCGACGACATCGATCCCGACCAGTTCGACAACGGCATCGACGACGATACGTTCGCAAAGATCACCGCCTGCATCCGTCTTGCCGTTCCGTATACGGGCATCATCATCTCCACGCGCGAAAATGAAACGGTGCGCGGAAGACTGCTCAATATGGGCGTTTCGCAGGTCTCGGGCGGCTCGAGAACGTCCGTCGGCGGCTATGCGGGCTACTCTGCAGATGAGCGTCCGCACGATACCGAGCAGTTTGACGTCTCCGACCAGCGTTCCCTTGACGAGGTCATCGCGTGGCTGATGGATTACGGTCACATTCCGTCCTTCTGTACCGCGTGCTACCGTGAAGGGCGTACGGGCGACCGCTTCATGAGCCTGTGCAAGTCCGGTCAGATCATCAACTGCTG
>JAZQWK010000122.1:0-1373 GCA_045632325.1 Eubacteriales bacterium
GAACCTGGTACGACGTTGACTTTGCTGCAACCGAGGAAACGGGCGATACGCTCAATGACGCGGCATTCCGCCGTATGATCACCGTCGAGCAGCTGCTTAATATCGACATCGTTGCAAATCCCTCTTCCGGTATGGGCAACGACCTTATCAAGAAGAGCGTCATGGCGGGCGACGGCGCGTACGATTGCGGCTTTGTCAAGACTCATTCTGCAACCAGCCTTGCGGAAAGCGGCATGCTCGTCGACCTCAAGACGATGGAAACGCTCGATATCACAGCGCCCTGGTGGGATCAGAACGCAGTCAACGACCTGACCATCGGCGAGCGTCTGTTCATGGTCACGGGCGATATTTCCATTATGTATAAGAAGTCCATCGGCGTCCTGCTGTTCAACAAGCAGATGCTGAATGACATGGACCTGGAAAACCCCTATGAACTTGTTAAGGACATGAAGTGGACGATTGACAAGTTCAACGAAATGGCATCGACTGTTTCGCAGGACGTCAACGGTGACGGCAAGTACGATCTGGAAGACAAGTACGGTCTGCTTTACTACTGCGACATGATCGCGCTGGGTCTGATCGGCGGCGGTACGCACTTCACGACGAAGAACGCAGAGGATTATCCCGAGTTGACGTTCTACACCGACCGCACGACCGACATCTTCAACAAGTACACGGAGCTGCTGTACAACCCGCAGCTGTCGATTTCCTGGTCGAAGCTCGGCAAGGCAAACGACGATATCATTGCGATGTTCCAGGACAACCGCGGTCTCTTCAACTTCAACGAATTCCACGCCATCGAAAATATGCGTCAGATGGATACCGCATTCGGTATTCTGCCTGTACCGCTGTATGAAGAGGGGCAGGATCGCTATTATCATATCATCAACCCGCACGTTGCGGCGATGCTGCTCGTGCCCAAGGACTGCCGTGATCTGTCCCGTGCAGGCTACGTCCTCGATGCGCTCGGTGCAGAATCCAAGAACGTGCTCACACCTGCCTACTATGACCAGTATCTGAAGTCCAAGGGTACGCGTGACAACGACTCCGAGGAAATGCTCGATATCATCTTCGGTTCGATGACCTACGATATCGGCTATCTCTATAATTTCGGCGACCTCGGCAGCATGGTGCTCGGCATGGTCAACGGCTATCAGTCCGACCTTGCGTCCCGCTACGCAAAGTACGAATCCAAGGCAGTCAAAGCCATCGACAAGATGGTTACAGCATTCCAGGATATGGAATGATTCGCAATTTGGAGATGATTGCGGTGTATTTTAGGATTTGATGATGTTTACAAAAGAATGAATAGGTGACGGCTTTCGCATCCTTGCCTTCCCCGGCGGGGAAGGTGGCACACGAAGTGTGACGGA
>JAZQWK010000123.1:0-33879 GCA_045632325.1 Eubacteriales bacterium
CGCCGTCCACACGGATGGTACCGGAGGTCAGCTTATAGAATGCGGGAATCAGATGACAGATGGTTGTCTTACCACCGCCGGACGGACCGACGAGCGCGACCTTCTGTCCTGCTTTGATATCAAGGGAGACGCCGTTCAGAACTTCCTTTTCCTCGTTGTAGGAAAACTCGACGTTTTCGAATGTGATATCACCGCGCACGTTCTCAATCGGATGCGCATCGGGTGCATCTTCCTCCGGGGTCTCATCGATGATCTCAAGGAAGCGCTTGAAGCCTGTGACACCGTTCTGATACTGCTCCATGAAGCCGATCAGCGTCTGTACCGGATGAATGAACAGATTGACGGAAATGATAAACGTGGAATAATCGGCGAAGTTGATCTTGCCGTTGTAAAGGAAAATACCGCCCGCGACGAGAATGACGACGTTGAACACTTCGGTAACAAAGGAAGAGCCAGAGTGGAACTTTGCCATCGCGTTGTAGGAATCGCGGCGCGCATCGATGAACTGCTTGTTGCCGTCCTCAAACTTTGCCTGTTCTTCGCGGGTATTGGTAAATGCCTTGGTGACGCGGATACCGGAAATCGATGATTCCAGAGACGCATTGATGACAGCCATCGACTTGCGCGTTTCTGTGAACGCATCGGTCATCTTCTTGCGGTAAATAAGCGTGACAATGACCAGAAACGGCACGACCGCGAAAATGATCAGCGTCAGCGGCACGGAAAGCGTGCAGAGGTAGACAAACGAGCCGATGATCATGATACCGGAGATCAGAAGATTTTCGGGACCGTGATGCGCAAGCTCGGAGACCTCCATCAGGTCGTTGGTCATACGCGACATGATCTTACCCGTCTCGTTGTTATCAAAATAGGTATAGGGCAGCTTCTGCAGATGGTTGAACATATCGGTTCGCATCTGTGCCTGCATACCGACACCGACCATGTGCCCCCAATACTGGACGAAATAACGCAGATACATACAGACGACGTACAGAAGCAAAAGTCCTGCGCCGCAGATGATGAGCATACGGATGTTCTTGTTGGGAACGAAGTCCTCCAGCATCAAATTGGTCAGAATCGGGTAACACATACCGATGACAGAAATGAGCAGAGACGCGATCATGTCCAGAATGAACATTTTCTTATGCGGTTTGTAATAAGCAATAAACCGTTTCAGCATGGATAATTCCTTTCCTATATAAAGATATGCACTTATTTTACCAAATATTCAGGGGAAAGTCAAGACAAATCCCCTCTCTCCGCATCGATTTGGCGTTTTGGCGAAAAACGAGAAAAATCAAAGAAAAAACAGGGCATAATCCCATTGCCGTTTCGACGGTAAATCTTTCATGACAGCAATTTTTCTTGACGCTGACGGTTATTTGTGATATACTAACGCTATTACCAAAAAGGAGTATCGCTATGCGTGAAAATGTCCTATTACAGCAAATCAAAAACGAATATCTTGCCGTTCTCGGCGATACCCTCACGGGATTCTACGTCCACGGCTCGCTCGCGTTCGGGTGCTTTTCATGGGAGCGCGGCGATCTTGATTTTTTAGTCGTCGTATCAAAGGAGCCGACATGGGAGCAGAAACGCGCGTTGATACAAATCCTGCTCAACCGAAATGAAACCGCTCCGCCCAAAGGCTTTGAAATGAGTATCGTCACGGAAGACGCCGTAAACCCCTTTGTCTATCCGACCCCGTACGTGCTCCATTACTCCAATGCATGGCGGGACGCCTACTGCACCGATCTTGACGGTACCTGCCGCCGTCTGCGCGGATGTGACCCCGATCTTGCGGCGCATATCACCGTCACGCACGCGGTCGGCTATGTGCTGTACGGAAAACCGATCGAGGACGTCTTCGCACCCGTTCCCGCCAAAGATTACCTTGACAGCATCCGTTTCGATATTGAAAACGCAAAAGAAGATATTGACGAAAATCCCGTTTATGTGACGCTGAATCTCTGTCGGGTACTCGGGTTTCTTCGAGACGGACTGATTCTGTCAAAGGAGAGCGGCGGGATGTGGGGACAATCCAATCTGTCCACGGAATTTGTGCCGTTTGTGCTGTCTGCGCTTGCGTATTACAGAGACGGGACAATGTATGAATATGACCGCGAGATGGGGCAGAGGTTTGCGGAATATATGATTTGCGAAATTTACAAATAAACGTTGCCGCTGTGAGAGCACTTCTCTTGCAGCGGCAAATTTTCTTATACTTTTTTATCAAGATGCGTTCCGTTTGACGTGACGACCGCCACAAGATTTCCAAGCTCATCGCTCACTGAAACCTCAAAGAAGCAGCTGCGCCGACCGTCCTTGACAAGACGCGTTTCGGCATACAGCACTTCTCCTTTACACGTTCCGACAAAGCTGACCGACGCGGTCGTTGTCACCGTCAGTACACCGCCGACGTTGGCAGCCACGGCAAACGCAAAATCGGCAAGCGTGAAGATCGCACCGCCCATCACCGCACCTGCAGCGTTTTTGTGAAGCGGTGTTACGGGCATCGAACAGCGCGCATAATGCTCCCCGATTTCCTCGATTGTGATACCTGCCTGCTCCACGGCAAACCGATCTCCGCGGAAAAATTCTCTTGCTTCTTCTAACGTCATCATACAATTCTCTCTCCCGTTATCTGTCAGATTTCAGTATGTATTATAACACAGCCGCGCCGCAAATACAAGCCTTTACCGCCATTGTGCAAAAAAGATTGACAAACCGCATACAGGGTGATATAATCAATTCAAACAAAAAGATCACCGGAAGGAATCTGTTATGACCGTCACTCCAAAAGACCGCGAAACACGCCGGATCCTTGCCGCACTCTGACAGATTCGGACTCTGAAAACAGGAGAAATACCATGCAAAACGAAAAGAAAGAAATTCGCAGACAAATAAAAGATACCCTACTTGCCATGAAGCAAGCCAATGCAGATGCAAGAGAAGCACTCAAAGATCAGGTTTTTCTGACCGATTATGCGTACCTGACCAAAGTCACCGAAATCGGCACTGTCTGGACCGCCGCCCTGCAAGCCGCCCTTGATGAACACGAAACGGTTATCATCCCCGCATCGGACAATGTTTACTATATCGATGACACCGTAACGATTCCACAACATCGTCACATCTCCGCATACGGCGCAACCGTCCGTCTGACACCCGACTGTGACGTTCTGATGCTGCGCAATCAAAACGCCATCGACGGTACGCATCTGCCCATCAACCGCTCTCATCCCGATGAAAACATTTCCGTCTGCGGCGGTCGTTGGGAGGAATCCCGTACCGGTCGTCTCGGCTACAGCCGCACAGGCCGCTTCACACATAAAATCGCCGATGCCGATGACCGCGCGCGTCCGTTTTACGGTGTCTCCACGCTGTTTTACTTCGGCAATATCCGCGGACTGACGCTTGTCGATCTGACCTTTATGCACACCGCAGGCTTTTCCGTACAAACGGGAGCACTCGAGGACGGTGTCTTTGAGCACATCCGATTTGAGAACTGCTTTGCCGACGGACTTCATCTGAACGGCGATTCCGAAAAACTTTGGATTTATGACATTGCGGGCGAGGTCGGCGACGATCTTGTCGCACTCAATATGTACGACTGGCAAAATTCGTCCGTCAACTTCGGTCCGACGCGCTGTGTCTGGTGTGAGGGTCTTGACCTTGCTCCATCCTCTCCTTATAAAGCACTCCGCATCGAACCCGGCGTCTATTATTTTGACGACGGCGCATCGGTTGACTGCGGTCTTTTTGATGCTGTCATCCGTGACGTGCGCGGTATTGTCACGTTCAAGATGTACTATCAGACGCCGTCTTACGTTGTCGGACGTGAAATGCCCGAACGCGGCACGGTCGGTTCGGCTGACAATCTGTTCTTTGAAGCCATCACCGTCGATCTTGACCGCCCGATTGACGGCTTCCCGGAATATCTCGACGGCGATCCCGTCCGCGGTGCCTTCGGCGCGTTTGAACTCGGTACGAACATCGGATATATCTCCTTTTCCGACATTGACATCACGACGTATCCCGAGCGGTTTCCCCTGTCGTATCTCGTCACCGTCGGACCGAAATCCATCCGTGCGGGAGAGCGTGAGGTTTTTGACCCGTATCTGTCCTCGCATATCGATGTCATCTCCCTTGAAAACATCCGTGTCAACGGTGAAATTTCCACAGAGACCTCAACCCTTGTCCGCTGCGTGTCCTTTGACGACGTCAACGGAGACGGTATGTCCACAGGCACAGGTACCGTCGGAACAATTCTTTTACAGTAATTTTTCAAAATCACTTATCCTGACCGCCTCCCCGTTTACTATACGGTCAAACGACCAATGAAAAGGAGATATCCCACGTGCCCAAGTCCAAACAAGAACTGTATTCCCTGCTCTGCGGGCAGTATCTTCCCGCGTTTCTCGGCTTTGCGCGCAGCCGCGTGGGAGATATGGATACTGCAGAGGAGCTTTGTCAGGAAATGGCGTTCCGCTGTGTAAATGCCATCGCCGAGGACCGCATCCGCGACAACCCCGATGCGTATTTCTGGAGCGTGGCACACAACGTCTGCAAATCGTATTATGCGAGAAAACAGCCGCTTTCCATTGAGGCAAACGCACTCGGCGATATTTTGACTGCTGATACCCTCTCTCTTGAAGAAGCGACGGAAATCAGCGAGGAATATGCCGAGATCCGCCGTGCGCTGTCGCATCTGTCGGGACTGTACCGCAGGATTCTCGTCATGCACTACTACGATGAAATACCTGTCGCGGACATTGCGCAAACCCTTGATATTTCCGAGAGCATGGTGAAATTCTATCTCCGTACCGGTCGTGAAAAACTCAAGGAGGTCTATCTGATGCAGAACACCACCGTACCCGTCAAACCCATCGAATTTTCCGTTTATAAATCCGCCATCGACTTTTCCCGCGTCAACGTCTGGGAAGTCTTTTCCCGCAAGCTCCCCGCTCAGCTTGCCATTCTCTGCCACGACAAGCCGATGACGATTTCCGCGCTGTCCGTTGAAACGGGCGTCCCTGCCGTATATCTTGAAGAGGAAATCGCGCTTCTTCTCAATGCCGGCGTGATGATCTCGCCCGCGAAGGACAAATACCGCACCAATTTCCATATTCTCAAAAAGAACGCCTTTGAACAGATCAAGGCAATGTTCGCATCCATGTACGAGGGCTACCTGCCCGTCTACCGCGCGGTATACGATAAGCATCTGCCGCGTTTGCGAGAATCCGGTCTGTTTCGCTGTGATGCGAGTGAGCAGGAATATCGCTGGAGCTTTTTCATGCAGACCCCGGCCTTCGATTGGCGAAACGTTTGGATGTCAAACAAGGATTACCCGCAGATTCTTTCCTGCGGCTCCAAAGCCTTAATCTACGCCATGGAAGCCCAGACGCTTCGCTTCTCAACGGGCAATACCCCGACCGATCTCGATGCGTCGGCTGACTGTCCCAAAGCCACCGTTTGGCCGTGCGACGTGACCGCATTCGGTGAATTTCACAGACAAAAAGAGCTTCACCCGCGCGAACACACGGAAAAATGCCGTGTTCTTGCCGATATCGCCATGGGTGCCGCGCTGTCCGACGATGAAAACACCCGCCTGCTCACCTCCGAGCTGATCCGCGAGGGCTATGTTTCCATGGAAAACGGCAAGCCCGCAAGCCATGTTCCCGTCATCAACGGAAACGTCCGTTCGCTGTTTGCGGAAATCGAAGCAGAATTGCAGATAGCACTCGAAGAGCCGTCGAAGCGGCTCTATCAGCGCGTGTCCGACGTGGTCAAAGCAACGCTCGCGCCGCAGCTTTCCGATTACGCACACGGCTTTACCGTGACGTGGCTCGGATTTTTGGAGGGTGCTCTGTTCGGTGAGGCACTCTGGGAAGACGGTTTTCTGATGATTCCCGAGGAGGGCGACAACAAGCCGTACGCGTGCCGAATCGTTGTGCATGATTGAAACGCAAAATAACAACAGCCGCAGGTTGGACGATCTCCGCCTGCGGCTGTCATAATATGAACGGTCTCGCATAAAAATACACACTGCCGAATTTCCCCAAAAAGAAAGCTCCGACCGAAACGGCGATGCATTTCAGCCGGAGCTTATTTCTAAACGCTTTTTACTTTTTCATCAAAATGAGACGTTTTCCGTTTTTCCACAGTGTTCACATATTTCTATAAAATTCTTCAAAATTTTAAGATTTCACGCGCATGCTTGTGGAAAACAGGTCTGCAGCACCGTTTTTGCTTGTGGAAAACCCTTTGGAAACTGTTGAAAATGCGATGTTTTTACGCATTTCTTTTCCACATTTCCAACAGTTCGGGTTGTGGAAAAGTCGGTCGAACAAAGTTTCCCAACACATTTGACGACAAAAGGGTGCATCGTTTCACGCAATCGCGTTTTCCACAGGCAGACGCTTTTTTGACAACTTATTCCACGTCCGCAAACTTATCGATAAATTTATCGAGCTTTTTCTGCGCGGACTTTTGAATGGAGGCGGTTTTTGATGCAAGATTGTTCTTGCCCGTCTGCACGATATTGGAAACCGTAGAATAAAGACCGGTAATACCGCTGACGTAGTCAAGAGAATAAACCTTGGAGTCGAAAAGGATATCGATCATTTCCTTGGACTTTTCGTCGCGCAGGATCTTTTCGTCAAGGAAAACTTCATAGAAGCTCGGTGTCAGCGTGAACATCGATTCAAACGCCAAGGCTTCGGTCAGCAGTGCCGTCTTATGTTCATCGGGAACCGTCGTCGGAATGACCAGCGGCATGATATCGTTATGCGCCATGCAGTAGTAGCTGTCCTGCGATGCATCGATCTTCGGAATCGGCAGAACGCCGAAGTCCGTCTTCATATCACGCAGGTCAACCGTATCGCCGAACGTACCGGTTCTGAACAGTGCGCGGTTTTCGGAGAAGATCTTGGTCGCTTCCGTCCAGATGGTTTCCGTCGTCAGATCGTTTGCGTGCGTACCGTCGTCCATGATGATGACGGATTGTTTGTCGCAGAGCACCTCAAAGATGTCCTCAAAAATGTTATAGATCGCGCCGTCTTCAATATCGGAGGTATAGGTCTTACCGTCGTATCCGATCGAATCACGACCCGATGCCAAAAACAGATACCAGCCTGCGATGTTTTCGCTGATCAGACCGTACTGGTCGGCGGTGGTCATCGCACCGTCACCGTTGACGTCCTTAGCAACGTCGCGGATCATACCTGCCATCGTTTCCCACGTCCACTCGTTGTTGGCAACCAGCTCGTAGGGATCGGGATAGTCAAACTCCGTATACAGAGACTTGTTGTAAAGCACCGCCATTTCGCGAAGCTCGTCGCGGATACTGATGTCACCCGTCGCACAGAACAGCTTTCCGTGAATGGCAAGATCCTGGATGCGCTGATCCCACCACGGCTGATCGAGCTGCAGCTCATCCACCAGATTCAGATCAAGGAAGCATCCCTGTTGTGCCAGCGTCAGAATATCGCCGATGGAGCTCGGAAATACGATATCGGAAAAGTCGTCAGCCGCCTGAATATTCTTGCGCACGGTGGTACTCGTATCGGCAAGCTCCTGCAGGCTGATTTTAATGTTGTACGCTTCTTCTACCGCAAGATTGCGTCTGTATACCGCGTCGTTGAGCGTATCGCCGTTCTCGCCCTCCGACCAATACGCAACCTGCTTGAATACAACGTCATTGTCCTCCAGCACCGACATACGGTACTGGTATCCTCCGAAATCCTCTACCGCCGGTGCGACGTTGGCATACGCCAGACGCGGGTCAACCTCCTCGGTCACGATTGCCTCCGTTTCCGCCTGTGTCACGGGTGCCGTATCGACGGAACCGTCCGACGCGTCACCGCAGGATGCGAGAACCGCAGACGCACTGCACAAGAGAGCCAGCAATGCCGTCATGGTGCGTTTCGTTGTTGTCATGAGAAAAATCCTCCGTTTCATAATTATTTTACGGTCTTTCCTGTTACTCACTATTATACATATATTTCGGAAAATTGCAAGAGATTCTGTGAATTTTCCCCATAAAAAATTTCCGTATGACGATTGCATTTTGCGTCACAGTATGATATGATATTGCAAAAGGGAATTTGCGGCAGCATACGTTCCCGCAAACTGAAATTGAAAACAAATTGAGGAAACGACAATGTTTATTGATGCAAACGGAAAAACATGGTATAAAGGCAATCTGCACACGCATACAACGGTATCGGACGGCAAAAAGACCCCTGAGGAGGTCATCGCGCTTTATCGGGACAACGGCTACGATTTCCTGTCGCTGACCGATCACTGGAAGCACTCTGCGCCCGGCTTGACCGACGACGGGATGCTGCTGCTTTCGGGGTGTGAATACCATATCAACGGAGCGGACGTCCTTGCGGGTGTCTTTCACGTCGTTGCCATCGGCGAAAAAGAACCGGCAAAGCTCGATATCAAACGGACGAACGGAGAATATACGGCACAGGATATCGTTGACGCCATTCACGAAGTCGGCGGCATTGCGATCCTTGCCCACCCCGCATGGTCGCTTGAGACCTGTGAACAGATCATGCCGTTTGACGGCTTTGACGGCGTTGAGATCTACAATTCCGTATCGGGTCTGCCGCGCAACTGCCGCCCGTATTCGGGTGAGGTCATCGACCAGCTTGCGGTACGGGGTAAGGTCTTTACCTCCATGTGCGCCGACGACAGCCACTTTTATGAAAACGAAGCGTGTATGTCCTATATTTACGTACAGGCAGACGCACTGACAGAAGACGCAATTCTGGATGCCATCCGCGCCGGACGCGTCATGGCTACGCAGGGTCCGCGCTTCCACGTCACCGTGGAGCCGATCGAGGGAAGCGAGAATCGCCGCGTCCGCTATACCTGCGATCCCGTTTCGCAGATCGTCTTCTTCACGGGCTCCGTATGGCTTGACGGCAGAAGCGTCTCCGGCGAAGGTCTTTGCGAGGCGGAATTCATCCTGCGCCCGTTCGACCGATTCGTCCGCGCGGAATTTATCGCCGCCGACGGCAAGCGCGGCTTTGCCACACCCGTCTTATACCGCTGATCCTGCATCATTCTGCACGCTTTACGCGTAAAACACGCATTTTTATACCTTGTTCGTTATTATTTTCACGCTTTTTGCATTTTTCCTATTGACAAACCACACAGAAAGTGGTATGATATCAAGTAATCCAACTAAAGTGACACCGTGCGTTTTCGCACTTGCACGGCTGGATATATTTCCAAACCAAAATCCAAAGGAGATTCGTTATGAACAGAGTATTTAACTTTTCTGCAGGTCCCTCCATGCTGCCCCTTCCCGTACTTGAAAAGGCTGCTTCCGAGCTGGTCTGCTATGGGGATTCCGGTATGTCCGTTATGGAGATGAGCCATCGATCTCCGGTCTATGAAGAAATTATTGCCGATGCACAGGCAAAGCTCCGCACCCTGATGAACATCCCGGACAACTATAAGGTCCTGTTCCTGCAGGGCGGTGCTTCCACCCAGTTTGCATCCGTTCCGCTGAACCTTCTGAACGGTTCCGGCAAGGCAGACTACATCGTCTCCGGTCAGTTCTCCAAGAAGGCATACGACGAAGCGCAGAAGTACGGCGACGTCAAGGCGATCGCCTCCTCCAAGGATAAGAATTTCACCTATATTCCGCAGATCACCCGCGAAGACATCCGTCCCGATGCGGATTACGTCCACATCTGCTTCAACAACACCATTTACGGCACCAAGTTCAACTATATCCCCGATACCGGTGATATCCCGCTGGTTGCAGACCTGTCCTCCTGCATCATCTCCGAACCCGTTGACGTTTCCAAGTTCGGCGTGATCTACGCAGGCGCACAGAAGAACATGGCTCCCGCAGGTCTGACCGTCGTCATCGTCCGCGAAGATCTGCTCGGCAAGGCGCGTCCCGAAACGCCCGTCATGCTCGACTGGAAGACCATGGCTGACAACGATTCCATGTACAACACGCCTCCCTGCTATGCAATCTACATGGCAAAGCTCGTTTACGAATGGATCCTCGACATGGGCGGTCTCGACGCGATGAAGGAATACAACGTCAAGAAGGCTGCCGTCCTTTACAATTACCTCGACAATCAGGACTACTATATCGCTCCCGTTGAAAAGGAATACCGTTCCATGATGAACGTCACCTTCGTCACCGGCGACGAAACGCTCGATAAGAAGTTTGCCAAGGAAGCAGACGCTGCAGGCATCAAGAACATCAAGGGTCACCGCTCCGTCGGCGGTATGCGCGCATCCATCTACAACGCAATGCCCATCGAAGGCGTTGAAGCGCTCGTCAAGTTCATGGATGACTTCGCAAAGAACAATCCCAAGGCTTAATCAGAAATAAGAGGAATTAACGTCATGTACAATATTCAGCTTCTCAATAAAATCGCAAAGGTCGGCACAAACAATTTCTGTGCTGACAAGTACAACGTCGGTGAAGGTGTTACCAATCCCGACGCCATCATGGTGCGCTCTGCTGCCATGCATGATATGGAATTCAATCCCGAGCTGAAGGCCATCGCACGCGCAGGTGCCGGCGTCAACAACATTCCCGTTGAACGCTGTGCAGAATCCGGTATCGTTGTCTTCAATACGCCCGGTGCCAATGCAAACGCCGTCAAGGAACTCGTTATCTGCGGTCTGATGCTCGCATCCCGTGATATCATCGGCGGTGCCGCTTGGGCAAAGAACCTGGAAAAGACCGAAGAAGCAGACGTTGCAAAGCAGGTCGAAAAGGGCAAGTCCAAGTTCGGCGGCTGCGAAGTTGCAGGAAAGAAGCTCGGTGTCATCGGTCTCGGTGCCATCGGTGCACTCGTTGCAAACGCTGCAAACGATCTCCACATGGAAGTTATCGGTTACGATAACTACATGACCATCGACTCCGCATGGAGACTGTCCAGAAAGATCGAAAAGGCAGCAAGCCTTGACGAAATCTTCGAGCAGTGCGACTACATCACCGTTCACGTTCCGTCCACACCCGAAACCCGCGGTATGTTCAACGCAGCAAACATCGCAAAGATGAAGGACGGTGTCCGTATTCTCAACTTCTCCCGTGCAGATCTCGCGAACAACGACGACATCAAGGCGGCTCTCGCATCCGGTAAGGTTGCGTCCTATGTCACCGACTTCCCGACTGAGGAAACCGTCAACGTCCCCGGCATCGTTGCACTTCCTCACCTCGGTGCATCCACCGAAGAATCCGAAGACAACTGCGCTGTCATGGCGGCAAAGGAACTCATCGATTTCCTTGAAACCGGCAACATCCGCAACTCCGTCAACTATCCCGACGTTTCCCTGCCGCACACCGGTGATGCACGAATCTGCATCTTCCACAAGAACATCCCCGGCGTTCTGAACAACATCACCGCAATCATCTCCTCCCAGGGTATCAACGTCGAAAACATGATCAACAAGTCCAAGAAGGATTACGCTTATACGATTCTCGAAATCGGCGGCAACATCCCGGACAATGCGGCAGAAACCATCGCTTCCATGGAAAGCGTCATCCGCGTCAACATCATCAAGTAATTTTTGCCTCAAAAACACCGACAGCACACGGAAATTTCACCGTGTGCTGTAATTTTTTTGAAAAGCACTTGATAAAATCGGAAAAAGTCTATATAATATATAGGAGTACATATCCGATACAGAAAGGAATCGCTCATGAACAACAAATTAGAAGCCTTCCGCGATGCGATCTGCGGCAAAACCGTATCCGTCGTCGGTCTCGGCGTTTCCAATACACCCGTCATCGACTTTCTGCTGTCCTGCGGCGCATCCGTCGTCGGACGCGACAGGAAAACGGCGGCGGCACTCGGTGAACTTGCCCAAACCCTTTCCGAAAAAGGCGTTTCCCTGCGGCTCGGTGAAGACTATCTTGCCGATCTTTGCGAAGACGTCATTTTCAAAGCACCGGGTATCCGTCCCGATCTGCCGGAATTCGTCGCCGCACAGGAAAGCGGGTCTGCATTGACCTCCGAAATGGAAGTCTTTTTGGCACTGTGTCCCGCGCCCGTCTTTGCCGTCACGGGCTCCGACGGCAAGACCACGACGACCACGCTCGTCTACACGATGCTCAAGGCACAGGCGGAAAAAGACGAAACGGGCAAAACCGTTTGGGTCGGCGGCAACATCGGCAAACCGCTTCTGCCGGAAATCGAATCGATTGCCGAGGATGACTTCGTCGTGCTGGAGCTTTCGTCCTTCCAGCTGCAGGCAATGAAAACGGGACGTGAGCTGCAGCCGTGGCCGCACGCCGCGTGCATTACCAACGTCACACCAAACCATCTCAACTGGCACGTTGACATGGAAGAATACACCGATGCCAAAGCCGAGATTTTTGCCAATCAGGCACGCGGCGGCAGATTGGTTCTCAACTATGAAAACGAACTGACCCGCGCCATGGCAAAGAACGCCGCAGGACACGTTACTTACTTTTCCTCGGTACACGATCTGACCGATTGTCTTACCGACAATGCAGCGTATCCTGCCGATGCGGTCATTTATGAAAAGGACGGCGAGATCGTCATCGCATCTGATGCAGAGGAAGAACCGTTCCCGATCCTCACCACGTCCGACATTCTCCTGCCGGGACGGCACAACGTCGAAAACTATATGACCGCCATCTCCGCCGTCCGCGGATACGTCGATCCCGATACGATCACCGAGGTCGCAAAGACCTTCGGCGGTGTTGCACACAGACAGGAATTCGTTTGTGAGCGCGGCGGTGTCAAATATTATAACAGCTCCATCGACTCCTCACCCACCCGCACCATCGCGGCACTGAACGCATTTAAGCAGAAACTGATCGTCATTTTAGGCGGTGCCGACAAGGGTGTGCCGTTCGACGTTCTGGCAAAGCCGCTTGCGGAGCACGCAAAAGCCGTTGTCCTGACCGGTGCTTCGCGTGATAAGATTGCAGCGGCACTGGATGAAAGCGCTGACTTCCGTGCGAGCGGTGTTCCCGTACACAATGTCGACGGCTTTACCAACGCCATTGACGCGGCACGGGATGCGGCCGAATACGGCGACATCGTCATTCTGTCTCCCGCCTGCACCAGCTTTGATGCGTTCCCGAACTTTGAGGTGCGCGGCAATACGTTCAAAAACCACGTTCTTGACTACAAATAAAAAGAGGATATCAACATGGAAATCAAACCCTTCTCCGAAAAAATTCTCGCACTGACCGCCGAGGCAGAAGCGGCTCTTGCCGAACGCTTTGCGCAGTTTGATGCAACTGCCTTCCGCGGTACCCAGCGCGTGCTCTCCGCGTTTGCCGAGCACCGCGTCTCCGAAGCGCTGTTCGCAGGCACCAACGGCTACGGCTACGACGATATGGGTCGCGACACCCTTGATAAAATTTACGCCGACGTCTTTGGGGCAGAGGCGGCGTTCGTCCGTCACTCCATTGCCAACGGCACCAACGCACTGACCATAGGGCTCTTCGGTCTGCTCCGTCCGAACGACATTCTGCTGTCCGTCACCTCCCGTCCGTATGACACGCTCAATGAAGTCATCGGTGCGGAGGACAACAACGGCAACGGCTCCCTCAAGGATTTCGGCGTTGAATACCGCCAGCTCGATCTGCTTGAGGACGGCTCCGTTGATCTTCCTGCGATTGCCGACACGCTCGATGCACTCGGCAGCCGCGTCAAGGTCGTCTTTATCCAGCGCTCCAAGGGCTACCTCAACCGCCCGACCCTCTCCGTTGCACAGATCGGCGAGATTGTGAAGGTCGTCCGTGCACATTCCGATACCGCATATGTTATGGTCGACAACTGCTACGGCGAATTTACCGAGGATACCGAACCCGCGGCTGTCGGTGCTGACCTCATTGTCGGCTCGCTCATCAAGAATCCCGGCGGCGGTATGGCGGAATCCGGCGGTTATCTTGCAGGCTCCGCACGTGCAGTCGAGCTTGCTTCCTACCGTCTTACCTCGCCCGGTACGGGTCTTGAGGTCGGTGCAACACTCGGTCAGAACCGCTCTATGTACAAGGGCTTCTTCTATGCCCCGCACACCACCGCACAGGCGCTGAAGACGGCTGCCCTTGCGGCATACATCTTTGAAGCACTCGGCTGTGTTGTCGAGCCGCGTTGGTGTGACGACCGCTTTGACATCATTCAGGCGATCCAGTGCGGAACACCCGAAGGTCTGTGTGCGTTCTGCCGCGGCATCCAGTCCGGCTCTCCCGTCGATGCATTCGTCACACCCGAACCCTGGGCAATGCCCGGCTACAAGGACGAGGTCATCATGGCTGCAGGTGCGTTCACGCAGGGCTCGTCCATTGAGCTGTCCGCAGACGGTCCGCTCCGTCCGCCGTATACGGCATACCTGCAGGGCGGCTTGACCTACGAATCCGGTAAATATGCAATCATGCGCGCAGCAGACGCAATGCTTGCCGCACAAAATAAGTAATAGAAAAAGAGAGGATTCACATCATGGCACTACTTTTTGAAAATGGCGACCGCATCGTCTTCGCAGGCGATTCCGTTACCGATATGGGCTCCGCACAGCCCGTCGGCGAAGGTCTGTTTGACAATCTCGGTCACAGCTACGTCCGCGTCATCGAAAACCTCCTCGCTGTTTCCTATCCCAAAATCTTCCTGCGCGTCACCAATGCGGGCATTTCCGGCAACACCAGCCGTGCGCTGAAGGAACGCTTTGACCGCGATGTCGTCAATCTGAACCCGCAGTGGGTCTCCATCTGCATCGGTATCAACGACGTCTGGCGTCAGTTTGACTCGCCCGCCATGCCCGATTACGCTTGTACGCCCGAAGAATACGAGGCCAACCTGCGCGAAATGATCGAAAAGATCAAGGATAAGGTCAAGGGCGTCTTCCTCATCACACCCTATTACATCGAACCGAACAAAAACGACATGATGCGTGCTCGGATGGACGAATATTGCGCCATCTGCAAAAAGCTCGCAAAGGAATACGATTGCATTTTCGTCGATTTCCAGGGAATGTTTGAGGATTACTGCAAGATCCGCCATTCCTCCTATCTTGCATGGGACCGCGTTCATCCGAACCAGATCGGCGCAACGCTGATGGCAAAGGAATTCCTCTCCCACTGCGGCTACAAGTATTGAGGACAGGCTATGCTTCACAACGCATTATGTATCACAACGCCCGATTTTGCCGCCCGTGAGCCCTTGAACGTTTTTCACCGCGAGGCAGAGCCGTGGGAAAACCGTCATGACGCTGCCCTTGAGAACAAGCACGTTCTGTTTCGCCGCACGTTTGCGCTGGAAACCGTTCCCGAAAAGGCAGTGCTGTATCTGACGGCAGACGACTATTACAAGCTGTACGTCAACGGCGTCTTCGTCACGCAGGGACCGACACCGGGTTATCCGTTCCACTACTATTACAACACGCTCGACATCACAGCGTATCTGCATGAGGGCGACAATCTGATTGCAGTACACACCTATTACCAAGGGCTTTACAACCGCGTCTGGGTCTCCGCCGACCATCGCCATATGCTGTGCGCCGCGCTGCACTGTGACGGCAAAGAAACGCTTGTCACCGATCCGACGTGGAAGTATGCGTACCATACAGGCTATACGGGCACGCGCAAATTCGGCTACGACACGCAGTTTGCCGAAGACTTTGACAGCCGCGCACCCGAGGTCGGATTTGAGAATCCCGATTACGACGACAGCGCGTGGAGCAACGCCGTTCTGCGCGAGCATACCGATTACGTCTTCTGCGCCCAGCCGACCGAAGTGCTGGATATCTACGACGTCGCTCCCGCATCCGTCCGCCGCACCGTCAATCCCGACGGCACGGTGACGCTCGACGGCGATATCGGATTCGAATGTATCGGCGGTCTCACGCTGCGCGCAAAGGGTCTGCCCGGCACGAAGATCACCGTCCGCTGCGGCGAAGAACTGCAGGAGGACGGCACCGTCCGTTACGCCATGCGCTGCAACTGCGTCTATGAAGAATTCTGGACGCTGTCGGGCGGAGAGGATACGCTGATTCCCTACGATTACCGCGGTATGCGCTATTTTCAGCTGATCCTGCCCGCAGGCTGCACCCTGAACGAAGACGGCATCCGTATGCAGATTCGCCATTATCCGTACAAGGAAGCCATCGTCTGCCCGACGGAGGACGAAACCCTTCGCCGCATCTGGCGTCTCTGCGCCGATACGATGAAGTACGCAACGCAGGAGGTCTACATGGACTGCCCGACGCGCGAGAAGGGTCAGTACCTCGGCGACGGCACCGTCTCCTCTGCGGCACATACGCTGATTACGGGCGACGGCGCAATGATGAAAAAAGCGCTGTACGAATACGCCCGCTCGACGTTCATCACCGACGGCATCATGACCGTCGCACCCTGCTCCTATATGCAGGAGATCGCCGACTATTCCCTGCAGTATCCACACCAGCTTCTGTGGTATTACCGCCACACCGCTGACAAACAGACCCTTGCGGCACTGGCGCCGTACTGTGAACGTGCCGTTGCCTACTTCCGCCGTTTTGACCGCGGAGACGGTCTGATCGAGGGCGTTGACACATGGAATTTGATCGACTGGCCGGAAAATCTGCGCGATAACTATGATTTCCCCGCAAAGAAACCGATCGGTCCCGGTGTGCACAACGTCATCAACGCCTTCTGGTACGGTATGCTCCGCGATATGAACGAAATCCGCGCACTGCTCGGACAGGAAACGAACGACGCTGATGCTGCCCGTACCGCACAAGCATACGTCCGCGCGTTCTATGACCCCGAGCAGCACCTGTTCACCGATGCAGAACACACAAAGCATACCGCCTCGCACTCCAACTTCATGCCGCTGTACTTCGGTCTGGACAAGCTGACCGATGATCCCGCCGCACGCGATACGATCATTGCGCTGATTCAGAACCGCGGATACTGCATGGGCGTGTATATGTCTTATTTCATGCTCAAAGCCCTTTGCCGTGCCGGCAGACGCGATCTGGCACTCGATATGATGAAATCGCCCGACGGCTGGTGCAATATGCTCGCCGAGGGTGCCACCACGCTTTACGAGGCATGGGGCAAAGAACAGAAATGGAACACCAGCCTCTGTCATCCGTGGGCAGCGGCTCCGATTCTGATTTTGGCAGATACCAACGATTGATTGAAAGGAACAAATACGATGAATACTCCCGTTTTATACCCGATGCAGCTTTCTCCCGTCTGCAAATCCACCATCTGGGGCGGCAACCGCATGCGCGATTGCTTCGGCTTCCAGACCAAGCTTGACAACATTGCCGAAGCGTGGATGATGTCCGCGCGTGATGACAATCCCGGGTTCATCATCAACGGCGAATACATGGCACAGCGCATCGATAAGCTGCTGGAAGAATACCCCGAGCTGCTTGCAAAGGGCAACACCGATCCCGCATGTCCTCTGCTCATCAAGTTCATTGACGCACGCGACAAGCTGTCCATTCAGGTCCACCCCGACGATGCCTACGCGC
This sequence comes from Eubacteriales bacterium, assembly GCA_045632325.1. Taxonomy (GTDB): domain Bacteria; phylum Bacillota; class Clostridia; order Oscillospirales; family CAG-272; genus RGIG3925. The sequence continues at coordinate 17,491 of JAZQWK010000123.1, forward strand.
AGGCAGCAGGCTGTGCCGATCCGCGCGGCAAGACCGAGATGTGGATTGTTCTGGAAGCATCGATGGGTGCAGAGCTGATCTTCGGCACCAACCGCGATTTCACGCAGGACGAGCTCCGCTCCTCCATTGAAGACGGCAAGCTGGAAGATCTGATGAATTACGTTCCCGTCAAGGCAGGCGACGTCTTCTTCATTCCAGCAGGCTTGATTCATGCCATCGGCGGCGGTATTCTGATTGCAGAGATTCAGCAGAACTGCGATACGACTTATCGCGTATACGACTACAACCGCCGTCAGGCTGACGGTTCTCTGCGCGCGCTCCACATCGACGATGCCGTAGCATGCTCCCGTCACTTCACAGACAAGGAAGTGGCAGCCCTCCAGTATGAGGGCGGTGACAAGAACTGTCTTGCCGATTCCAAGTACTTCCACGTTGAGTCCCACACCGTCCGTGCAGAGCAGACCTTTACCGTCACCGATGACAGCTTTGTTTCCGTTCTGGTTCTGAACGGTCAGGGTGTCCTTTCGTTTGGCGGCGAGAACTACGCGCTTTCCGCAGGTGTTTCCTACTTCCTGCCCGCAGGCATGGGTGACTACACCGTCAAGGGTGAAGGCGGTTCCGTCAGCATCATTCTTTCGCGCACATAATACAAAATAATCGCAGGGCGTCAGTACAGGGCAGGCAAATACCATTCCCACTGACGCCCACGGTCTATATCCCTTATTCAAAAAAGGAGTTTCCGCTATGAACCGTATTTTTGACATCCAATGCAGCAACCCCGACATCCAAACGACAATCACACCGCTGTCATCGGAGAACGGCATTTCAATCTACAAAATCTCCGTCACCCTGCCACAGAAAATGACACCGCCGATGGTGAAAATTGTCTGGAAAGAAGACATGGTCGGTCTGCTCCACGTCTGGCATCCGATGGCAAGCACCCACCACGCAATGCATCAATGGTTCGGTGCGACGCAGTCCCGTTCCTGCTTCCATTGGGGTGCACCCGTGCTGACGACCATCGGGGAGAACGGCGTCAACCGTCAGACCGTTGCGCTCTCCGATCCGATCACACCGACCTCCATCCGCTTTTGGGTCGATGACCTTCCGCAGAAAAATCAGGTTGCATACGCCGCCGTTCTGTTTGACGGCGTCTGTGACGATATCGAATCCTACGAAGCATTCCTGCGCATTGACGAACGCGCACAGCATTTCTCTGCCATCGTGCAGGACGTATACCCTTGGTGGCGCACCATGGGATGGGATATCCCGACACCGCCAGCCGCAGCGGAAGACGCGCTCTACTCCTCCTGGTACAACTTCCATCAGGCACCGGACGGTGAGAGACTTCTTGCCGACTTGGAGATTGCCGCCAAGCTCGGCTTCAAAACGGTTATCTTGGACGACGGGTGGCAGTTCCCCGGTCCCTCCTGCGGTGACTACCGTCTGTGCGGCGAATGGCAGATGTCACCCGACAAATTCCCCGATTTCAAAGCCTTTTCCGATGCGGTACACGCACTCGGCATGAAGCTGCTCGTCTGGTTTACCGTTCCGTTTATCGGCATCGACAGCCCGCTGTTTGAGGAATATCGCGACAAATTCCTGTACGTCGACCGCGGACTCATGAACGCGGGTGCACTTGATCCGCGCTATCCCGAGGTCAGAGAATACATCAAGAGCACCTATCGCCGCTTCCTCGTGGATTACGACATCGACGGCTTCAAGCTCGACTTCATCGACTCCTTCCTGCCACGCGAAGAAACCAAGCCCTACGATCCTGCCGCCATGGACTGCGAAACCACGGGACAGGCCGTCCGCGTCCTGCTGACCGAGATCACCGATGAGCTTGCCGGGATCAAACCCGATCTTTTATACGAATACCGCCAGTGCTACGTCGGTCCCGCGATCAACCGCTTCGGCAATATGCTCCGCGTCGGTGACTGTGCATACGAGGCACAGCTCAACCGCATTGGCATCACCGATCTGCGCCTGCTCGGCTATCCCGTTGCCGTCCACGCCGATATGCTGTTCTGGGCGCCCGAGGAATCGATCCGTATGTGCGCAAGACAGCTGCTCAACATCCTGTTCGGCGTACCGCAGATCTCCGTTATTCTTGCCGACAGCACGGAGGAACAGAAGGAGCTGCTGCAGGCATACCTCTCCTATTGGACGGAGAACCGTGAGCTGCTTCTGCACGGTACGTTCCGCGCGTATTCCCCCGAGCAGTGCTACACCCGCATCACAGCGGAGAACGAGCACCGTATCATCACCGTTCTCCACGGCGATCTTCCGTATGTTTTTGACGGACGCGATTGCGACGTTCACCACAACGGCGACAGCGACGGTCTGATCATCGAGAATCCGACCGACGGAACGCTGACCGCCGAGATATCCTTCCTATTCGGCAGACAGACCTTGCAGACCGTTGAGGTTCCGCCGCACAGTCTGCTCCGCCTGCCCGTGCCGCCGACCGGCATGGCTCGTATCACAAAAGCATAACGCAAAAACAGGGTGCGATCCCAAACGGATCTGCACCCTGTCGTATGTTTCGGTATTATCCGATATTTGCCAACGCTTCGATCGTATCTGCGATTCCCGCATTGATGCGCTTGGTACGCTTTTCCACGAAAGACACGATATCTGCTTTTCCGGTGAACAGCTGGCTGCGAATCAGCGACTGCACGTCACCCCAACCGTAAACCGCCGTCAAATCAACGGTACCGTTGGAGAAGATGATATCAAGCATCTTCTGACCTTCTTCGTCCTGGATGTACTTGAAGTCCAGCGTTTCGTTGAAGTAGATCTGACGAACCGTTTCATGCGAGTACGCCGACAGATATTCTGTAATCACACCGGTACGCGCCGTATCGGAATTCGTCTTCGGAACACCCATGGCTCCGGCACCGTGATAGATATAGGAGCGGTAATCCTCCTGTGCTTCGTCGTACTTGGGCATCGGAACGACGCCGATCTCGTAATCAACGTCACGCATCTTCTTGACAGAACCGAGCGGCTCAATGTAGAACAGCACCTTGCCCTCCTGCATCATGACGTGCAGAACCTCGGAACCGTTTTCCGACTTAAAGCCGGACGCATTGGCAACGTTGTTGGTCTTATCTGCAAATGCGGAGTTCACCAGCTTGCCGTATACGTTGATAAAATGTTCATTCAGCCCTTCCCACACGGGGAGATTGTCTTTATTCTTGGAAAGGACGTCTGCGCCCGCAGAAACGAGCAGACCGTTGACGTTATGCTCCCAGACACCGAGCGGATATTGGTCTGCAACCGTCCACTTGCCGTCGCCGTCTACGTCCTGCTTTGCTGCCATCATCATCGACATCATAACGTCAAGCGTCCATTTGCCGTCGTTGACCAGCTGATACGGGTCGTCAAGATCGAGATTGTTCAGAATTTGTTTGTTGAAGACGATCGGGAAGAAACATTCGTAATACATCAGATGCAGGTCACCGAACGCAGCGTAAATCGAATTGCCGATAGACGCCGATTCGATCGCAGCCTTGTTCCACCAGACGTTGTCAAAATTGATGGTATCGATCTCCGTATAGTCCATCAGATAGCCGTTGAGCGCCTGACCGAGCACAAAGTGCAGCTCGTTGAAGTAAATATCGTACGCGTCCTCCCCTGCGGGAACCGTTGTATTGATCGCCTTCTGGTTATCTTCCCAGCCCATATCCGTGATCGTCAGCTTGATATTGAGCGCTTCTTCCACCTTGGCGTTGCGTTCGTAAATGACGTCATCCAGCGCTTCACCCGTCTGACCCTCCAGACCGAAATTGGTGTAAGCAAAGTTGGAGGTATTGTTGAGGACGCGGAATTCGTACCCGCCGAAGTCCTCTTTGGGAAGATCGTCGTAAATGGAAGGTGCTTCCGTTACGACCGCTTCGGTCTGTGCCGCAGTTACCTGTTCCTGCGTCGGTTCTGCCGCATCCGCACAGGAGACCATTGCCGCACCGAGGAGCAGTGCCGCCAATGTCAAAGATATCGTTCGCTGTTTCATGGGGTGTCATTCCTTTCTGATATAAAATAATTGGTATCGGCGTATGAAAAAAGACCGAAGCACAGCTGCATTCGGTCTTTCCGATCGTCAAATTATGCCTGCTGCGCTTCGAGATACGCAACGACGTCACCGACGGTGACGAACTTTCTGTAGTCGTCTTCGTCGATCTCAACGTTATACTTGGATTCACAGCTGAAAACGAGGTCGGCAAGCTCCAGGGAGTTGATACCGAGGTCGGCAACCAGCTCTGCATCGGGCGTAATATCTGCTTCGTCAATATTCATCTGTTCAACGAGAAGTGCTTTGAAATCTTCAAACATGGTGTTGGGATCCTTTCTGTCTTATGAAATTCGATTCTTTATGCTGATAAGATATATAAGATATGATACCGATTTTTTGAGCGTTTGTCAATGTGTTTCCAAAAAATGTAACATTTAATTCATATTATGTTCATGTTTCGATGCGTTATACCGCGTTTTTTCCAAGCAGATATTCCGCTTTGTAATTTAATGAAAAAATTTTTCAGATTTTACAGAAAAAGACTATACAGATGAGAAAATATATGGTATACTATAGGATAGGAGTATTATCCCCGATTATATGAATTCAGAAAGGAAGGACAACTATCATGAAAATGCGTGTTATCTGCTACTCGAAGAAAAAGAAGATGGAGGGTTTCTGCGAAGCCATCGCCAATGCACAGGGCTGTAAGTGGGACAAGCTTCCGCTGGCTTACCCGTGCGACAAGGAACGCCTGACCATTTTCGTTGCTTCCGTACCGCATGACGATCTCCGCCGTATGGTTCCCGAGATGGTCAAGGAAAGAAGCGCAAACGTCGCGTTCCTCATCGACGGTCCCGAAGGTTCCGCAAAGGAATACATCGACGCTGCAAAGGCTGCAGGCACCAACGTCATCGACAACGTCATGTACGTCAAGTGCGGTAAGATCCCGTTCTTAGGCAAGGTTACCGACGAAGAAAAGTCCGCTGCTGTCAAGTGGACGGAAGACGTTATCGCTGCGATGAAGTAATTCACAGCACAGCAAACGGGAAGGTTTCGTTTCGGAGCTGCCGCGTTTTCCGACCCGGCAGCTCTGTTTCAGACTTCCAACCATGAAAGGATGCTTGTGACATGAAAACCATCATTGGTATTGACATCGGAGGTTCCACCACAAAGATCGTCGGATTCTCCGAAGATATGACGCTGATCGAACCGATGTCCGTACGCGCGACAGACCCGTTGACCTCGGTCTACGGTGCATTCGGCAAGTTTCTGTCGACCAACGCATTGGAGCTTGAGGACGTGGAACAGGTCATGATCACCGGTGTCGGCTCGTCGTATATCGATAAGCCGCTTTACGGCAGACCTTGCTCGCACGTCGGTGAATTCCAATGTGTCGGCTACGGCGGCATTTATCTTTCCGGCTGCAAGGAAGCGATCATCGTCTCCATGGGCACCGGCACCTCGATCTCGCACTGCGCATACCCCAACGACGCCATGCATCCGACAGTCACCTACCTCGGCGGTACCGGTGTCGGCGGCGGTACGCTGGTCGGGCTTTCCAAAAAGCTCTTGAACATGGATAACATCGAGCATATCGTAACGCTGGCACAGGACGGTTCGCTGGAAAACGTCGACCTGCAGATCAAGGATATGACCACAAAGGAGATTCTTGCAGGCAACATGACCGCCGCAAATTTCGGCAAGGTCAGTGACGTCGCAAGCAAAGCGGATCTGGCGCTCGGTATCATCAATATGGTCTACGAGACGACGGCAATGATGAGCATCTTTGCCGGTCGTTCTTACGGACTTTCGGATATCGTGCTCACCGGAAACCTGACGGTTCTCCCGCAAGCACGGACAACCTTCGATAACCTGTCTAAAATGTTCGGCGTCAACTTCCGTATTCCGAAGCATTCCCGCTACGCGACCGTCATCGGTGCGGCGCTGTCCTATTTTGATACGATCGGAGAACTGGCGTAATATGAATGAAGTCTTACAAAACAAGTCACTCTATATCTTTGATATGGATGGCACGATCTATCTCGGCGGACGCGTTTTCCCCTTCGCCGTCGATTTCATCCGCCGTCTGCGCGCCGCAGGCAAACGCGTGCTGTTCTTTACCAACAACGCCTCTCATTCCGGTGAATTTTATCTGGAAAAGCTGACGCGTCTCGGTTTTGAACCGACCCCAGACGAGATCCTCTCGGCAGGTGACGTTACCATCGCATTTCTGAAGCTGCACAGACCGGGCAAATCCGTCTATCTGATGGGCACCCCGCAGCTGGAATCCATGTTCCGTGCGGCAGGCATTGCACTTCTGCCCAACGACGCAGAAAAAGCCGACGTGGTCGTCACAAGCTTCGATACGACGCTGACGTACGAAAAGCTTGACGCTGCATGCCGATTGATCCGCGGCGGTGCGGAATATCTCTGTACGCATCCCGACTTCAACTGTCCCACCGAAAACGGCTTCATTCCCGATTCGGGTGCCATTGCCGCGTGTGTCACCGCATCCACGGGTGTATCGCCGCGTTATTTCGGCAAACCGTATGAGGACACCGTTTCGATGATCTGTGAGGTCACGGGCTGCACGAAAGAGGAAATGTGTATCTTCGGCGATCGCCTGTATACCGATATCGCACTCGGACGCCGACACGGCGTCACGGCAACGCTGGTGTACTCCGGCGAGACCACACCCGAGCAGCACGAGGCTGCCGATCTCTGTGACAAAGCCGATTTCGTATACCCGTCGCTTGCAGAAGTCGCCGCAGACATGGTGCTTTGACACCGCAAACTGCGTTCGGTTTCGTTGTAAAGATGCAAAAAACGGCGTTTTCTGTGAAAAACCGCCGCTTTTTTCAGAATTTCGTCTTTTATTTTTACATTTTCGTTCTCGTTTTTTAGAGATATGCCGTTATATTTTGTGTTTTGTGCACAATTTAAAGACTTGTTTTTGTGCAATCACATAAAGATGCAGTTTATTTTCAATTAGATTATTGCTATTCTTCGAAAATAATGATATAATATTCGTTAAAGAAGATACTGTTCTTTCGGACGGGTTTTGTATTCGTTTGCAAGGAATACAAAATGTGTACGTAAGCACCGTGTCTTGAGCACAAGAAACCATTTTTGAGGAGGAATTATCCACATGAAACGAATTCTGGCACTTTTGCTGGCAATGATGATGATTGCCGGTATGATGGTCAGCTGCACGAGCTCCGAAGAGGAGGAGGAAGAAGAAGTAAAGGGTGCGCAGATCACCGTTTACCTCGGCTCCGAAATCCGTAACTGGGACCCTGCACAGATGTACACCCAGGCTTCCGCTGCCAAGTTCTTCTCTCTCGTTTATGAGGGTCTGACCCGCATCAACGCTGAGGGTCAGCTTGAATATGCGCTTGCCAAGGACATCAAGATCATCGAAAACGAAGAAGATAACGAATACATGATGCAGATCGAGCTCGTTGAGACCGCATGGTCCGACGGTCGTCAGCTCTCCGCAGACGACGTCATCTACGCATGGAAGCGTCTGCTCGAACCGGACTACAAGTCCACTGCATGTGCAATGCTTTACGATATCAAGAACGCCCGCGCTGTCCGTGCAGGTGACGCTACCATCGACGACCTCGGTCTGGAAGCTCTTGATACCACCCTTCTGCAGATCACCTTCGAAGGCAAGATCGACTACGATCTGTTCCTCGAATACTGCGCATCTCCCGCTCTCGTTCCGCTCCGTGAAGACGTTGTCGGCCGTTACGCTGACATCACCTCCGCTGAGTACTGGGCAAAGAAGTCTGCAACCACGCTCGCATCCGGTCCTTTCTGCGTTAAGAACATGGACCCCGACTCTGCCGGTAAGACTCTGACCCTCCAGAGAAACGACTACTACCGTGCACTGGACGGCAACAAGGAAGGCAAGATCGATAAGTACGTTACCCCGTACAGACTGAACATGAACTTCGGTTACGATGCTGAAGGCAGAACCACTGCGTTCAACTATGATTACACCTCCGGCGCAATCGAGATCAAGGGCGGCACGCTCAACACCATCGACGACCAGATCCTGTACCTTGCAGACGTCCCGGAAACCACCGAAGGCGCACACGTTCAGGATACCTTCTCCGCATACTCTCTGTACATCAACTGCAACAACGGCGTTCTCTCCGAAGCAAAGGTCAGACAGGCTCTCTCCGTTGCACTTGACAGAAACAAGATCGCAGGTATGCTGAATGCAACCGAAGCTGCTACCGGTCTCGTTACCAAGCCCGTTTACGCAACCACCCTCGGCGGTCAGACGTTCCGTGACCTCGCAGGCGACACCATTTCTCCCAACGCTGACGAAGCAAAGGCAAAGAGCCTCCTCTCCGAAGCAGGCGTTAAGTCCGGTAAGATCAAGTACACCTATTACAAGGGTCGTGACGGCGCAGCAGCAGTTGCTGAATACGTCAAGTCCGTTTGGGAAGGTCTCGGCTTCTCCGTTGAACTCGACGAAAAGGGTATCAACCAGTACTCCAACAAGCTGATTGCTGATGCAGATACCGGCGAATACGATTTCGACGTTCTCGCACTGGACTACCACTCCCTGTCCACCAACGCATTCTCCGTTCTCGCTCCGTTTGCAGTTCCGTTCTCCGGCTCCGCAAAGGATACCGCACACAACGACTTCTCTGACAAGCCCTCTATGTCCGGCTATGCAAGCGACGCTTACGATGCACTCATCGAAGAAGCATACGCAGCTGAAACCCGTGACGCTATGGCTGCAAAGCTCGTCGAAGCAGAAAAGCTGCTGATGACCGATTGCCCGATCATCCCGCTCGTATTCAACAAGGACACCTACATCTACAACTCCGAAGTTCTTTCCAAGCTTTCTGATAACATTCAGGGTATCTCCGTCTTCACCAAGATGAAGATGAAGGACTTCGAGCTGTATGAACCTGTTGAAACGCTCGCTCCCGAAGATGCAGCAACCGCAGAAGTTGAACCTGCAGCATAATTTGATCATTCATCCGAAAGATGCAAGTACAAACTTGCATCTTTCTTTTTTGTATAGATTGTTTTCTATCGGAAATACTGAAGATACGATATCAATCATAAAAGGAAACTTTCGCACAGTGAAAGTTATGGTCATATTTATGAAACAATCCTTCATTCAGTATCTGTATACCGATATGGCAGCCGAGCTGTACAGAACCGCACAATCTGAAAATCCACGTCATATTCACCCGACGGGAAATCCACTGCATGACAGCGGACTGGAGTATTCCGAACAATTTTGGGGTAACATCCGCCGCGAAAAGCTGGTCATTGCCGACGAGGAATCGTCTTCCCTGCTCGGAAAAACCGTCGGCACATACTATACCGTTCACACGGGCGATCTCCGTCTGCTGTCCAACGAGGACGTCCATGCCTGCAGAGTCGCCCTGCGCACCTCACTGCTCGATGCGATCACAATTCTCTGTCCCGATTTCAAAATCCCCGATGACACCTGTAAAAACAACACCGTTTGCGGTGTCCGCGCCGACGCCGGTTATGATAAAGGTTCTGTTTTGCGCACGGTGATTGACGATCCGGGAGAGGAGGCTTGGGACAGACTTGCCGTCTCTCCCGAGTGGGATCAAGATGCACATCTGTATCCCGTTCCGCCGGCGAAGCTATGCGATGATTCCGCCGCGAAAGCCGTCATCCCGGAGGGTGAGCCTTTTTTGGAGAATACCGACGATCGCACCGCAATCACGGACATTCCTCCGGCACCGCTGTCGGAGCAATCCCCGATTCGTCCGCTCACCATCCTTGTCGTCGGACTTGGCAATCCCGAACTGACGACCGATGCACTCGGACCGCGCTGTGTTTCCCATCTTCGCGTCACCCGCCATATCGTTGACGCCGCTGACAACATCACGGTCATGCCGTTTGGAGACCGACTTCATCGCTTATGCACTATGACACCGCTCGTTCTTGGGAAAACAGGCATTGAAACGCTGGAGCTGGTGCGCGGAGCCGTTCAGGCGGTACAGCCTGATCTGGTCATTTTGGTCGATGCCCTTGCCGCCTCCGAGCTTGGTTCTCTGACGAAAACGGTGCAGATATCCACCACGGGGATTCATCCGGGCGGCGGTGTCGGCAACAAACGGCAGCCGCTGGACAAAGAAACGCTCGGTGTGCCTGTATTAACCATAGGTGTTCCTACCGTCATCGCAGCGTCCACACTGATCTACCGCGCGCTTGAGGATGCAGGGATTCTTTCCTCAGACGGTGCATCGGACGACGCGCAAAGCCGCATCCTGCACAACGCGCTTGCAGACGCTGATATCGGTTACGTCGCGCCAAAGGATATTGACGAATCGGTTTCCGCATTCTCCCGTCTGATTGCAGATACCGTCAATCAACTGGCGCTCGGATCCGTACTGTTCTCTTCCCTTGAGCGCGGATTCTGAAAGAATTTTTTTGGCTGCATCGGTTCTATCTTCTCGCATCGCTGCATATATATGATACACAGCCAGAATGCCCGTGAGAGAGGAGCGGAAAAGCCATGGATACAGAACAACGGACACGCCACACTGTCCCCAATCCGTTTCTGCGTACAGTGCGGCAATGCTATCAAAGCTTTCTGCTCCACCTGATGCTCGGCTTGAGTGTGTCAGGTCTGCTCCTGCTTTGCGTCATTGCGCTCAACGCCCGTCTTCCGACCGCCGTTCAGACGCTGAATGCCGCCGTATTTCTCGTCAAACAGCCGACAGCACGACAGAATCTGCAAGCCGTCCTGTCGCAGACGGTGTACGAGCAGGCAGTCTATTCCCTGCCCGGCGTCGCGGATGCCTACTTTATCGACACCAATCCCGCATGGGAGCCGAATCGCACGGCATCGTATCCTGCAGCAGAAGAACGCCTGTATATCAAGGACAGCACCGAGCCGCTTGATCATCCCGTATTGAATACCGCAAGCGTACCGCGCATAGGGGAGCAGAATAACAGCACCGCAGACGTTCCCGGCGGTCACGTCGCCATCCGCGCCGTCGATCTTTCCCAAAGTACGCACTTCAACGCAGACAACGGCGGAATCCTGCTGTCCAATCAGACCGATTACGCCGTTGATCCACGACTTCATTTGGCATCGGCATATCCGATTGACGCACCCACTCTGCCTGTCATGACTTTGGCAGACCGTCAGACAAAAAAGGCAGACGCACCGCTCGTTTTGATTTTGCACACGCACGGCACGGAAGCCTATGCTCCCGACGGCGCTGCATCGGTCCCGTCAGACTATCCGTACCGATCGGACGACGTTGAAAAAAACGTCGTTTCGGTTGGCGCGGTACTTGCAAAAACGCTGACCGATGCAGGCATTTCGGTTCTGCATTGCGAGACGATGTTTGATGCGGATTCCTATCCCGATTCCTACGACCTTGCCGCCGCGTACATACGGAAAACGGTCGCCGACTATCCATCCATTCAATATGTGTTCGACGTACACAGAGACGCGCTGCAATCCTCTGACGGCAGTATGCTCCGTCCGATCACGAGCATCGGTGCAGAGGTCTGTGCGCAGGTCATGAGCGTAGTAGGCACGGACGGGGCAGGTGCGTATTATCCCGATTGGCGAGACAACCTCACCGTCGCCGTGCATCTGCAGAAATGGCTGAACGATGCGTACAGCGGCTTTGTGCGTCCGATCAATCTGCGCACGGCAACCTTCAACGCCCAATATGCTCCTGGCTCATTGCTGCTGGAAATCGGCGCAGCAGGCAACAGCCTGGAGGAAGCACACTCCGCCGCATATCACCTCGGAACCGTATTGGCAAAACTGATTCTGAATCCCTGATATCCGTCAATCCGCAGGGAAATCAGATTCTGCCGCCGTGTCAGGTGTTGGTGACACGAAATCCTCGGGCAGAAGATCGGCACGGCGCGGCAATACCGCTTTCTCTGCGGCTTCGGCGGCATCCATTTCATCCATCGGCGCAGCGGTATCATCCGACACGGGTTCCGTCGGGATGTCCGCTGTGCCGTCCTGCAGCGGAAAACAGGACAGCGCAGCGGCAGTAACGGAACTTGGAAAAATGGATGTACCGGACAGCATCCCTTCAAAACAGCAATCCGTCGCAGAAACTGAAAATCGGACGCCTTCCATATGCACACAGCGCGCCTGATCGTAGATATACGTATCCAGCGGGCGGTCAAGCGCATCGTTGTCATGTGCGCAGATCAGCGGTACGCCGTCACGCATTCCCGTTACGATCAGCGTATGATAAAACGTTCCGTCACGTCTCCCCAGTTGTATCACGTCTCCCATTTCCGCGCTTTCGATGGGAATCTCCGCTCCAAACGGTCCCGCGTCCATATTTTCCGTCAGAAAATTATAAAGATACGGCACTCCCGTCCACGCAGGTGCGTAATCACCCGCGAAACGGTAATACCATCCAAAGGTCGGCAGCGCGTTCATGACGCAGCTTCCCGCAAACAAACACTGCGACACGAAATTGGTACAGTCTCCGCCGAAATTATCAAACCGCGAAAACAGCGGATTGCGGGACATCGCCCATCGTTTGGCATACTCCACGGCGCGGATACGGTGATAAGGCTTGATGGCAATCATAATATATGGCTCCTTTCCGATGATTCCGTCGTCAGTATATGCATCTGACCCGTAAAATGACAGAAAAAAGCCATGCTCCAAAGGATTGTCTCCTCGGGAGCATGGTTTTCGTTATGATTGCCTTATGTCCAAGTATTCAAAAGGTCCGAGCAGTCCACGTATTCGTGATGAACGTCGGAAACGCCTTTCTCTGTCACACGCAGAACCGTGCCGCCGTTGAGAAACGGACGCCAGTACGCCGATGGTCCCGCTTTGAGAGAATAACACAGCTTGATGCCGTGATGATCGATAAACCAGTTATTGATGTGATCGTGTCCGACCAGCACGTGCTTTGTCGTTCCGCCTGCCAGCAGGACGTCAAACACGCCGTCCTCCACGTCACAAGCACCGATGCCCTCGTATTCAACGCCAACGGCAGAGATACCGTCCCTCCATGCGGCGGGATAGTTCGTCTGACATTCATACTGTAAATTCGCCCAATCGATATTCTCTCTGTATGCTTCTGCCGACGCTGTATAATAAGCATACATCGGCATATGCATGATCAGAGCCGTATCGGTACAGCCGCGTGCTTTGAGCCGCTCGTTCTGCTCCGCGTACCACGCAAGCTGCTCGTCGTTCAGCCTGCCCCAGGTATTATGACTTGCCCCATTTGCGTCGGTATAGGTATAGCGATTGTGCGAATCCATCATGAACAGTGCCGAGACGGGACACCCGTTCTCCTCGATGACGATAACGTAATTGCCGCAGCCCATGGAAGGCGAGCCCTTTTCAAACAGGCAATGCTGATGCGCAAGAAAAATGTCCGCAACGCCGTCCACAAAGTCATCGCCGCACTGATTGTCGTGATTCCCCATAACGGGTGCCCACGGAATCCCGAAGCTGTCAAAATAATCGACAAGCCAACCGTGCGCCGCATCGTCACCCGACCACGAGATATCCCCCGATACGGTAATCAGATCGGGCTTGACGCGGGCAACGGCTTCGCTGATCGTGCGCTCAAAGATTCGACGAAACAGATGCCCTTCCCCAAGCTCGCTTTTTTTCATGTGCGTGTCGGAGAAATTCAGAATCACAAAATCCCGATCGGGCTGCTTCTGTAAAACAAACATGATATTCCCTCACGCCTCGGCGACAAGGGCACTGACGTCCACGAATTCGTGGTAAACGCGTTCTGCACCGGCAGATCCGATTTCCAGCACCGTACCACCGTTGAGCACGGGCGTCCAGTAACAGCCGGCACCTGCCTTCAGGCTGAATACCAGCTTGACACCCTGATGGTTGATGACCCAGTTGTTGACGTGATCGTGACCGACGATAACGTGCTTGGTCGAGCCAAGATCGCGGATGATCTCAAAAACACCGTCATCCACAGCATACGAGCCGATGCCCTCATACTGCACGCCGAGGGAATCCTCATAGCCGGGATTCCAGCAATCCGCGCCGGGAATCGCCGTTTCGGGTGTCAGCTGCTTGCGGGATGCCTCATCGGAATTTTTATATGCCGCACGGTACGCCGTATTGTACGCATAGAACGGAATGTGCATGATGATGGAGGTATCGTCACAACCCTTCTCACGCAGAGCAACAATCTGCGCCTTGTACCACTCCATCTGCGGCTCGGTTAGGCGCGCCCAGGAGATCTGCTCGCTGCCGTCCGCATCGGTATACGGTGCGCGGTCGTGCGAGTCAAGCATCAGAACGGCGGAAACGATCTTACCTTCCTCCTCGACGGCAATAACGTAGTTGCCGTTGCCGATCGACGGATCGCCCTTTTCGTAAAGGCAATATTTGTGCGTCAGATAACGGTCAGCGACGGAATCAATATACTCCGGACCGTTCTGGTTATCGTGATTGCCCCAGACGGGTGCCCACGGAATCTCGAACGTATCAAGAAAATCGGCAAGCATATCGTAAGCATGATCGGATCCCGCCCACGACAGATCGCCCGATACGGTGATCAGATCGGGTTTCACACGGTCGACGAGTGTGCGCACAGTGTGTTCCAGAATACGGCGGTTCTTGTGACCGTCCGCCCATTCGCCGTCACCGAGCTGCGGGTCGGACAGATTCAGAACCAAAAAAGGTTTTTCGGGAGTTTTCTTCAGTGTAAACATAATATACGTCCTTTCTTTTTGAAAAATCGGGACGTCCTGCCACAAAACGGCGCGGGCATCCCGATATAGATCTTATTTGATGAATTTCAGAGATTCCAATGCCGTCAGCTCACGCGCACGTCCCTTCACCGCAGAAACGATACCGAAAATACTGACACCCCACAGCACGGCGTTCAAAAGACCGAATGCAATGCCGACAAGCCATCCGACAACGGGAATCCATCCAATCAGTGAATTCAGCACGGAGCCTGCAATTTCTGCAACCAGATGAAGGATCAGCAGATTCAGACCAACCTTCGCATGGTACTGGGTAAACGGAGATTCTTTCATTGTCAGCAGCGGGATCAGCACAAGAATATGCAGATAAGACAAAACGGAAACGTAGCGGTTCGCTTCTACGTCGTCCGCGTTATATTTTGCGGTCGTGTCGGTAAACGCAAGAAACGATTCCACGCTTCCTCCGCTGTTTTTTTGCCGTCCCCGGTTTTGTGATGACGCCGATGCCGCAGCACTGCCGCGATCGATCGGTGCGCCGCATGAAGTGCAGAACTTGGAGCCGTCCTCCACCTTGGTTCCGCATTGATTGCAAAATGCCATCGTGTTGATTCTCCTCTCTTTTTCTCGGTTATAGCGAGATCTTGCTGTCATAATTATACTAAAGATCCCTCCGTTTGTCAACGGGTTATACCGAATTTGCACGCTTTTGCGGAAAATGCGGTTTTATTTTAAAAAATTCATCGGTACAGGTTGATTTTTTTGCGAGAACTTGATATAATAGTGATACATACGATTTGTTTTTCAAAAAAGGAGATATACAACCATGAAAATGACTCTCAGATGGTTCGGCGAAGGCTACGACTCCGTCAAGCTGCGCGAAATTCGCCAGATTCCCGGTGTGGTCGGCGTCATCACGACCCTTTACAACAGACAGGCAGGCGAGCTTTGGCCGCGTGAAGAAATCGCCGCGCTGAAGGCAAAGGTCGAAGCGGAGAACCTCGAAATTTCCGGTATTGAATCCGTCAACATCCACGACGACATCAAGATCGGTCTTCCCTCCCGCGATCAGTACATCGAAAACTACATCAAGACGCTGGAAAACCTCGGTGAAGAAGGCATCAAGATGGTCTGCTATAACTTCATGCCCGTCTTTGACTGGACGAGAACCAACCTTGCAAAGCCGCGTCACGACGGCTCCACCGTTCTTGCATACGACCAGTCCGTCGTTGACTCCATCGATCCGCAGGTCTTCTTTGATCAGACCGATGCAAACTCCAACGGCTTCGTCATGCCCGGCTGGGAACCCGAACGCCTCTCCCGCGTCAAGGAGCTGTTTGAAGCATATAAGGACGTCACCGAAGAAAAGCTGTTTGACAACCTCGTTTACTTCTTAAAGGCGATCATGCCGACCTGTGATAAATACGGCATCGATATGGCGATCCATCCCGACGATCCCGCATGGCCCGTCTTCAATCTGCCGCGTATCATCACCTGCAAGGAAAACGTCCTCAAGCTGTTCAAGGCTGTTGACAATCCTCACAACGGTCTGACCTTCTGCACCGGTTCTCTCGGCACCACACTGAAGAACGACCTGCCCGACACCATCCGTGCATGCAAGGGCCGCATCCATTTCGCACACGTCCGCAACCTGCAGCACTTTGCAC
>JAZQWK010000124.1:0-8704 GCA_045632325.1 Eubacteriales bacterium
CATGCCGAACAGCTTCTTGTAGATTTCCATCTTGTCCAGACAGTAAGGACAGATGGTCGTGTGCGTGACGAACGGTCTTGCACACTTGGGACAGAAGCGTTCGGGGGTGGAGTTGGTGATCGGGGTTTCGTTGCCCGTCTCTGTCAGGATCTCACATGCCTTGCAGATGACGGAGTAACGGGGCAGGTTTCTGCCCGAAATGAATTGGCACAGAAGTGTGGTATAGCCGTCGATCACTGCGTAAAAGCCGCAGCTGCCGTACATGACTTCGGTTTTGAAGCCGGACATCTTTTTGATATCCCATGCGGCGAGAACCTTGCCATCCAGAATTTTATAGATCTTCTGTGTCGTGAAAGCCATCCAGCCGGAAACAAAACGGTCTTCGATGATGTTGAAGGGGATGCAGTACATCAGCTTCTCATCGGAGGAAACCGCCGCGTCATACGCCTGTTTGTCGACCTGCGGCATATCATACATGAGTTTCATCTGATTGACGTTCCTTTCTCAAATGAATTGGTGTTGGATGAAGTTACAGACACGTTACAGATAGATTTCGATTCTGCGCAGACTCTGTGCATCCAGCTTGGCGACGTCGGGGATCTTGAAGCAGTTACCGTCGATGTCGTTGATGAATACGGAGTTATCTTCCAGCACGCGGATGTTGGAGAAGGGATTGTTCAGAACGAAAGTGACCTTTCCGGCGGTGGTATCGACGTCCCAATAAGAGTAGCCGAATTTTTCCTTCATGCCAGTGATGCGAAGGATCTCGGGCGTGAAGTAGCGGCGATCCAGTTCTTCGTTGAGAAGATCCTGTGCTTCCTTCGGCATATCTGCCATGCGGCGGATCATGCCGATTTCCTTGCCGCGGCCCTTCTTCTTGGAGTCGGGTTCACGGACGGAAACGAATTCCTGCGGATTGGTGACGGGGAAGCAGCGAACGGCAACGACGCGCTCAAATTCCTCGGTCGTACCGTCGGGACGGGTCAGCTCAAGGGAGACGAGTCCGGAGGGAGAACGCTTGAATTTGGTGTTTTCTGCGGTGATCTCGACGGAAACGCGGGCGTCTTCCAGAATCAGATCGCCGTCGTCTTCTTCCTCTTCCGCTTCCAGAGCAGCTTCGATGGCTTCGTTTTCCTTGCCCTTTGCGGTCAGACCCTTGTCATCGAGCTTTTCGGGCTTTTTCTCGGTCTTTTTTTCTTCAGCCTTGACTTCGGTGGTTTCGGCTGTCTTCTTTTCATTTTCTGCCATGATGTTATATCCTTTCTGATGTAGGATTGGTTATGCTGTGCTTTTACATTCCGGCAAGAACCTTCTGCATTGCCTCGGTCTGAATGGTGTACAGCTTGTAGTAAATACCCTTCTTGTCAAGCAGCTCGGTATGCGTACCGCGTTCTGCGATTTCGCCGTTTTCGATTGCAAACAGATAGTTGCAGTCCTTGAGGGTGGAAAGTCTGTGTGCGATGGTGATGGTGGTACGACCCTTGGTCAGCTCGCCGAGTGCATCCTGGATCAGACGCTCGGTTTCGGTGTCCATGGCAGCCGTTGCTTCGTCGAGGATCAGGATTCTGGGTGCAAGCAGGACGGCACGCGCGATGGAAACTCGCTGTTTTTCACCGCCGGAGAGCGAACGGGAACCGGTACCGACGACCGTTTCGTAACCGTCGGGAAGCGACAGAATGAAGTCGTGCGCGTTTGCGACCTTTGCCGCCGCAATGATCTCATCCATCGTGGCATCGGGCTTTGCGTAGCGGATGTTGTCCGCGATGGTGCCCTTGAACAGGAAGATTTCCTGCGAAACGATGGCGATGTTCTTGCGCAGAGAGGACTGCTTGATTTCCTTGACGTTGACGCCGTCGATGGAAATCTTACCGGAGGTAACGTCGTACAGACGCATGATGAGGTTGGCAATCGTCGATTTACCGGAACCGGTATGACCGACGAGACCGATGTTGTCGCCCGCATGAATCTCAAGGGAGACGTCCTTGAGGATCGGACGGTTTGCAGTGTAATGGAAGCAAGCCTTGTCGAAGGTGATGTCACCGCGCATGGTGGTATCCATGTCAACGGGATTGGGTGCGTCCGTGATTTCGGGAATCGCGTCGATGATTTCAAACATACGCTGTGCGCAGTTTGCGGCGTTGGTGTACTGATCGAGGAACTGGGTCATGAAGTTCAGCGGAGCGAAGATCATACCGATGTAGCCCCAGAATGCGGCGAATTCACCGTAGGTCATTTTTCCGCCGAGGACGTCCATACCGCCGAAGCCCCAGATCGCGTTACAGGAGATACCGATAAGCAAACCGATGACGGGGAAGATGGTCAGGGAGACCATGTTCAGCTGCAGGTTTGCGTCGAACAGGTTGTGGGAAACGGTGTAGAAACGGTTGGTTTCTTCCGCTTCCTTGGAGAACGCCTTGACAACGCGGATACCGGTCAGAGAGTCGGACAGCATGGCGTTGAGCGAGGAAGAGCGTCTCCACTGCTTGGAGTACATTCTCCACAGCTTGGGGAGCATGAACTTAAAGATACAGACGATGATCGGAACGGGAATGAAGACGATGAGCGTCAGCTTCCAGTTCAGAATCAGACAGATGATCGTCAGACCGATGTAGTTGATCATGTGGACGACGAGCGCGGGAATCTGGTCAATGAAGAATCCGCGGATGACGTCGGCGTCGTAGTTGACGCGCGTAATCAGACGACCGGTCTGGTTGGAGTTGAAGTACGACAGCGACAGACGCTGCATACAGGAGAAGATATCCATCTTCATTGCCAGCGTGACGCGCGTGGACATATAAGCGTTGGTTCGGTTGCGCCAGATACCGAGTCCCAGCGACAGCATCGAGGTACCGAAGATCAGACCGATGGCGATCCATACCATGTGAACGCCGAGGTGATGGAACTTACCGGTTTCCGAGATAATGTTATCGTAGAGGAACAGACCGGAGATCAGCGGGCTGACAAGGGAGATACCGGAGGTTGCGAGCATGACGAACAGTACGATCGCAATGCTTGCCTTATAGTCCTTGAGGTATTTGAACAGACGGAGCATGACCGCGGAATTGTTGACACAATCGGTACAGATTTTTCTGTTCTGATCGGAATAGATCTTTCCGCACTTCGGACACTTTGCGTTGAACTGGTCGAACAGCGGATCGTCTTCCTTGATCTCGCGTCCTTCCCGCATCCGTTCCATCAGATCAAGGAACGCGAACATTTTCTGCTTACGTGCGTTGGTCGATTGTGCAAGAACGGTGGTTACACCGTCGAGCTTGGACAGAAAACGCTCGGAGGTAACGAAGTTATCAATGTAGGAGTCCTCCAGATTTGCGATGTCGTACGTATGGAATACGCAATCGCGGAAGGTATCTGCGGTAACGGTCGATTCTGTTTTCGGAGTTTTGTGTTTTCTTTTGAGGTTCTGGTCCACGAGTGTGGAGGTGACGCGGGGACTGTCGGTTTCACTGCCCGTTGCGGACATGATATGCAGCCGTTTGTCATCATCAATACAAAGCCAGGTTTCGCCGAATCTGCCGTCGACATCCATATCCAGCTGCAGTGCAAGCTGGATGGTGTCCGCTTTGATACCGTGTGCTTCAAGCCCGAGCTCTGCTTCTTTGGACAGCCTGTCAAGTGGAAGCATTGCATTCATCCTTTCTCCCGGAGTCAAAATGTCAGTGGTGCGATGGGTGTCCGGGTTCCGTGAATTTTGGTTGTTTGCGGTACATTGGATATAAGGAAAGAAATTGTTTCAAACCGTCATATCCGCATGTATTCCTTATAAACATATCACATTCTTTCAAAGATTTCAAGTCTTTTTTGAAACTTCGTTTAATTCCGTCAGATTCAACAAAAAACGACCTGCAAATTTGGTTAATTTTTATGCGTCGGAATGTCGGTAAAAACGATGACATTTTGGTGGATTTATGGTAAAATAATAGACAGTAATTCCCCAAACGGATCAAAAAAGAGTGAGGCAGTTGTCTTTATTCAAACGGCTCTTCAAGCGCAAGCCCGATGAAAACTCGGTTGCCTTTCGCCGTGAAATGGCGGAAAAGGTAGCGAACAAGCACATCAAATACGTATCGGAGCGTCAGGAGGGCATTGACGTTATTCTCGGCAAGGACGGCTCGCTTTCCATCCGAGAGGGCTGTCTGATCGTGTCTGCGGCAGGACAGACCGATATCATCTTCCGCGGTTACGTCGACGAACTCAAAATATCCGAGCTGATGAGCCTTGACGGCGCCGTTATCATCGGTCCCGATATCGAGCACGGCGGTATCGAGCGCACGATCATTGCATATTATAAGTATTACCGATAAATTTCACCGATACGAGGTACCATATGGAACATATTACACCTTTTGAACTCAATGAGAATCTGTTTTCTCTGCTGGACAGAGAGTGGATGCTCATCACCGCGCGTGATCCCGAAACGAAAAAGATCAATACGATGACCGCTTCCTGGGGCGGCTTTGGGATTCTCTGGAACAAGCCCGTTGCGTTTGTGTTTATCCGCCCGCAGCGGTACACAAAGGAATTTACCGAACGCGCAGAGGGCATGACGCTGTCGTTCTTCTCCGAGGAATACCGCGATGCACTGAAGCTGTGCGGACGCGTTTCCGGACGTGACTGCGATAAGATCAAGGAAGCGGGTCTGACGCCGACGCTGATCGGGGAAAGAGCGGCGTTTAGCGAAGCGCGTATGGTCATGTCCTGCCGCAAGCTGTATGCGGACGACTTAAAGGAAAGCGCGTTCATCGATCCTGCACTGATTGCTAACTACAGTGCGAAGGACTATCACACCATGTATATTGTTGAAATCGAGGATATCATCAAATGAAAATTGTTTTAACCGACGCACAAACCGTAACGAATGGCGATATCGACCTGTCCGTATTCGAAAAATACGGCGAGGTGGTCATATACCCGCTGACCTCGCGTGAACAGACCGCGGAGCGCATTGCCGATGCCGATATCGTTCTGCTCAATAAGACCGTGATGGATGAGGAAGTGCTGTCCAAAGCGAAGAACCTCAAATATATCGGTATTTTCGCAACCGGCTACAATATGATCGACCTTGCATACTGCCGCGCACACGGTATCACCGTGTCCAATGCAGGCTCGTATTCCACGGATGCTGTGGCGCAGACCGTCTTTGCGTTCCTGCTCCATCATTACAGCCGCGTCGCCGATTACGATGCGTTTGTGCGTGAAGGCGGCTGGAAGAACTCTCCGTCGTTCTCTCCGTTTGTTTTTCCGACGTTTGAGCTGGCGGGCAAGACCATCGGTATCTTCGGCTACGGTACGATCGGACGCAAGGTGGCACAGATTGCGCAGGCATTCTCGATGAAGGTCGTTGCGGTTCCGCACAGAATGCCCGAAACGGTTGACCCGGCAGATCCCGTCATGTATACCGACCTTGATACGATGCTTGGCATGGCGGATATCGTCTCCGTGCATACACCGCTCAATGAGGAAACCAAAGAGCTGTTCAACGCCTCCCGCTTTGCCAAGATGAAGCCCGGAGCCTACTTTGTCAATACCTCCCGCGGCGGCGTGCTGGTGGAGGAAGACCTGCGTGCTGCACTGGAATCGGGTCATCTGTCGGGTGCCGGCATTGACGTTCTGACGCTGGAGCCGATGCGCGCCGATTGCGTTCTGCACGGTGTCAAGAATCTGACCACGACTCCGCACGTCGCATGGGCACCGAAGGAAACGCGTGTCCGCCTGCTCGACATCGTTGAGGACAACGTAAAGAATTTCATTGCGGGAACCCCGACGCACGTGGTTTCCTGATTTCGAGCACCGTAGGGACAGGCATCCCCGACTGTCTCAACGTATACTCCATCCCACCACAAAAACAAACAGCGATCCTGACGGTACAAGCCGTACAGCGATCGCTGTTCTTTTGTTTACGGATGACGGTGACGGCGCGCCTTTGGTTTGCGGTGCGTTACGGCATAACCACCGGCGCAAGACAGCGCAAGACACACGCCTGCACGGATGGGCAAATGCAGAAAAGACGTGACCGTAACACCGCCGCGCGGAAGTGCCAATCCGAGCCCAAGCAGGAACAAACAGAGCACTGCACCGCCGAGCAGCCCCGACACCAGCCCGCCGAAGGAGGATTGCTTCGCGGACAGAATCCCGCAGGCAAGGGCAATCGGAAACGGAAGCAGTGCGGCGGCAAGCGATGCATACGCGCCCGGATCCTCGGTTGTCAGAAGCAGTGCGCAGAGCAGGAGCAGAACGGCGATCCCGCATCCGAGAGAGACAGCTGCAGCACGGAGGATGCCGATGAGAGGCGACGGCGGCGTTTTTGCGGTCTTACGCGTTTTCAGATTTGGTTTGTTTTGGGACATGAGCAATCTCCTGTTCGTTTTTGTTCTATTCAATGCGGCAGGATGGCGAAATAGACGGTCTTCATGAATTCTTTACAGAATCTTCATAAAAAGCGGTTCCATTCTGCTTGACAAAGAAATGCAGATATGCTATAATCTAACTGTACTAACACAAATAGTACAGTTAAGACGCAAAGGAGGTTGCAAAAAGACATGATTACGGTGGATATGCGAGACCGTAAACCCATCTATGAGCAGCTGATTGAAAATATCCGAACACAGGCAGTACAGGGCTATCTCAAGCCCGATGAACATCTGCCTTCCGTACGACAGCTCGCGGCGGAGCTTGCCATCAATCCCAATACCATACAGAAGGCGTATGCAGAGCTGGAGCGGCAGAACGTCATTTACTCCCTTCCGGGACGGGGAAACTTCATCTCACCCGACATCGGTGCGGTTGCAAAGCAGGAGAGGACGCGACAGCTTGAGTCACTCGGCATGTTATTCAGACAGGCACAGAACGCAGGCGTTGAGAAGTCGGAGATTCTGGAACTTCTCGAGGCTGTATACAACGAGAGTAAGTAAGAAAGGACGGACCATCATCATGCAAGAACAGTTTATACCTGCAACAGGGGAAATTTCCATTCAAAATGTCACAAAGACCTTCGGTCGTGTCCGTTCTCTGGACAACGTGACAGCCACCATCCGACAAGGCTCGATCTTCGGTCTGATCGGTTCCAACGGCGCGGGCAAATCGACGCTTCTGCGCATCATGGCGGGCATTTATCGTCCCGACTCAGGTTCCGTCTCCTATGACGGCGAGGATATCTGGGAAAACACCGCGCGCAAGCAGGACATTGTCTATCTGTCCGATGACCAGTTTTTCTTCAATCACGGCACGATTGAGGATATGGCGCGCTATTACAAGCAGATGTACATCAACTGGTCGGACGAAAAATACGATTATCTGCGCTCGATCTTCAATCTGGAAACCGACCGCAAGATTGCGACGTTTTCCAAGGGTATGCAGAAGCAGGCATCGGTGCTCTTGGCACTGTCCTGCTGTCCGAAGTATCTTCTGTGCGACGAAACGTTTGACGGTCTGGACCCTGTCATGCGCCAGTTTGTCAAGCGTCTGCTTGCCGAGGAGGTCGCGGACGGCACGATGACACCCGTCATTGCGTCCCACAACATGCGGGAACTGGAGGACATCTGCGACCACATCGGTCTGCTTCATAAGGGCGGTATTCTCTTTGACCGCGAGGTCGATGCGATGAAAACCGAAATACATAAGGTGCAGATGGTTCTGCCCGGCGAGGAACCCGATCTGGGCAGCTTCCGTGCACCCAATGGTAAAATTCTGCACGTTGTCTCCTATAAAAAATCCGGCAGTGTGCTCAATCTGATCCTGCGCGGTGAGCGCGAGGCGGCAGAGGCGGCAGTCAAGGCAAAGAACCCTGTGTTCTACGAGCTGATTCCGCTGACGCTGGAGGAAATCTTTATCTGTGAAATGGAGGAAAAGGGTTATGATTTTAACAGCATTCTCGGCTAAAACGGAAATATCCGAATCGCGTACTCGTCTGCTTGGCCGTCATAACGATTGGTTTGTTCCGGGTCTTTACAAAAACGAACTGCGCAGAACCTGGTCGATGGGACTGCTGTTTGCCATTGTCCTGTTCTTCGCACTGCCCGTTGTGAATCTGTTGGTGTTCTCCAACCGCTCCAACGCCTTTTTGGAATTTCCCGAACGCGCACTGTCGTATCTGCAGGAGTTCTTCGCCGTGTCCAATCCGTTCATTACGATTTTTGCGTGTCTGGGCGGAATGATGTGCGCTATGGTCGTGGCGGAATACCTTTATGACCGCAGAAAGACGAACTTTGTCTGCTCTCTGCCCGTCAAGCGGCAGGCGTATCTTGTGACCAAAGCCGCGGCAAATCTGACGTGGACCGTGCTTGCATGGCTGCCCTCGATTGTGCTCATGGTGCTTGTCGCACTGCTCACCGAAACGATGCGCCCGCATCTCGGACTGGTCTTCGGCGGATGCTTCGTCCTGCTGGCGGCTTGGCTGTGCATCCATCTGTATTTCTTCGGTCTGACGCTGTTTGCCTGCTGCTTCTGCGGCACGGGTGTCATGGGTGGTTGTATGCTGCTGATGCTCGGCGGGTACGTTCCCGTCGCAGTCGTATCTCTGCTCGGTCTTGCAGACATGACAATCCCGAATCTTGATACCAATTATTACCTGTCCACGGAATTCTTCTCTGCAATCTCCGGTGTGTTCCGTGTCTTTGTTCGTACAGCAGAAGCAAAATCCGTGTGGTTTTTGCTCGGTACCGCACTGCTCGGTCTGGTATTCTGTGCC
>JAZQWK010000125.1:0-2460 GCA_045632325.1 Eubacteriales bacterium
GACACCCACCAACATCCGTGGTATAATCATCTAAACGGGACAAATCCCACAAGCGAGAGGAGATTCTACCATGGAACACGAATTTCACAAAGATATGTACGTCGTCGTTACCGACTACATCAAGGCGAACTCCGGCGAGGATGTTTCGGATGCCTTGCAGAAGCTGATTCTTGACAATCCGCAGCGCGTTCTTTTCTTCCCCGACGGCGAATATCTGCTGTCCAAGCCGATTGCGACACCGGCAAATCCCGAGCATGCGGTATCGCTTCAGCTGTCCAACTTCGCGGTGATCAAGGCTATGGAGTGCTGGGACAGTGAAGAAGCCATGATCTGTCTCGGTGCGGCCGAACCGTTCAACACGATTCACGTCAACGGCAGCAACTATTATCTGTCGGGCGGCATCATCGACGGCAACAACGTCGCAAACGGCGTTTCCATCGACAGCGGACGCGAAACCCGCATTGAAAACGTTTCCATCAAGCACACAAAGATCGGTCTGCACGTCAAGTACGGCGCCAATACAGGGTCGTCCGACGCCGATATCATGAACGTCAACATCGTCGGACGCGGTACGGTCGATTCCATCGGCGTTCTGGTGGAAGGTATGGACAATACCTTTACCAACATGCGCATCGCGCGTGTGCAGATCGGCTTCAAGCTGATGCGCGGCGGCAACTTCCTGCGCAATATTCATCCCTTGTACAGCCTTGCGTCGGGATGGGATCACTATACCGACAGCATTGCGTTCTGCGATCTCAGCTGGGAAAACTGGTACGATTCCTGCTATTCCGATCAGTACTGCACCGGCTTCTATCTGAAGGACGGCATCCGTTCCATCTTCCACAACTGCAACGTCTACTGGTGGAAAACGCTGGAGGGCGGACAGATCGGTTTCCGCACGGACGGTAAATTCTGCGCGCTGATTACCAATACCAAGGTCACGTTCCGTGCCGACGCGCAGAACACGGAATTTTTGCTGGTCGGAGAACCTGGCGGCAGTGGTCTGATTGAAAATCCGTTCTTCAAGGAACATATGGTGACAGATCATTCCTATCGGGATTATCTGAACGGTCGGGTGCTTTGATGCCCTCGCGATATTTGAAAGGAGTCTGCAATGAAAGAGCATAAAGTGATCGAAACCAGACGGCGCAACGCGGAAAAGTTGATGAATGATATGGCAAAACAAGGGTGGGAAGTCGTCAGTATGACGTATTGGAGAAAATTGATTTCCCATGCATTGCTGATTACATTTTCAAAAGAGAAATAAATTCTGTGCAAAAAACAGCACCTTCCGAAACGAATCGGGAGGTGCTGAAACTTTTTGTGAACTCAATCAATCGTCATATCCAGCTGGAATCTCTGGATCTTGCGCAGGGTATTCTTCGGGAATTCCTTGGCACGTACCTTGAGATGCATGATCTTCTTATAGGATACGGCGTTCTTGTTGTATTCGTTGATATAGGGCTGCAGATGCGCCTTGATGTCGGTGATGCCGTTCTTTTCGATATAATCCTTGTCGGGATAGACTTCGGCAACAATAGCATTGTGCATGACACCGCGCTTGGACTGACCCTCGTAAACGATGATATCGAGAATACCGGGCGTTGCGACGAGCTCGTTTTCGATTTCCTCGGGGTAGACGTTCTTGCCGTTGGAGAGGATGATGAGGTTCTTCTTTCTGCCTGTGATGGTCAGAACGTTATTCTTATCAAGTTTGCCGTAGTCACCGGTGTGGAAGTAACCATCTTCATCGATCGCTTCCGCCGTTGCTTCGGGATCCTTGAAGTAACCGAGCATGACGTTGGGACCCTTGACACAGATCTCGCCCTCGCCGTCCTCGTTGGGATCTTCGATGCGGACGGTATCGATGTCAAGCACGTTGCCGACGGAGCCGGGCACGACGTTCTTGGAACGGTTGACGGCGATGATCGGTGCACATTCGGTGATGCCGTAGCCGTTGAGCGTGGAAATACCGATCGAATCAAAGAACGAGAGAATTTCGGGGTTGATCGGTGCACCGCCGGAGATGATCATCTTAACCTTGCCGCCGAATGCAGCACGAACCGATGCAAACAGCTTTGCACGCATATCAATGCCGACACGGCGCATGCTGTTGGAGGCTGCGATCATCTTGAACAGCAGTTTTTCCTTACCCTGTTCCTTGACCGTTGCGAGGATCTTGCGGTAGAACGTCTCCAGATACAGCGGAACGAGAACGAGATGCTCGGGCGCCTGCTCCTTGAGTTCGCGTGTGATATAACGAAGACCTGAGGAGATATACATTTCCGTACCGATCATCATATGACCGACGAGCATAACGGAAGAACCGTAGGTGTGATGCGGCGGAAGAACGGCGATCGTCTTTTTGCCGAAGTCGACGTACTGAACGACGTCGGACAGGTCGGAGAGAACCGCGTTCTGGGACAGCATGACGCCCTTGCCCTTGCCGGTGGTGCCGGA
>JAZQWK010000126.1:0-3890 GCA_045632325.1 Eubacteriales bacterium
GACATGTAAAAGAGCTCACCCGAAAGCTCCAAAAGGGAAGTCGGATCGCCCGCATCGCGGATGGAGAAAGCTTTTTCGCCGTCGGGACGGAACGCGCAGAGTCCCTCTGACGTGAGGACGACGTAAAGGGTACTCTCTCCCTGCGGTACGGCGCGGACATCAAGCACGGTAAACACGTCGCCCGACAGATCGCCGACGTCACGCGAAAGATCGTAGCCGAGCACATCGGCGGGATGCGCGGTAAACAGGGCAGTATCCTTCTGTGACACGGTGACGGTCAGATACGTTTCGGCAGGATCAAGCATGACGGCGACAGCGGCGGTCGTGCCGTCGGAGAGCGGGTAGGTTTTGGTTCTGCCGATGCTTTTGGGTGCATTGTCGGCAAATGCGGAAAAGGCAAGCGTTTCACCGTTCCACGCATAATAGGCGGGTGCGGTTTCATAAATAGCAGCACCGTATTCGTTCTCACCCGTCTTGCGTCGCAGAATCGCGGTCAGCGTGCCGTCCTGATACGAGATGTTCGGTGTCGATTCCAATCCCCATCCGTCGGGAAAAGCAATTGTTTCTCCGCGGAAAACCGTGGAGCGGTTGTCGGCTGCGGGAATGACAGGATCACCTTTGCAGGCGAGGAAAAGGAGGAGAGTACCTACGAGGATAAGTGCGAAAATGATACGTTTCATGGCGGCTCCTTTCTTCAAGACAGATGTGGGAGTTCTTGGTTTTATTATAACATGATTCTCTGTTGTTGTCAATATGATTCTACAAAAAAAGAAAAGGACATCCGATGGGGATGTCCTTGGTTCTGTCAAGATTGGTAGGGGCGATTCACGAATCGCCCGAAACTTCCTGTTAAGATGATGTTTCGGCTTGAAAATCGGACAAATGATGTTTCTGCATAAACAACACGATACCGCATGAACGGTCGATTCGTAAATCGACCCTACCAATTGCGGTTTATCATTTCTCCCACAAATCGGGCTTGTTGAAATACAGCGGCTTCCAATCTCTCTGCGGATCACAGGCAACGCGGACGAAATCCTGTGCGTTCTCATGCCAGCCGTGCAGGGTGACGTTGTCCATGTAGGCAAAGCCATGGTCTGCATCACCGCGGCTGAAACCGACGTGATAATTGCCGTCCTTGGGAACGGTAAATTCCATTGCTTCCGCTGTCCAATCGGTGTGTGAGAAGTCCTTGGTGCTGATGATCTCACCGGTCACGGCATCGCGCACGAACATACGGCAGGCGTTGTCGGCGGTTTTTACCTTTGCCCAGAAGCAGTAGCGTCTGCCTGCGTACAGGTAAAGCCCCTGATACAGCGCACAATCACCGTTTTCAAGGTTCGTCAGTGCGCCGTGATACCGACCGTATTCGGTGTCCTCACTGTCTACGCGGCGGTATTCGTATTCCACGAGAGAAACGGAATCGGGATTGCCGTTTTTCTCTGCAGACCAAAAGACCATGCCGTCCACAAAGCCGCCGTTCTGCACTGTGCGTGAGGACGGGAATCCGACCATATCGCAGACGGCAGTTTCAAAGAAGTTCGGCTCGACCGCGTCGATGACGTTGTTCTCAAAGCGCAGATGCGTGACGGGCGGGTTGCCCTTCTTGGTCGTATAGGGATTGTAGTTCCAGTTGCCCAAGGTCTCGATGTGGTTGTCGTGGACGTACACGTCGCGCACCTCAACAAGCGACTGATCGGGACAGTCGATGCCCCACAGAATCATGCCGAACGCCTTGCAGTGGTCGGTGCGCAGGTCGTTGTGGTCAACCTCAATGTCGATGGACGGCTGGGGAATCTCCGACGACCACCACGTCGGGCGGACAAGACCGCGCGGGTCGCGGTAAGAGGAGAAGATGTAGACAGCATCGTCGCCCGTCTTCATCGTGCATCCCGTGACGCGGATGTGCTGACAGTTCATCAGACAGATGCCGTCGCCGTTGCCGTGGGAGGGATTGTGGATCGTCAGATTTCGAATCAGACCGTGATCGCAGAAGAACGGCATCATGGCGTAGGAATGATAATCCGTAATTTCGATATCGGCGATTTCAAACCGATGGACACGGAAAAAGCCGATGGGGCAGATCTTGAGCAGTGCTTCGACGTCGTCATCGGGCATCATGCGGATCGTGCCGTGACCCGTGATGCGGATATCGTGGCTGTGCTCGGGCGCATACAAAAAGGGCAGGTTGAAATACCACGCGTGGCTCCACTTGATGTCGTGATAGAGATTGTGACCGGGAAGCGGAAGGCAGTCCTCATATGCAAACGAACCGCGTGCGGGAACGGGCTTGACGTAGTCGTCGGGATCGGAGGATTGGAACAGCTCCGCGCCGTCCTCAAAGTACAGATGCACGCCGTCGCGCAGAACGAGGTTACCCGACTTAAAGACCTTGCCGCCGTCGAGGATGACCGTACCGCCGCCGAGCATTGCCGCCGCGTCGATTGCCGCCTGAATTGCCGCGCGATCGTTTGTCACGCCGTCACCCTTGGCACCGAAGCGTTCTTCGGTGACGCGCAGACGGTAGGTTTCCTGTAAAGCACGGAATTCCTCGGGATCAGAAAGATAATCCCAACCATAAGCATCTTTTCCGTGCAGAACCGTTTCAAAGTCGCCGTTGTCTGCCATGATCGGCAAATTGGGGATATGAAGCGTATCGGCGATCGCCTGCCAGCGGGCGATCATATCGTTGCCGTCTTCGTCAATATAGTTGACGGGACGGAAGCCCGCCTTGATGTAGGTTGCGAGAGCGGCTGTGCGGGCATCACCCGTCAGAAGGAACAGCTTTTTCTTGCCCATGCCGACGAGCAGCTGCAGGCAGTAATCGGCGATGAACGAGCCGAGCCCCAGACCGCGGTATTCGTGACGAACAGCAACCATGTGGATATAGCCTCTGCCCGACGACCACATATTGGGAACGACGGTAAAGGTTGCGATTTTCAGATTTTTTGCGGTGTCGACGATGAAATACGTATCGCGGTACGGGTTGGGACCGTCGAGGTTGACAAGCTCTCCATAGAACTTTTCGCGTCCGCAATTCTCACCGATCAGACCGTCGCGGCAGATCCAAAGCCATTCGTCGATCTGCGATTCATCCGAAAAGCGGCAGAGGGTGAACCCGTCGGGCAGTGTCAGACCGCGCGGACGGGGATTGTCGTTGTACATTTTCAGACAGCTCATAGTGATATCTCCTGTTCTATGGCGTTATTCGACCTCACCGGACGGCGGTGTGATCTCATGCTCCGCACCCACGGGAATGGCAGGAACAAAGAACCCGTCTGCGTCAAAGTCGATTTTCTGGATATTGAAATAGCGCGGTGCACCTGTGACACTCGGATTGGTCTGCTTCATGCCGTGGTAGGCACACCAGATCTCCGACTTATCGGGTGAGCGGAAGAACGATGCGTGACCGGGACCGAAAACGCCGTTTCCTTTTTCGAAAATGGGCTTCGGATACTTTTTCCAGTTGTCGGCGGAGCACATCTGCGTGACGTTGTCGGGTTCTCCTATGTATTCGAGCACACCGAGGCAATAGTCATCCGACCAGCAGCCATTGCCCGAATAGACGATATAGAGACGTGTACCGACCTCGACAAAGAACGCACCTTCGTTGATCTTGCCCTTGTCATACGGCGGAACGAGCTCCCAGTCGTATGCGGCATATGCGATCATCGCGCACGGTTCACCGAACGTATAAGGATTGTCAAGCGGACGGATATCGAGTACCTGACCAAGCTCGGCATCCACACGGGAATAGCAGATATACTGCTGTCCGTTATGATCGGTATACACCGTCGGGTCGATGGAGAAAACGTCGGGAGTGGGGAAGCACTTGAAATGCCAGCCGCCGAACGGGTCGGACGATTCCGATTCGACGATGAACAGCCGCT
>JAZQWK010000127.1:0-17910 GCA_045632325.1 Eubacteriales bacterium
TTCCGCAACCTGCGGCTTTTCCTTTGCCGTACCTGCGAGGATGATACCGCTCTTGGTGGTTTCCTCTGCTTCCGTCATCTTGACGACGACTCTGTCTGCTAAAGGCTTGAGTGTCATAATAGATTCCTCCTTATATGAAAGATGTAATATACGTTGTAATTTAGCACTCATTGCGTCGGAGTGCTAACGACATGATATATTGTACTCACTTTTGTGGAAAAAATCAAGGGTTTTTCCGAGAATTAACATATTATTAACACAAGAGTGCAGGATTTGCCATATTTGCATGGGGTGCGCACCGTGCCCGACACCGTATCTGCGGTATGGAAATGCGGGATCGGGAATAGAATGGGGAAGAAACAACGGGAAGGATGGATATGGAATGAGCGGCTTTGTTTTTTCACTGTTTCTGATTGCGGCGGGCGGTTATACGGCGTATCGGCTCCGCTTTTTCTGCTTTTTACATCCGATCGCCGCAAGCAAAACGCTTTTTGTACGGGAAATCGGGGAGACAGGCGACGGATATTCACCTTTCCGAGCACTGACGGTGGCGCTTGCGGGAACGCTTGGCGTCGGCAACATCACGGGCGTTGCGGCGGCGATCCTGCTCGGCGGTCCCGGAGCGTTGTTCTGGATGTGGGTCTCGGCACTCTGTACGATGCTCATCAAATACGCCGAGGTCTATCTCGCGGTCATCACACGGCAAAGATCGGATGAGGGTGGTCACGTCCGTTATTTCGGCGGACCGATGCGGTATCTGAGGGAGCTTCGCGGCGGAGCCGTATGGGCGGTGCTGTTCTGTATGCTCTGTATCGGTGCTTCGTTTTTGCAGGGCAATCTTCTGCAGAGTACCGCCGCGATTCTTTGTGTTGCGGATACGTTTGCACTGCCGTCGGTACCGACTGCTTTGGTGTTCAGCCTTGCCGCAGCGTGGCTGATCTTCGGCGGACGGGGACGGATCGGCGCGTTTTGCGCTGCGATGATCCCGTTTTTGTCGGTACTGTATACCGTGATGGGATTGACCGTGATTCTGCGAAATGCCGCATCGCTTCCTGCGGTGTTTGCCGTGATCTTCCGCGATGCGTTTTCGATGCGGGCGATCGGTGTCGGCGGCGGTGCGTCGATGCTGCTTGCGATGCGGCACGGCTGCGCCAAAGGTGTATTTACGCATGAAGCCGGATGCGGTACGGCACCGATTTCTCATGCGGGTGCCGTGACCTCCCATCCCGAAAAACAGGCGGTACTCGGGATTGCGGAGGTATTCGTCGACACGATGGTATTGTGTACGATTACGGGATTGGTGCTTCTTTTGTCAGGCGTCGGAGAGATGCCGATCGGCGCGGAATACGACGTTCAAGCGGTTGTGCTTGATGCGTTTCGGGTATGGTTTGGCGACAAAGCGGCGGTATTTCTGACGGTTTCCATCGTGTTTTATGCGTTTGCGGCACTGGTGTGCTGGTCGTTTTACGGCACGGAATGTCTTTCGTATCTGCTCCGTGATTGCGGTACGATCGTGACGGAGCGCGGTGTACGGGTGTATCTTTTCTTTTACGTGCTGTGCACTTTTCTCGGCGCATGGGCAGACCCGTCGGAGCTGTGGGAGATATCCGATATGCTGACGATGGCGATGACGGCACTCAATACGTGCGGGGTGATACTGCTTCTCGGACGGGTGAGAGTGCCGATGCTCTCTCCGACACAAAGAACATTGCGCCGAAACCGATGAAAAAAGCACCCCGTCGGAGTGCTTTTTCTGCGCTGTTTTCAGTTGTTTTCCACTTCATCCAGTGCTTTATAGAAGTTCTCAATGGTTTTGTTTGCTGATTTTTCCATTTTCGCATAATAGGAGGCGAAATCGGATGAATTGTCTCTCAAGGCAACGTTCGGCACGGCATAAAACAGATCGTTGAAGCCGGAGGAGAAGCCGAAATAATTGCCGCCGACCTCATAACAGACGGAGTCGAAGATCAGCCGCAGCATCGATGCCGCAGTTTCGTCCTGTGCAAATTTGCCTTCGAGAAGCGTGTTGTAATATGTAGGAACGACGTTGTTCTCGGAATCCCATGCCAAAAGCTCCATAACGGCACCGATCATTTCGGGATTCGTAATCGTTGACGGCACGCACATCAAACCGCCGAAGTCCATGGAATGGTATTCTTTTTGAGCCTCATCCCATTTCGGGTACGGAACAAATCCGAAGTCCACCTCGCAGCTGCGCAGACGTTCCAGCTCATCGGGACCGTTCATGAAGAACAGCAGCCGTCCCGTCTCCATTGTCATCTGCGGGTCGTTGTGAGTCTGTGCGAGATGGCAAGTGTTCTGTGTGTTCAAATCATGGAATAATTCAACGACGTGCTGCGTTTTTTCCGTGTTCATCGCCAAACGGATATGACCGTCTGCATCACGGTCTGTGATGAACTGCTCGGATGCCGGAAGGAAGCTGATATACTTGGAGGTGTCCGTGGCAGACATGCCGAGTCGGTCGTATTCGAAATCGATTGCACCGTCACCGTTGAGATCGTATACGGCGGCTTTTGCCATTTCGGCAAACACATCCAGCGTCCACGTTCCTGCCTGTACCGCTTCATACGGATCGGTCAGGTCAAGCGTATCCACGATTTCGCGGTTGAAATAGATGATAAACGGATACGGAATCATATAGTCGTTGACGGCAAAATAGGTATTGTTTCCGAGCCGCAGGGCATCCATCTGTTCTCTGTTCCACCAGTCGGCTTTCATATTCAGATACGGAAGCTCATCCAGATTGTAAAGATATCCGGACGACACACTCGTGGACACACCGTCAATACAATGCAGAAGTACCTGATCGTAGGCATCGTCGTTTGCCTGAACTGCGGTGCGCAGGGATCTTGCCACTTCGGTATAATCGAGTTTCAGTTCGTGCTGAAGCTCGACGTTCAGTGCTTCTTCGACATTGCGGCGGCGTTCATAGATGGCATCGTTCATGACATCTCCTGTTTCATCGTCTGCAAAGAAATAGTAACTGAAATTGGAGCCGTCATAGGTCATCGCACGGTACGGTTTTCCGCCGAAATCAAGGGTGTCAACGGGAACGCTGTGCATGGCTCTTATGTCGGCGGTGTCCGCTGTTTCCGTGTCTGCCGGGACAGGTGACGTGACGGGTTCTGTCGTGATATTGGTTTCTCCCGTGCTGCTGCAGGCATAAAGTGCGGTCGTCAGCAATGCGGCGGCACAGATAATTGCTAATTGCTTCATTAGATTTCTCCTCCTTGAACGGTTTCTATGATTATTATACAATAGATACAGTGAAAAGTCAAGATGCGGGAACGATTGACTTGACTGCAAACGCTGTGCGGTGATTTCGGTGCACCGTCCGAATAAGATTGCAATCAAAAATATGAAATAAATTCAGAAAATTTCAAAAAAGTATTGACAGACGAGGGGAAATATGTTATAATATCAAAGTCTGTGGAAGATATCACAGATAATCCTTTCAAAAACGCGAGACGTTTTTGACATAAGTCCATAAGGAGGTGCAATTCGCATGGAAAAGAAGATTGGTTCCTACGAAACAATGTTTATCGTAAACCCCCAGCTGTCCGAAGACGATACCAAGGCTATCGTTGCAAAGTTCACTGCGCTGATGGCAGAGAACGGTGAGATCGAACAGGTCAACGAATGGGGCAAGCGCAGACTCGCTTACCCGATCAACGATCTGATGGAAGGCTATTATGTCCTTGTCAACCACAAGGCTGATACCCAGTTCATCAAGGAGCTCACCCGTCTGTTCAACATCAATGAAAACATCATGCGCTCCATGACCATCGCCAACGCATAAGCGAGGTAGACGGAAATGGCAAGCTTGAACAAGGCGATCCTGATGGGCAACCTCGTCGCTGACCCGGAACTGAAGCAGACACCGTCCGGTGTTGCTGTTTGTTCGTTCCGTATCGGTGTACAGAGACGCTTTAAGGACGCAAACGGTCAGTATGCATCGGATTTCATCAACATCGTCGCATGGAGACAGCAGGCGGAATTTGTTTCAAAATATTTCCGCAAGGGCAGTTCCATCGTCGTTGTCGGTTCGATCCAGACACGCGACTATACCGACCAGCAGGGTAACAAGCGCTATGCAACCGAGGTTGTTGCTGATGAAGTAACCTTCGGCGCATCCAAGGGCGAATCCCAGTCCGCCGCTCCCGCATTTGCAGGCATGGGCGACTACGGTACCGCTCCGGCATACAGCGCACCCGCAGCTCCGGCAGCACAGCCGGCAGCACCGAAGTTTGAAGAAATCGCTGGAGACGAAGATCTCCCGTTCTGATAACCGGTCTACTTTATTAGGGAAAGGAATGAAAAACATTGGATAACGCAAAGGAAGTCAAGACCACTGAGGTCAAGGAACAGAGAGAACCCGCAGCAAAGCCCTACCGCGCTCAGAATCGCGGCAAGAGAAGAAAGGTCTGCCAGTTCTGCGCAGAAAAGATCGAATCTGTTGATTACAAGGATATCGGCAGACTGAGAAAGTATATCTCCGAGCGTGCAAAGATTCTTCCCAGAAGAATCACCGGCACCTGCGCTGAGCATCAGAGACAGCTCACCGACGCTATCAAGCGTGCAAGAATCGTTGCTCTGCTGCCCTACATCAGCGACTAATTCGTTGATGTCATAAAGACAACAAAAAGGATTGCTTGTTATACCTTACGGTATAAAGGGCAATCCTTTTCTCATTGCTGTGCTCGTTATCCGCTGTCGTTTTCATAGTAATAGCTTTCTGCCTGCAGGGATACGATCGCGCCGTCGTGCATACGGACACCGACCGTTACGACGCCGCCGTAGATATGCGGGACGGAAAAGAACCGCGTCCCGTGCCGATCTTCCGCGAGCGACATTCCGTCCGTCGGCAATCCCGCTTTTTTGAGAAATGCTGTGGCAACGTCCGAGAGATCCGCGTCGTTTAACAGAACGCCGTGTTCATTGGCGTTCCCGCGCGGATAGAATGCATACGACAGAAGGTGTCCTCCGTTTGAAGAAATTTCCGCATATCCGTTTTGACAGGAAAAAAGATAACAGCCGTGTGCGTCGTTGATGACCGCCGTTCCGAGAAAGGAGGCGGCGCTGCCGATCAGCTCCCGCAGATGACGGCGTGCCTGTGCAAGTGATACGGTCGGTTCCCGCAAAAAACGGAATGTTGTCTGTACAGGCTCTGCGCGGCGAAGTGGCTCTGTGCGGAAAGAGGAGGATAACGCGGTCAGTGCAGCTGCGGCACGCAGTTCGGCTTCGGTTGGCTGTGCAGCGTCTGCACGGTCGGACAGCGCAAGTGCCATGTCGGCTATGTGCGCAGATACGATATCTGCGGCGCTGGACCAAAAGGCGGTGGTATTTTCGTCGGGTTCGGCTTCGCTGTGTGCGTTTGCGGAGAGTGCGGCGTAAAACGGTGCGGTATCGGCAAGCGTGCATAAAACCCAACGGTCGTTTTCCGTACCGCACAGTGCTGCTGCAAGAGCGGCGCAGCTTTCCAATGCCGCGGCGTGCCTGCGGATACCGTCGGAGTCTTCATTTTGCAGTGCATGGCGGAGTGCGTCGTTTTCTTCGTTCATATGCGCAAGAATTGTGCGCTGCAATCGGTTTTGCGACGCAGTTTCGGCATCGGTACGGTGCATCTGTGTGAGAATGAAGGAAAAAAGAACGGCGCCCATGAATAAGGCGTAGCATAAAATACGGATCAGCGTGCGGCGATGCATCACGGCGTATTGCGGAAAATACATGAAGGTGTTCCTTTCGCATCGTATTCAGTACGGCTTGTTTGCGTTCTGACGGCTTCAGTATTTGTCAATTCCGCGCATATCATACGCCGTTTGCAAAAGTGAAAGCCGTATTTCCGGAATTGTTTCGGCGGCGTTCGGGGTTTTGACGAAAAAATTCTGATTTTTTTGAAAAAAGACTTCCATTTTCATGAAAGTTATGATACAATATAAAATAATCATGGATGTGTTTATCCGACGGCTGTTAGAAAATCGGCAATGCCCTCGGAACGCACACCTATTTTAAGAACGAAAGAGGTAAAAGAATATGACACTCGTCATTTTGGCAGCCGGCATGGGCAGCCGCTACGGCGGTCTGAAGCAGATCGATCCTCTGGGTCCCGGCGGAGAATTTATCATTGACTATTCCATCTACGATGCGATCCGTGCAGGCTTTGACCGCGTGGTCTTCATCATCAAGAAGGAAAACCATCAGATCTTTGAAGAAACGGTCGGTGCCCGTATCCGCGGAGCCATTGAGGTTCGCTATGCGTTCCAGGACATCAACGACATTCCCGAAGGCTTTACCGTTCCCGACGGACGCGTTAAGCCGTGGGGTACCGCTCACGCACTTCTGTGTGCAAAGGAAGCGGTCGACGGTGACAACTTCGCCGTTATCAATTCCGACGACTTTTACGGTGCGGATTCTTTTGCAAAGGTCGGTGAATTCCTGCGCAATATCAAGAAGGATGACAAGCAGCACTACTGTATGTGCGGCTTCATTCTGAAGAACACCCTGTCTGAAAACGGTCACGTTGCTCGCGGCGTTTGTACCAAGGATGAGAACAATTACCTGACCTCGATCACCGAGCGCACCAAGATCATGCGCAACGACGGTCAGACGCAGTTCTTTGAAGACGAGACCGGTTGGGTCGATCTGTCCGAGGATTCCATCGTTTCCATGAATATGTGGGGCTTTGAAGCATCCTTCTTTGACGAGATCGAATCCCGTGAAAACGCTTTCTTTGCAAATCTGAAGAATCCGCTCAAGGACGAATTTTTGCTGCCGAACATGGTTGACGAAGCAATGAAGTCCGGCGCGGCTGACGTTACCGTTCTGCAGACGATGGCAAAGTGGTACGGTGTCACATATCATGAAGATAAGGAAACGGTGCAGAAATTCATCTCTGACTGCATCGCCGATAACGTTTATCCCGGAGGTTTATGGAAATGATCAAATATCCCGAAATCAAGCCGTTTGCTGAATGTTTTAAGATCGCAGGTCCCGTCATCGGTATCGACAAGATCGAAAACGGTCACATCAACGCGACCTACGTCATCAGCTGTGAGGTTGGTGCGGACCGCCCGCTTCGCTACATTCTGCAGACCATCAACACCAAGATCTTTACCGATCCCGTTTCTCTGATGCAGAACATCAAGAACGTCACCGATTACTTAAAGGACATCATTCGCGAAAACGGCGGCGACGTCAACCGCGAAACGCTGACCTGTATCGAATCTGCAGACGGCATGATCTATCACGTTGACGATCAGAACCGCTATTGGAGAATGTACAACTTCATCGAAGACGCAACCAGCTATCAGTCCGTCGAGCGTCCGATCCTGTTTGAAAATGCGGCAAAGGCATTCGGTAAGTTCCAGAAGCAGCTCGATTCCTATCCTGCTGATACGCTGCACGAAACCATTGCAAAGTTCCACGATACCGTCAAGCGCTTCCGTGACTTTGAAGAAGCGGTTGCAAAGGATATCTCCGGCCGTGCAAAGGACTGCCAGCCCGAAATTGAGTTCTACCTTGCACACAAGGACATCTGCGGTGAGATCACGTCCCGCATTGCATCCGGTGAGATCCCGCTGCGCGTCACGCACAACGATACCAAGCTCAATAACATCATGATCGACAACGCAACCGACGAAGGTGTCTGCGTTATCGACCTTGATACCGTTATGCCCGGCTCCGCGCTGTACGACTTCGGTGACTCCATTCGTTTCGGTGCATCCTCTGCAGCGGAAGACGAACAGGATCTGTCCAAGGTTTACTTCGTTCCCGAGCTGTTTGAAGCATACACCCGCGGCTTCCTCTCCGAAGCGAAGGAGGCGCTCAACGACACCGAAAAGGATCTGCTCCCGATGTCTGCGATTCTGATGACGCTGGAATGCGGTATGCGCTTCCTCGGCGACCATCTCAACGGTGACGTTTACTTCAGCCTGCACTACGAAAACCAGAACCTCTACCGTGCAAGAACCCAGATGAAGCTCGTTGCGGATATGGAAGCACAGATCGAGAACATGAAGGCGATCGTTGCGAAGTACCGCTGATTTTTCAAAATAAAACCCAATCGAAGACCGCTGTGAAAAAACGGCGGTCTTATCTTTTGTAAATCCCCGCAAAGCCCTTGACAAATCGGGGGAAATCTGCTATGATTTATAGAACAAAGGAACGAAATCAATCGGAGGAATTACCATGAATATCAGAACACGTATTACCGCGGCGGCACTGCTGGTGTCAATGCTTGCGGCAGGAATGATTTCCTGTGCCGACAGCGATGCCGGTACTGCGGATCCCCAGCAGCAGACCACTCCCACGGAAACGGAACCCGTTACGGAAGCGGTGACCGAGGACCCCGCACTGCGCGACTCTCTGCCGGAGATCGATCTTGAAGGTTATCAGTACAGAATGGCCATTTTCGGCACGGATATTCAGCGCATCATGACCTACAGCGACGATGAAGACGGTAACATTGTCAACGATGCCGTATATCATAAGATCCGCACGGTCGAGGAGCGCTTCAACGCCGATATCGTTCTGTCGGACATGAGCTATCTGGAGGAAGACCAGATCGCGGCGCTGAAGAAGGCCGTTATGGCAGGCGAAGACAGCTGCGAGATCGCACAGGGTCATGACGTCAACACGGCAAACGTGTCGCTGGAAGGCCTGTTCATGAATATTTACGACATTCCGTATCTGGACTTTTCCAAGCCGTGGTGGCCGTCGGAAACGCTGGAAAGCATGACGGTTGCCGGACAGATGTACATGATGTTCAACAACATTTCCTACAGCAACTTAGCCCAGATGCGCGTCATGTATTTTAACAAGGAACTGATGCAGAATCTGGATTTTGAATATCCTTATCAGATGGTATACGACGGTACGTGGACGCTGGATGCGATGATGGAGCTCACCTCTGCGGCTTACAGTGACCTCAACGGTGACGGTGCGCGCGGTGAAGAAGACCGCTACGGTTACGTTAATATGCCGAACTATTACGGTATGCTTGAGCCGTTCTGCGTGGAGCCGTACAGAAAAGATGCCAACGGTACGCTTTACTACGAGGTTGATCTGGAAAAGACCACCGCGGTCGTTGAAAAATTCTATGATCTGATCTTTGGAGAGGGCGGTTATCTGGTTGCGCGCAAGTATGACGACTACGCTGACCGCGTTTATAAGATCGTGACGGAAGGAAGATCGCTGTTCTTCTACGGATCCTTGGATACGGCGGTCATGAAGTTCAGCAACAGTAATCTGGTATACGGCGTTCTGCCGATGCCGAAGCTGGATGAAACGCAGGAAGAGTATTACGGCGGTTCGTTTGACCGTCCGCTCGTCATTCCGACGACGGCACAGAATCTGGAAAATCTCGGTATCATCACGGAAGCACTCAACGCGGAGGGCTACAAGCAGGTTTATCCCGCATACTATGAGATCGCGATGAAGACCCGATATGCCGATCAGACGGACGATGCGAAGATGATCGACATCGTTCATGACAACGTCATCATCTCGTTCACCTATCTGTTTGGCGATTACAAGAGCATTTTCAACATGATGTGGGATTTGTTCAATGCGTCCAAGCCGACGACGAACGTTGCATCCTGGTGCAAGAAGAACGAAAAGTCCCAGACCAAGCGTGTCGAAAAGCTGATGAAGTTCTTTGAAGATCAGCGCTCCTGAAATATCTGAATATAAAATGGCACCGTACGTTGGTTTGTGACGTACGGTGCCTTGCGTTGTTATTTGGTTTGTTCGTCGTCTAGCGCTTTTGTGGGGGGTTTCTTAAACATCGAGACGTATTCTTCGGCTTCGTTTTCTTCGCGGCGGATTGAGCCTTTCGTCGTAAAGACGAGGATTGCGACAAATGCGTAGAGAACGGCGAAGATGACGAGGAAGATCAGAAGATCGGAGGAGGCGGCAAAGCCGTGTGCAACGAGCTGCAGACAAAGTGCGATCAGCAGGATCACGCAAAGCAGATGCAGGATCGCGCGGATGGCAAGCGGCATACGCTCCGACCGATAGATGTGGTTGACGATCGTCAGACCGAGGGAGAACAGCAGTACCGCAAAGGTCAGGAGAAACGACGGACCGAGGAAGATCGCCGATTGCGTGACGTTGTACGGGTTATACAGCATATCAAGATAGATGCCGTGGGCTGCCAGGCAGACCGCCATAACGGCAGTAAACCAAATGCTGCTTTGCGAAAGATATGCAAATACGGGATGCATCGGTTTTTCGGCGCGGCGGTACAAAACCAGCGAGTAGACGAATGCGGTCAGAAAGGATGCCGCAAAGAACACGGCGTGGCCGATAATCGACGTTCCGCCGAGAATCATTTCGGAAAACGGCTGATCTTTGACGGGGTATATGACGGCGATATAGATAAGAAAATAAACGAGATTCAGCGCAGCATAGAGCATGCAGGTTCTGCGTGCCGTGTTTTTGTAAAAAAGACGGCGGCGAAGCGCAGATTCCTGCTGCTTTTGTTCCTTGATCTGCTCCTGCTCCCGCAGTACGGCTCTTGCGGCACGTGCACGGGCAAGCGCTTCTTTGCCGGGGTCGGAGGATGGATTCGGTGTGAGATCCGGACGGTTGGACATAGGGTTCTCCTTGGTTTATTCGGACAGAACGGTTTCTGCGGCGCGTCGGATGGCGCTGATTGCAGCTGCGGGATCCTCTGCCTTGAAGACGGCACTGCCTGCGACGAAGACAGACGCACCGTGCGATGCGGGAAGTGCGGCATTGTCGGCAGTGATACCGCCGTCGACCTGAATTTCAATATCATATCCGCCGGAACGGATCATGCGGGTGATCGCTTTGACGTTCTGCATCGTTTCCGGCATGAACTTCTGACCGCCGAATCCGGGTTCTACGGTCATGACGAGAATCATGTCAAGATACGGCAAAAGCGGCTCCAGAACGAACGCGGGCGTTGCTGGCTTGATGGAAACGGCAGCGCGGCAGCCTGCGGCACGGATTGCCTGTAGAACCTCGATCTGATTTTCACAGCTTTCGTAGTGGATCGTGATACCGTCAGCACCTGCCTTGACGAAATCGGCAACGTAGCGGATCGGATCGGTGATCATCAGATGCACGTCGAAAAAGAGCTTGGAGTGCGGACGAAGTGCGGCGATGACGGGTGCGCCGAAGGAAATATTGGGTACAAAGACACCGTCCATAACGTCAAGATGCAGATAGTCGGCACCTGCGGCTTCAACTGCGGCAACGTCGCGCTGAAGGTTTGCAAAATCAGCGGCAAGCAGGGACGGAGCAATTTTCACGGTGGGATTCATAATGCTTCTCCTTGAAAGTATTCATTGGCTGTGTCCGATACGGAACACCGCGGACACGAAACGCATATCATAAAAAGGGACGATAACCGTCTCTCTGCAAACGATCTCCGTACCGCCATCCTGCGATGGGATGCAGGCAAAGACAAGGACGGGTACAGATGCGCGCAGGATGCGTACGTTTGCATAAGGAACGCTGTCTGCCGTACGCGGGATTGCCGGTGTACGGCAGGCACGTTCTTGAATTTTATCATACTGCGGACAGATTATCTTCTATATTATACAATTTTTGGCTTTCCGTGTCAAGGTGTTTTGCCAAAAAGACCGCTTTCTGACGTGAAAATTTGAAAATTGAAGGACGATTTCCGCAAACAACGGCAAATCTTTTGGGAAATGTCAACTTTTTTTCGTTTCTTCACAAAATGAACACAAATTTATGGTACAATATCATCATATATCAGCTCATGAACAGTGAAGCAAGAAAAAAGAAAGGGTATATACTCATCATGAATTGCAAAACACAGTGGAAACGG
Organism: Eubacteriales bacterium; assembly: GCA_045632325.1. Lineage (GTDB taxonomy): Bacteria > Bacillota > Clostridia > Oscillospirales > CAG-272 > RGIG3925. The sequence goes on from JAZQWK010000127.1 coordinate 11,840, forward strand.
TTTTCTGCCGCGGCGTTGAGTGCATCGCTGATCCTCTGCGGTCTGGTTTCCTGCAAGGATGATGCCGCTGACCGAAGTGCGGTACAGGGCGGATCGGTGCAGGCAGAACAGCAAACGCTGACACCCGAAGAATACGAAGCGTATTCCTTTGCGGACGTCAAAAGTGCGTTTCCCGATATTCCGTACGTCTATGCGTTTGACCACGGAGACGGCACCGCCGACGATACGGTAACCTACGACGAATACCGTTACTATCAGCTGCTTTATAAAAACTATTTTGACGGCGGCAACGATTCCTACTGGACCGCTTCTCCCGATATGAAGACGCGGGTCACCGATATGTACATGACGGAAATCCGGCGCAACCATACGGTGTTTGCGGAATGTGAGAAATACGGACTTCTGCTCACGGACGAGGAAGCAGGGGAACTTGACCGCAGCAATGCGGAGTTCGTCGCGGCGTTCGGCGGTCCCGATTATTTCCGCGAAGCGCTCGATCCGTATTATATGACGGAATACTATTTTCAGTATCAGTCGGTGCTGGAGCTTCTGTACGGAAAACTGGAACAGTATTACATGGAAAGCGGACAGATCCTGACGGACGACGCCGATATCCGCGCAATGCTTGACACCGATGCGTTTGTCCGCTGCAAGCATATTCTGATCAAAAACGACAGCGGTGAGGATCCTGCGGAAAACAAAGCGCTTGCAGAGCAGCTGCTCTCCCGTATTCGTGCAGGCGAGGATTTTGACACGCTGATGAACGAATACACCGAGGACCCCGGTATTCAATCCGAGCCCGGCGGCTATTACTTCTTCCGCGGGGAAATGGACGCGGCGTTTGAAAACGCTTCTTTTGCACTTGCCGACGGAGAGATCAGCGAGATCGTCGAATCCTCTTACGGTTACCATATCATTTATCGCTGTGAAAAAGAAGCTGCTTACATGGACGAGAATCTTGAAACCATTCGCTCCACCTACCTTGCCCTTGCGTTTTATCAAGTGCTGGATGCGGCGTCTGACGGATGGAGCATGGTGAAGTCCGAGCAGTACGACGTGCTGTCCGATTGGAATTACGCCGTATCGATCGGCAATCTTTATACGGCAGCACAATGACGGACACCATGAAGATGAAACAAGCGTGCAGAACGCTGTGTCCGGGAGCAGAGCTTTACGTGATTCCCAAGGACACGTTCAAAACCGATTTTATCATGTTTTCCTTTACGCTTCCTCTGACGGCGGAAACTGCCGCAGAATACGCGCTTCTGCCGTCGGTTTTGTGCCGCGGCTCGGAGAAGTACCCGACGCTGGAGGATCTTGCGAAACGGCTTGATACGCTGTACAACGCTGGGATCGCGGGCAGGGCACACAAACGCGGGGAAGCACAGGTGGTGACGTTCCAGCTGCGGTGTCTTGCGCAGGACGTCGTGCCGCCGGAGGACGAAAACGAAGGTCCGCTGTTCCAGTCCATGCTTGACACGTTCTGCGATATGCTGTTTTCGCCGCTTTTGGAAAACGGTGTGTTTTCACCTGTGTACGTCGACGGTGAAAAAAAGAATCTGTGTGAGGCGATCCGCTCTAAAATCAACAACAAAGCCTCCTATGCGATCGGTCGTCTCGACGAGGAAATGTTTGCAGGAGAAACCTATGGGATTTCCTCGCGCGGTACGGAGGAATCGGCGGCGGCAGTAACACCGTCATCCCTCTATCGGTGCTATCTTGATATGCTGTCGCGTGCGCCCGTGTCCGTCACTTACGTCGGACGTATGACGGAGGACGCGGTAACGGCGGCATTGTCCCGCTTTGCGGCGAATCTGACCGCCTATCGGCAAAAAGATACATCCATGTATGTACCGCAGACACAGGTCATCCGCGCGGCACGGCATCCGCTTCATCGTGTGGAGGAATCCATGGACATCCGTCAATCGCGGCTGTGCATCGGTTACCGAACGGGTTCCGTTCTGTCCGACGGGGACTTTTATCGCTTTGCACTGTTCAATGAGCTGCTCGGCGGCAGTGCATCGTCCAAGCTGTTTTTGGAGGTGCGCGAGGAACGCGGTCTTTGTTATGACTGTGCCTCCTATCCTGAGGCGCAGAAGGGCGTTCTTTACGTCAGCTGCGGCATTGCGGCGGATGCAAAGGACGAGGCGGAGGAAGCGATTGCTTCGCAGATCGCGGCGATCCGTGACCTTGATATCACCGACGAGGAATTTTTCGCGGCAAAGAAATCGCTGGTTTCCGGCTACCGTGAGATTGAAGACAGTGCCGCGGCGATTGCCGTCTGGTATGAAAACCGACGCGCGGCGGGCATTGCAACCTCGCCCGAGGAAACGGCGGAGCAGGTGCTTTCCTGTACCAAAGAGGATATGGCACGGTGTGCTGCAGCCCTGACGCAGGATACGCTGTATTTTCTGCGCGGTACCTGTACGGACGGCGATGATGAGGAGGACTGGGATGACGACGCAAATTGAACGATTGACCTCAAACCGTCTGCAGCAATCCTATACGCGCATCCGCCACAAAAGCGGTCTGACGGTCTGTGTCCTGCCCAAGCGTGCGGCAGTGACCTACGGCGTGCTCGGCGTGAATTTCGGTGCCAACGACCGCATCATCCGCAGTACGGACGATGCCGTGCATACGCCGATTCTGACGACGGAGACGCTGCCCGTGGATGCCTTTTACATCCCTTCCGGCTGCGCACATTTTCTGGAGCATAAAATGTTTGCCGAACGCGGCGGTGAGGATGCGATTGCGCGGTTTGCCCGTTTCGGTGCGAACGCCGATGCGTATACGACGCCTGACTTGACCGCGTACCTCTACTCCACGACGGAAGACCCGTATGCGCCGCTTGAAATTCTGCTGGACTTTGTGATGAATCCGTATTTTACGGAGGAAAACGTGGATAAGGAACGCAGTATCATCGCACAGGAGATTCGGATGTACGACGATTCGCCGATGCAGACGGGGTATTACAATCTGATGGAGGCGCTGTATCATACGCATCCGATCAGAGACAACGTCGGCGGCACGGAGGAAACGATCCGTGAGATCACGCCCGACGTGCTGTACCGCTGTCACGAGGCGTTCTACCGCCCCGACAACATGGTATTGTCGGTTGCGGGCAACGTCACACCCGAGGAAGTACTTGCCGTCTGTGACCGCTGTCTGCCCGATGCGGCAGCCGCGAAACGAACACAGCGCATCTGTCTGCCGGAGCCGAGGTCGATCGTCAAAAATCGGATCACGGCACAGGCAGGCGCCGCAACGCCGCTTCTTTACTTCGGTGTCAAGGACAACCGTCTGTCCTCCGACCCGATGGAGCGTCTGCGGCACGCGTCGGCTGTCGATATCCTCAACGACATTCTCTTCTGCAAATCGTCTGCGATCTTCTCGGAGCTATACGCAAAGGGATGGATCAACGGCAAGTTCGGCGCGGAATACGAGCATACCGAAACGTATTCCTATACGCTGATCTCCGCGGAAACCGCGTATCCCGAACAAACGGCAGATGCCATCCGTACCTATCTTGCGGACAGAGTACTGCTGCACGACGTCACAGACGCACAGTTCGCACGGTGCAGACGCGTCATGTACGCCTCTTCCGTGACGGCGTTTGAATCAACGGAGGATATGGCGCTGGACTGTCTTGACAGCACGATAGACGGCACAGAACTGTTTTCGTCGGTTGATATTATGATGCAGATTACCAAGGATGACCTCATTGATGCGCTCGATGCACTCTACCGACCGGAGTGTATGGCGGTCAGTGTTGTAACATAATCAAAAACACGAAAGGAATCAAAGCATGAATACGAATACTATCGCTTTCCCGAATCTCGGTCTGGGTCCGTGGGAAGTCAACAAATTTCTGATCCAGGCAGGAAACTTCAAGGTTGCCTGGTACGGCATCATTATCACGATCGGCATTGTACTTGCAGTGCTGTATACCATCAAGCGCGGCAAGCAGGAGGGCTTTACCACAGACGATGTTCTGGATTACGCCATCTGGGTTGTCCTGTTCGGTATCCTCGGTGCACGTCTTTACTACGTTGCAATGACTTGGGGACGCTATGAATCATTCCTCGATATCTTTGCCATCTGGAACGGCGGTCTTGCCATTTACGGCGGTCTGATCGCAGGTGCGCTGACAATTCTGTTTATTTCGTATAAGAAGCAGAAAAGCGTTCTCAAGTTCTTCGATATGGTAACGCCCGGTGTCATGATTGCACAGGCGCTCGGCAGATGGGGCAACTTCTTCAACGCGGAAGCATACGGCTCCATCCTCAAGTACGAATTTCTGGGAAAGACGTTTGAAACGTCCCGTTTTGCGGGTCAGGCGATCCCGTGGATTATGACGATTGAAAACGTCAACGGTTCGGCCCTTTACTACGCACATCCGACGTTCCTCTATGAATCTCTGTGGAATATCCTCGGTTTCATTCTGCTCAACATCCGCTATAAGAACAAGAAGTTCGACGGACAGATCCTGTTCTCCTACATCGTTTGGTACGGCTTCGGCAGAATGTTCATCGAAGGCTTCCGCACCGACTCCCTGTACCTCGGCAATGTCCGTATTTCCCAGCTCGTCGCGGTCGGATGCGTGATCTTCGGTATTATGTTCTATCATCTGCTCCGCAAGAAGGCAAAGCCCGTTCTGGCGGCAGAGCAGGATGCACAGGAATACGAGAGCCTGTTCTCCGATAAGCCCGCAAAGAAAAAGAAATCTTCCGCTGCCAAGTCTGCTGAAGTCAAATCTGCAGTAAAACAGACGGAAGAAACAACGAATGGAACAACGGACGAACCCAAAACTAAAACCAAAACGGAGGAATTATAACGATGGCTGCTATGTTGATTGACGGTAAGAAAATTGCTGCAGAGACCCGTGCGGAGATCGCTGAGGCTGTTGCAGCGCAGAAGGCGGCAGGTGTGACACCCGGTCTGGCGGTTATCATCGTCGGTGAAAATCCCGCATCGCAGGTCTACGTCCGCAACAAGCACAAGGCGTGCGGCGAGGTCGGTATGTACTCCGAGGTCATTGAAATGCCCGGAGATACAACCGAGGAAACGCTGCTTGCAAAGATCGCTGAACTGAATCACGATGACAAGATCGACGGTATTCTCGTTCAGCTGCCGCTTCCCAAGCACATTGACGAAGAAAAAGTCATCAACGCGATCCGACCCGACAAGGACGTTGACGCATTCCATCCTGTCAATACCGGTAAGATCATGATCGGCAATCCCGATTTCCTGCCGTGTACGCCTGCGGGTGTCATGGTCATGCTCCAAAAAACGGGGATCGATATTACGGGCAAAAGCTGTGTCGTCGTCGGACGCTCCAACATCGTCGGCAAGCCGATGGCAATGCTGCTGCTCGGCGCCAACGGCACGGTTACGGTCTGCCACTCCAAGACCAAGGATCTTGCTGCCGTTACCCGCGAGGCGGATATTCTCGTCGTTGCGATCGGTCGTGCGGACTTCATCACGGGCGATATGGTCAAGGAAGGTGCGGTCGTCATCGACGTCGGTATGAACCGCCGCGAGGACGGTAAGCTGACCGGTGACGTGGATTTTGCATCTGCGTCCGAGCGCGCATCGTATATTACCCCTGTTCCCGGCGGCGTCGGTCCGATGACGATCACGATGCTGCTTCAGAACACGCTGACAGCATCGAAGCTGCATCACAACCTTTGATTTTGTTCACGAAATATTTACAATTTCCGTGCAAAGAAAACCGTGAAAAAACGCAGAAAACCTTGACAAACAAGGTGAAAATATGGTATAATAATATGCCGCTTGAGATTGGGCGTACAACTGGGAAAACGAAAGTCTCCCCGGCCTGTTACTCAGCGAGTCTATAAATGAAAGAGAGGTGCTTTTCGTGTTTGCAGTCATTGAAACTGGCGGAAAGCAGTACAAGGTTCAGGAAGGCGACATCCTCTTCATCGAAAAGATCGATGCAGCAGATGGCGACAAGGTAGTTTTTGATAAGGTCTATGCACTTGGTGCAGCAGGCGAGCTCAAGATCGGTGCTCCCGTTGTTGCAGGCGCAACCGTTACGGCGAACGTCATCA
>JAZQWK010000128.1:0-17091 GCA_045632325.1 Eubacteriales bacterium
GCGCGGAGAGCCGCTATATTTACGAAAACGGAGCGTTTCATGAGCAGTATCAAAACCCATGAGTATGAATTGCCGGAGGAGCTTGCCTCCTCTGCGCTGTCAGATAAAGAAGAAAAAAACAAAATTGAGCCGTCAACCTTGTATCTTGTGGCGACGCCGATCGGCAATTTAGCTGATCTGTCTGCAAGAGCATTGAAGGTGTTGTCGGGAGTCGATTTCATTGCGGCGGAGGACACGCGCAACTCAGCAAAGCTGCTTGCGTGCTTTGATATTCACCGTCCGCTCATCAGCTATTTTGAGCACAACAAACGCCAGCGCGGCGAAGAAATCGTCGCAAAGCTCGAAGCAGGACAGTCCTGTGCTTTGATTACCGACGCGGGCACGCCTGCCATCTCTGACCCCGGGGAAGACCTTGTGCGGCTGTGCGGTGAGCGCGGTATCCGTGTCATCAGTGTGCCCGGGTGCTGTGCCGCAATTACCGCATTGACGCTGTCGGGTCTGCCGACAGGACGGTTCGTCTTTGAAGGCTTTCTGTCTACGCAGAAAAGCGAACGCCGCGCACGTCTGGACTTTCTGAAAACAGAAGAACGCACAATCATTTTCTACGAAGCACCGCACAAGCTTCGCGCAACGCTGGATGATTTTGCGGCGGCGTTTGGAGAGGATCGACCGATCTCGCTTTGCCGTGAGCTGACCAAGCGCAACGAAGAAGCAATGCGCATCACCGTCGGCGAGGCGGTTGCCTATTACAGGGAACACGACCCGCGTGGGGAATACGTCCTGATCGTCGGAGGATGTCCGCATGCAGAGGTACAGGCGCAGGAAGACTGGGCATCGATGACGCCCGCAGAGCACGTTGCGGCGTACATGGCAGAACATCCCGATGAAAAGAAGCTGAACGCCATCAAGGCGGTTGCAAAGCTGCGCGGTGTACCGAGAAACGACGTTTATCAGGCTGTTTTAGAGCAGGAGGAAGCATAATATGAAGAAGCAATACGATATCGCAGCATTTGTCTGGCCGTCCTACACAGGTGACGAGCCGCGTGCACGCATTTTCTGGCCCGAGGGCTACGGCGAATGGCAGACGGTCAAGGCGGCAGGTCCGAAGTATCCCGGTCATCAGTGGCCGAGAAAGCCGCTGTGGGGATATGTCAACGAGGCTGACCCGTACGTCATGGAAATGCAGATCAATGCCGCTGCCGACCACGGTGTTAACGTCTTCATCTACGACTGGTACTGGTATGACGGTCGTCCGTTTTTGGAGCAGTGCCTTGACAACGGCTTTTTGAAGGCGAAGAACAACGACCGCATGAAGTTCTATCTGATGTGGGCAAACCACGACGCGATGTCTCTGTGGGACAAGCGCACGGCAGAGCAGAACAACATGATCTGGTCGGGCAAGCAGGATGAAAAACAGTGGAACATCATCTGTGACCGCATTATTGAAAAGTATTTCTCCCATCCGCAGTATTATAAGATCGACGGCAAGCCTGTCTTTATGATCTACGACGTCGTCAACATGATCGAGGGTCTGGGCGGCATCGAAAACGCGCGCCGCTGTGTCGATGAATTCCGCGCAAAGGTCGTGGCGGCAGGTCATCCGGGATTGGAGCTTCAGCTGATGCAGATGGGCGAGGCAATCTTCAACGTCACGGGTGTTGACGGCAACGCGGGCAAGATCTCCACGACGGAAGTGATCAAAGGTCTCGGCTTTGACTCGCTGACCAACTATCAGTTTGTCTCCGCTGTCGGCAATATGGATCGCGACTATGCAGACATCATTGTGTCCGCAGAACAGAAGTGGCAGGAATACACCGACCGCTACGACATTCCGTATTATCCGCACATTTCGCTCGGCTGGGACAACAATCCGCGTTTCACGACGTTCCGTCCGGGTGTTGTCAAGAACAATACGCCTGCGGCTGTGGAAGAAGGCTTCCGCCGCATCAAGGCGTTCGTCGATTCTCACGAACAGCCCGTACCGCTGATCACCGTCAACTCGTGGAACGAATGGACGGAAGCAAGCTATCTGCAGCCGGATGATCTTTACGGTTACGGCTATCTGGAAGCGATCAAAAAAGTCTTTGTGGATGAAAATGAGTAATCTTATATAACAAAGAAAGGAAACGGAAGTCATGACAGAGATGCGGTATATTGACGACAGCCTTGTCGGGAATCGGTATAAACCCGGAATGGTCTTTCCCATCAAAATTGCCGTTCCGTGCTGTGCAGCATCGGAATACGGACTTTTAGTCGAGCACGACGGGCAGAACGACGCCAACGTATCGGCACTGCTTCGCCTGGCAGACGAAGGACGGGCTCCGTACTGTGTCAGCATCGGTGTTTATCCGGGCTCTTTGCCGATGGCAGACGGAAGTACGCGCGGCATGCGGATGAACTCCTACGATCTTTTTGACCGCGAGTACGGCGATTTTCTCGTCTATGAGCTGATTCCGTACATTACGGAGAAATACGGACTTTCGATTTCCGACGATCCCAAGAAACACGCGATTTCTGGCGGTTCGTCCGGCGGTATTTCCGCATTTGTCGCCGCATGGTTTCATCCGGAATACTTCGGATTGGTTTATATGAGTTCTCCGTCGTTTTTGGCGATGGGACGCGGAAATGAAATTCCGTATCTGATTCGTAAATACGAAACCAAGCCGCTGAAAATTTATGAAGAAATTTCCGAAAACGAGCCAAACGACTATTTTGGCTGGAGCCGAGCCATTGACGAGGAAGCGCGTGAGGCACTGATCTTTGCGGGCTATGACTTTACCTGTACCTTTTTTGCGGGTGAGGGTCATTGCAGCCGCTACGGCAATGCGGACGAGGCGTACGTGCGCTTTGCATGGCTGTTCGGCGACGACGGTACGCACAGAAATTCTCCGCGCGTGAATGCGGTCATTCCCGCAGACAGCCGATGGGAGACGTGCGAGGAGATGCCCGACAGCGGTGCCTGCGTACCGATGGCAGGATACGACCTTGCGCTGCAGTCCAACGACGCACTTGCCTGGTACTGTGCAAAACACGAGGAAGATATCGTATATATGCTTCCAAAGACCGAGGCGAGTGCTCTCGGTGGTGCACTGCTGCATGCCGCACTGCATACCATCCCGCGGATCGAGCCGAAGGGTGCGATTGCCATGGCGGTGGACCGTGCGGACAGACTTTACGTGCTGACGGCAATCGGAATCCAGTGCGTGCGTTCCTTTGGTCTGATCGACGTGATCCTCGATTTGCCCGATGCATCAAAGCCGCTCGGTATTGCCGTGACGGATGCGCTGTACGTCCGTACCGAAAACGGCGTTTACAAGCGTTCTCTGTGCGATGTCTGCACGGAGGATGCGGATGAAAAACGGAAATTTGTTTCGTATTATGACTGACGGATGATATGGTCTTTGGATTCCGATCAGCAATGATGAATGAGGTAAGATTATGAAAAAACAGTATGATATTGCCGCATATATCTGGCCGTCCTATACGGGCGACGAGCCGCGCTCCCGCATCTTCTGGCCCGAGGGCTACGGCGAATGGCAATCCGTCAAATCAGCGGAAGCAAAGTACCCGGGACACCAGTGGCCGAGAAAGCCGCTATGGGGCTACGTCAACGAAGCCGACCCGTACGTCATGGAGATGCAGATCAACGCGGCGGCTGACCACGGTGTCAACGTCTTTATCTACGACTGGTACTGGTACGATGACAGACCGTTTCTTGAGCAGTGCCTCAACAACGGCTTCTTGAAGGCAAAGAACAACGACCGCATGAAGTTTTATCTGATGTGGGCAAACCACGACGCGATGTCTCTGTGGGACAAGCGCACGGCAGAGCAGAGCACGATGGTCTGGTCGGGCAAGCAGGATGAGGTGCAGTGGAATATCATTTGCGACCGCTTGATACAGAACTACTTCTCTCATCCGTCTTATTACAAGATCGACGGAAAGCCTGTGTTCATGATCTATGACGTTGAGAATCTGATTGCGGGTCTCGGCGGACTTGAAAACACGCGCCGCTGTATCGATGAATTCCGTGCAAAAGTTGTTGCCGCCGGTCATCCGGGACTGGAGCTGCAGCTGACGCAGTGGGGTGACAGATCGCTTGCCATTCCCAATCTGAGCGGCGTGGACGGCAACGCCGATATTCGCCGTTCAACCGCGGAAATTCTCGAAGCGCTCGGTTTTGATTCTCTGACCAACTACCAGTACGTCCATTTTCTGAACATCGACCGCGACTACCGCGAGATCACCGCTGACGCAGAACTGAAGTGGCAGGAATTCTACGACAAGTACGACGTGCCGTATTATCCGCACGTTTCCCTCGGCTGGGACAACAACCCGCGTTTCCACTCCTTCCGCGGCGGTATTGTTAAGAACAATACGCCTGAGAACGTCGAGGATGCATTCCGCCGTGTCAAGGCGTTCGTCGATTCCCATGAGCTGCCCGTTCCGCTGATTACTGTCAACTCTTGGAACGAGTGGACGGAGACGAGTTATCTTGAACCCGATGATCTCTACGGATATGGTTATCTCGAAGCGATCAAGAAGGTCTTTGTGGACGAAAACGAATAACGCAGAGGGGATACGGCAGTTCATTCTGCGGTATCCCCATTTTTACGATACTCTATGATGAAAGGAACGGTCCTATGAAAATCCAATCTCTGCACAAAAGTCTTTCCGAATATGAGCTTTTCCCGCGCGTGGTGCGTGTCAGCACAGAAACCGCATTTACCCTGCGCGGACGCGGCATCGAGTCCTCGCTGACCCCCGGTGGTACTTATCTGCTTCGCGTTCTGCCGCATGAGGAAAACAATTCCTCGGTCTATCTTGAGATCAGTGTTACACACGGCTATGAGGGAATCGAAGCCGTCGCGGATGATGACGGTATGCTGACCTTTTCATATTCCTTTCCGCGGGAGCAGACCTATACGCTGATCCTGTTTGCCAAAGACGGTGCGGGATGGAAGCGTCTTGTCGATCTGCGTGTCTATGCGGCGGCGGAAGACCTTTGGTCGCGTACGCCGATGCGCGGTGATACACACTGTCACGCCTGCCCGTCTGTAGACGGTTCGGAGGATCCTGCAATGACAGCCGCGATGTACCGCAAGGCAGGCTTTGACTATCTTGCGATCACCGATCACCATCTGATTGACGGCTCGCTGATTGCCATCGATGCACTGAAGGACCTTCCGCACGGCATTGCACTTTACAAGGGCGAAGAAGTCCACGTACCGAACGCCTATATTCATGCAGTCAACGTCGGTGCCGATTTCGGCGGCAAGGGTCTCAATACCTATTATAACGAAAATAAAGAGACGTGTGATGCAGAGGTTGCGGCAATTGCCAAAACGCTTCCCGCAGAGCTTCCGTTTGGTGTGGAGCCGATGGATTTGGCTTGGCGGCTTTGGATCTCCCGTATGATTCACGATAAGGACGGTATTGCGATTGCCGCGCACCCGTTCTGGATTTGGGAGGCGCACAACACGCGCAATGCGATGCTTCGTTATATGGCAGAGCATAAAATCTTTGATGCAATGGAAGTACTCGGCGGTCAGGATCCCGGTTCCATGGAATCGAATTTGCAGATTGCGTTCTGGAACGATATGCGCGCAGACGGTGTTACCATGCCGGTTGTCGGCTGTTCCGATTCCCATGTACGCCATATGACCTGGACGTCGATCAACAACTGCTTCAACATGGCGTGGACACTCGTTTTTGCAAAAGAACCGTCCTTTGACGGCTTCAAGGAGGCGATTCGCGGCGGTTATTCGACGGCGGTGGATTGCTACGACGGCACGACGCCGAACGTCGTCGGTACGTATCGCCTGACGCAGTATACGGTCTTTTTGCTGGAACAGTATCTGCCGATGCATGACGAGCTTTGCTTTACCGAGGGTCAGCTGCTTTGGGATGCATATCAGGGCGATGAAACGGCACTTGCGATGCTGCCTGCGGCTGTAGAACGTGTCAATGCGTTTGCGCGCAGATTCTTTGGTCGTCAACCGTAACGGAGAAATGAGGAACGTATCATGAAGCTTGCAACGACAACAGGTGACTTCGGCCGCATCTATGCCGACAATGCCGACCGCATCCGTGCTCTGTACCGTGCGGGATTCCGTCATATCGATCTGAGCCTGTATCAGGACAACACCGCGGATTCTCCGTTTATGCAGGAGAACTGGCGGGAGGAGGTTGACCGTATTCGCCGTGCGGCAGAGGAACTCGGTATGGATTTTGTCCAGTCCCACGCGCCGAGCTGTAATCCGCTTGAATTTGAGCAGAACTGGGAATTGCAGGTCGCTGTCACCGCACGGGCCATCGAGGTCTGTGCCGCGCTCGGCATTCCGCATACCGTCTATCACGCAGGCTGGAAGCTGGGACTGACCAAAGAGGAATACTTTGAGCAGAATATGCTATTTGTCAACCGTTTGATTCCGACGATGGAGAAAACCGGTGTCATGCTGCTCATTGAAAACAGCACCCGCGCAAATATGGGTGAGCGGTATTACTTCTATACCGGACAGGATATGGTGGACTTTATCGAGTATGCGGGTCATCCGCTGATCGGCGCTTGCTGGGACACGGGTCATGCCAACGTCGAAGGACATCAGTATGACGATATTGTTACGCTCGGACACCATCTGCGCGCTCTGCATTTCAATGACAACCGCGGACACGGCGATGAACACATCATGCCGTATCTCGGTACGATGAGTGTCGATGAGGTCATGTGTGGTCTGCGCGACATCGGCTATAAGGGAGACTTTACGTTTGAGTGCGACTCCTCTCTGCGTCCGGCGGATTGCTGGCAGGGACCGCGCCGCAGATGGAAAGAGGAAATGATCGCTGAGCCGACTGCCGCGATGTATGAGATCATGGAACGTGCGCTGTATGTCTGCGGGGAACAGATATTGACGGCTTATGGATATGCTGTTGAATAATAGATGCTTTGCGTGTGCGTGACAGATGCTGTACGCCTTGTGTAGGAGCGATTCACGAATCGCCCGCATACATCCATATAAAAATGGTGCCCGACCGGGGAGTAAAAGCTCCTCTGTCGGGCAGTTTTATGTTTAATCTTTCATGATCGGTTCTCCGTGCAGAATCGGAATTCCAAGAAGATGCCATGTATATTCGATCACATGCGGCGGGACATCCTCGGGCATGAACTCTCCTCGGATGGTATAGTGGTACAATAACCCAATGTACGTTCCCGATCCGCCGTCGTCCGCACCGAAGACGTTGATACAGAAGATCGGCTTTTCGCGCATCCCCGCAACACGGACAAGGTCAACGGCGGTGATGGCGAGCCAGATACAAAGGCAGATGAGCAGGAATTTGAACCACTTTTTTGATAATAACTGCTTCACTGTATGTCCTCACTTTCTCTGAAAACAATGCCGGTACCGCCGAGTGGTTGATCCTCCATGAAATATTCTTTGACTTCCCCGTCTGCAAAAACATAGAAATAACGCAGTTTTGCATCTTCGGTTTCCAGTATCGTAATATCCCATCCGCCGGTAACCGGATCGGCACCATCGGAATATGCGGAATAGATTTCCTCTTCCTCCGCGCCCAATGCGGCGTATACCAGATCAATGGCTTCCTGCATTGAGCGGAGTGTCCCAAACTGCGTAAAACACAGAATCTCTCGGATGATCGGTTCATATTCCGCTTCCAGCGCATCGGGTAGAATATAATCGGCGATATACAGATTGGGATAATTCATCCACGAAATGGTGATGGTTTGTGCATCCGTACCTTTGCGTTTGGTGTGCCGCCGCAGGGAACTGCCGTCTGCACACGGAATCATCGTAATCGTTCCTGCTTCTCGATTGCTCGGTACTGCGATGCCAGGACGACAACCGATGCGCACGGAAAGCTCCGGATGCTCTGTCGGCCAAAAGCGGATACCGAAGATTTCGTTTCCATACTCGCTGGTTTCTTCAATTACTTTATATTCCCAACCCTTGGGAAGCGGTGCGCGGATGTTCGCATAATTCCGAATGGCTTCCGTGATGCAGGCAACCTCGTAAGTTGGCGTATATACTTCGGTTTCCGGCTCGGTCGTTGTACAGGATGTAAGTATCATCAACAGCAGGCATATCCAAAGAACCAATTTCTTCATTGTAACTTCTCCTTTTGCATTTTCTGTTGTTTGGAAAAATCGAATATAACTCCCTCCGTCACACTTCGTGTGCCACCTCCCTCGGGGAGGGAGGCTTTTATGTAATTTCCGTTCCTCCCCACTCAACGACGGTGAAGCCGATTCTTTCGGGTGCGGCGGGGAGCATCGGCGCGGGAATGTCAACAAATTCCTCCGATGCCTGCCATACCATGAACACGCGCAGAAGCGTGTCGGGTGCGGGTGTGATGTCCAGCGGCGCGGCGGTGTCGTATTCTTTCCAAACAAAGTTGATGACATTGTAGGCGTTGTTCTGCATCTGCGGCAGCCACCAGACGATGAATTCGTTGTATTCGCGCGGTGTCAAGCCAAGGTCGGAGAGGGTCTTCTGCAAAAATGCCGCAGTGTCCTCACCTCTCACGCAGAATCCCTCGGAGAAGTCTGCATCCAGCGGACCGATACCCTCCCAAAACAGATAGGAGTATTCCATCCCGTCTGCGTGGTTGATGAGCGTTCCGTCGGGCGATGCAGTGACCGACCAGCCGTCGTTGTAGGCGGGATAGGTGACGGTCAGGTCTGTATTTGGCAGGCGGACGGTGATGTCGGTTGGGGTTTGGGGATAGAGGTAGACGACGGGTTTGCCGTAGGTTTCGTTGCTGCCGCTGCCAAGCTGAACGGGCTCTGCCTTGCCGTCGGGATGGATCACATAGCGTACCGATGCAGGGTCACCGCTGCACGTGTATTGGAATCGTATGTACCAGTTGCCGGAGACGTGGTCATAGTCGGTTACACCAATCTGATCGTATTCACCGTCGAAAGCCTTGATTGCCGCCGCTTCTGCTTCCTGTCTCGATATCGAGCCGACGGCGATTTGAGCAGACGACAGAATTTCGAGTATCTTCGGCTCCCACGTATCGGCTGACGCTTCGGGAATTCGATATTCCGCATAATACTGCGGCGGCTTGTCCTCCCACGTGACGTAGACGGAGCGCATATCTCCAATCGTTTCGGTTGCTTTGACGACGCGTCCCGCAGCTTCTCCGAAATTGAGGTCTTCAAAGGTGACGCCCGTGCCGCATAAGCCGAGATATCCGTCATTGCAGTACAGAGAGACGCGGATATCGGGCGCCTCCGCGGGATAGAAGACAACACCCAGCCTGCTCTGGTACGAGGGCAGGTCGTCACTCGTAACGGAGCGGTATTCCCAGTCGCGCGGCAGAATGACCGAAAGATTGGCGGTGTAATCCTCCATCTTAACCGTATACCCGTCATAGGACGGTGTAAATGATGCGGGAGCATCTGCGCTGCTGCCGCAGGATACCATTGTCAGCATCAAAATCATTGAAATTATAAACAGCAACTTTTTCACTGTAACTCCTCCTTTGATTCAGTATGTGTTGGGAACGTTCGAAGTTCATTTCATTCGTTGTGCGTTGATCCGCCTTTGCCTATACAGACGCAAAAAATCTCAAAATATCCCATGATTTTCGGGGAATTTACAGAAAATTCATAGATGAACGAAAAAGGCATGATCTGTCGTGGTGAACAGAACATGCCTTTGCATCATTCAAGGAGCAGGTGGGAATCAGACGTTGTCGGACGTTTCGGAATCGGTCTCGACCGCAGGTGTTCCGACGACACTGAGCCGCAGTACGCGCGAGAGAACGTACAGAACGTACGCAAGCTCGACGGCGATGCCGAGATAGCCTTCTGCCAGCACGATCTTATCTGCCGCAAGCAGGATGGCATCGGAGATTGCATGGGTCAGGCCGAGCAGGATCGCAAGATAAGCGGCTGGGAAGTAGAGTCTCGGCAGTGCGATATCCAGCGTGCGGCGCACCTCGCAGATGGCAAACAGCGCCAGCGCAAGCAAAGTGAGGATGCGAAGAATCTTGACGGGGCTGTTGAAGGCGATTGACGCGTCAAAGTAAGCGTGCAATGCGAACATAACGAGCCAAACCACGATCATCGTTTCAAAAAACGGGTGGGACGGCTTGCGCGTTCCCTGTGCCGTCTTGAAAAAGCTGATGGCGGCGGGAACGGCGAATACCATCAGACACAGCGTAAAGACGGCGCTTGCCATCGTTACGGTGCCCGTCTGCGGACGACCGATCAGCGGACCGATGGCATCCCAGTTGGCAGAGCCGACCTCAAAGATCAGAAACAGATCATAAGCCAGCATCAAAAAGCCGCAAAACATCGAGGCAAACAGCGTAAACTGGGAGATCGGTGCACCGTTATCTGCCGCTGGATTGTCACAAAGCTTCTGCAGACCCGCTGTACAAACGGCAGCGGCACAGAGAATGATGACGATATGCAGAATTGCAGGGAGCGGTGTTCCGTGTGCGTACATTTCAATGCCGGATTCCAGATATGCGAGAGAGATCACCGTGCGCAGGACGGCAAGCAGCAGTCCTGCGGCGGCGGAAAAGATGGTATAACCGAGAAGTTGTTTTTTTGTCAGCGTTTTCATGATCCGTAAATGTTATTACCTTATGATTATTCGGTCCAGGCGAGTGCCGTCTTCTTGTAAGCATCCAGCTTTGCTGCAGAGATTTCTGCGGTTTCGCCGGAGACGAGGAAGTAGATCTTGATCTTCGGCTCGGTGCCGGACGGACGGATGACGATGGTGTCGCCTGCCGCTGTCACAAAGGACAGAACGTCGGAGGATTCCATGCCGGTTTCGGTTTCGGCACCGGTGACGTTATCGACAACGCGTCCTGCCTTGTAGTCAATGAAGCGGACGACGTCATAGCCGCCGAGTTCCTTGGGCGGATTCTCGCGCAGAGACTTCATCAGTGCCTTCATGTTTTCAAGACCTGCAAGACCCTTCATGTAAATGTTGGCAACGCCGTCGGAGAAGAAGCCGTATTTTGCGTACATCTCATCCATTGCATCGATGAGCGTCATGTGCTTGGTGTCGTAGTAAGCTGCCATTTCAACGATCAGCATCGTCGTGACGACGGCGTCCTTGTCCTTGGCGTAGTCGCCGCGCAGGTAGCCGTAGCTTTCCTCAAAGCCCAGCAGGTAGCCGTCGGTATTGCCGCGCTTCTGCTCGGAGAGGATCTTTTCGCCGATGAACTTGAAGCCCGTGTACGTCTGGAACATGGTTACGCCGTTTGCTTCACAGACCTTCGTTGCCATTTCCGTGGAAACGATGGACTTGATGGCATACGCCTCTTTGGGCAGCTTGTTCTGACGCTTGAGGGAGGTGATGATATAGTCAAGGAGCAGAACGCCCATCTGGTTGCCGGTCAGGCAGTGGAACTTGCCGTCCTTACCCTTTGCCATAACGCCGACACGGTCAGCGTCGGGGTCGGTCGCAATGATCAGATCGGAGCCGACTTCGTTTGCCTTTGCAATGCCGATCTCGAAGACTTCGGGATATTCGGGGTTCGGGTTGGCGACGGTCGGGAAGCTGCCGTCGATGACCATCTGCTCGTCAACGGTGTAAAGCTTCTTGACGCCGATGCGGGAAAGGATCTCGGGAACGAGCTTGTGGCCCGTGCCGTGGAGAGGCGTATAAATAATGGAAAGACCGTCAGCGGCTTCCTTGACAACGGCGGGATCGACGAGCTGTGCTTCGACCTTTGCAAGGTAGCTCTGATCGAGTGCGTCGCCGACGATTTCGCAGATGTCGGATGCGATGGCGTCTGCAAGCGGCATCCGCTTGACACCGGTGAAGATGTCGGTCGCGTCGATTGACGCGGAGACAACGTCAGCCTGTTCGGGTGCCAGCTGTGCGCCGTCTTCCCAGTATGCTTTGTAGCCGTTGTATTCCTTGGGGTTGTGGGATGCGGTAATGTTGATGCCGGCGATGCAGCCAAGCGCACCGATGGCATAGGAGAGTACGGGTGTCGGACGGAGCGCATCAAAGAGATAGACCTTGATGCCGTTTGCACAGAGAACTTCTGCGGAGACCTCTGCGAAGGTGCGTGCATTGATACGGCAGTCGTGCGCAATGACGACACCGCGCTTCATAGCGTCCTCACCCTTGCCGCAGATGAGGGTAGCCATACCCTGCGTCGCGTGCGCAACGGTGTAGACGTTCATCGCGTTGGTGCCGGCGTTCATCGTGCCGCGCAGACCTGCGGTGCCGAAGGAAAGATAGGAAATAAAACGCTGTTTGATTTCTTCGTCGTTGTCGGCGATGGCGAGAAGCTCTGCCTTGGTTTCAGTGTCAACGGAGGATTCGGAGAGCCAGCGCTGGTAGGATGCTTTGTAATCGATTGCAGACATAGCGGTAAAATCCTTTCGTTATAAATAATAGTTTACTTCGGGTTCGGTCGGTTACGCGTTTTCCAGAGCCTGCTTGAGCGCGACGGAAAGCTGGTCGGGGCAGGAGGTGGACTTCGGTCCGCACTTGATGCCGGAGAGACGGTGGATGGCTTCTTCTGCGGTCATGCCTGCGACGAGTGCCGCTACGCCCTGCGTGTTGCCGGAGCAGCCGCCCATAAACTTCACTTCCTTGATGAGGTTGCCCTCAAGCGTGATACGAATGGCACGCGCGCAGGTGCCGTGGGTGGTATATTCAATGATCTTTTCCATGGTTGTTGATTCCTTTCATTTTATATATAAGAATTGCATACGATACTATTATATCATATCTTTTTGAAAAAGTACAGAGCGAAACTGCAATTTTTCGCATGATTTTCTCGGAAAATTTTCGTTGTGTGCAATTTGCACAAAAACAGGCGTTAAAAAATGGCTAAAATTATACTGCTAAAAAACAAAGAAATTTTGCAAAAACGCTTGCAAAATCGGAGAAAGTAGTGTATAATATATACTGCTTGATGTGCGATGAAGCGGGAGGTGGCTGAGAGGCTTCCGGAGACGGAAACCGAATCAGGGAATTTCCGCAGAGTATGTCCGATATTTAACCGGGCGACAGCAACAGCTGAACAAAGAAGAACCTCCGAATGGATTTTTTTATTACCGACGGTGAAACACCCGGCTCGGTGATAAGAACGAGGCGGCGGTTGAACCCGGAGCTTTTCGTGAAACACGGTTTACATGCGACTGTGATTCGTCAAAAGTTCCGCTTTTTAAAGAAGGGTGAGAAACACCCGGAATCGTGTTCAGTAAAAATCAAACGCGTATGGCAACTACGCAGGCAAGCAGCGTACACACAGCGGTGCCGTCGTTTAAAACCAATCATTTTAAAAGGAGGCAAACCAAAGTGGCAGCAAGCGAAAAGATCAGAATCAGACTGAAGTCCTACGATCACACCCTGGTCGATCAGGCAGCAGAAAAGATCGTTGAATGTGCAAAGAGAAACGGTGCTTCCGTTTCCGGTCCGATCCCGCTCCCTACCGAGCGCGAAATCGTCACCATTCTTCGTGCAGTCCATAAGTACAAGGACTCTCGCGAACAGTTTGAACTGAGAACCCACAAGAGACTGATTGACGTAATCAAGCCGTCCAAGAAGGCGATTGAAGCAATCACGACTCTCGAACTCCCCGCAGGAGTTGAAATCGAAGTTAAGCTGTAATCCGATCGGCTTAACGGAGAACACGTTGGTCATGTTGGCACACCAAAAAGTGTCAACCAATAACTCAACAGGAGGAAACAAAAATGAAAAAAGCAATTATCGGTAAGAAGCTGGGTATGACTCAGATTTTCGACGAAAACGGAAACGTCATCCCGGTAACCCTCATCGAAGCAGGTCCCTGTGTCGTTGTTCAGAAGAAGACCGTTGAAAACGACGGCTACGACGCAGTTCAGCTCGGTTATGAGGACGCAAAGGCAAAGCACATGACGAAGGCTGACATGGGTCACTTCGCAAAGGCTAATGTCCCCTACAAGAAGCACCTCAAGGAATTCCGCCTTGACGACTGCGGCGCAATGAACGTCGGTGACGTTATCGGTGCTGCTGTATTTGAAGCAGGCGAAAGAGTTGACGTAACCGGCGTCTCCAAGGGCCACGGTTACTGCGGTGTCGTTAAGAGATGGGGTCAGCACATGATGAGAATGACTCACGGTAACGGTCCTGTTCACCGCCACATCGGTTCTGTCGGTATGAACTCCACTCCGTCCAGAATCTTCAAGAACAAGCACATGCCGGGCCACTGGGGTCACGAACAGGTTACTGTCCTGAACCTCGACGTTGTCCGCGTTGACGCAGAAAACAACCTCATCGCTGTCAAGGGTGCCATCCCGGGCGCGAAGAACGGTATCGTTTTCATTCGCAATACCGTCAAAGCATAATCGGAAGGAGGAAATAAACAATGGCTAATATTAAAGTTCTCAACATGGCCGGCGCAGAAGTCGGTACCATGGAACTGAATGACGCTGTTTTCGGTGTCGAAATCAACAGCGCTGTTCTTCACGCAGCAGTCAGAGCATTCCTTCTGAACCAGAGACAGGGTACGCAGTCCACCCTGACAAGAGCAGAAGTTTCCGGCGGCGGCATCAAGCCGTGGAAGCAGAAGGGTACCGGCAGAGCAAGACAGGGTTCCACCCGTGCTCCGCAGTGGATCCACGGTGGTATCGCACTGGGTCCCAAGCCGAGAACCTACCGCGTTGACCTCAACAAGAAGACCAAGAGAGCAGCAATGCAGTCCGCTCTGTCTTCCAAGGTTGCAGGCGGCGAAATGGTCGTTATCGATGCGATCACCGCTACCGAATATAAGACGAAGGTTATGGCCGACATGCTGAAGGCTGTAGGCTTCCAGAAGAAGGCACTCGTCGTTCTCGAAGAAAAGAACGATTGCGTATACAAGAGCTTGTCCAACATCGCAGGCGTTAAGATTGCTTACGTCAACACCCTGAATGTTTACGACATTCTTAACTGCAATCTCTTCGTAGTTGCAAAGGGTGCTGCAGAAAAGATGCAGGAGGTATACGCATAATGAAAACTGTTCAGGACATTATCGTAAGACCCATCATCACCGAAAACTCCATGATGATGATCGAAGCTAAGAAGTACGTCTTCGAAGTTGCAAAGGATGCAACCAAGCCTGAAATCGCAAAGGCTGTCGCTGAGATGTTCGGAGTACAGGTTGAATGTGTCAACACCATTAACATGAAGAAGAAGCCGAAGAGAATGGGTTATAACCGCGGTTATACCAAGGCTTGGAAGAAGGCAATCGTCACCCTGAAGGCTGACTCCAAGACCATCGAGTTCTTCGACGGCATGATGTAATTCGGAGGGAGTGTAAAGAATGCCTACCATTAAGTATAAGCCCACTACTCCGGCGAGAAGAAACATGTCGGTTCCGAGCTTCGAAGAAATCACGAAGTTCACCCCCGAGAAGTCTCTCGTTCAGATCAAGAAGAAGCACGCCGGACGTAACAACTACGGTAAGATCACCGTCCGTCACCATGGCGGCGGCAACAAGCAGAAGTACAGAATTATCGACTTCAAGCGCCAGACCCTCGATGTTCCTGCAAAGGTCATCGGTATCGAATACGACCCCAACAGAACCGCTTATATCGCACTCATCCAGTATGAGGACGGCACCAAGAAGTATATCATCGCTCCGCAGGGTCTGACTGCAGGCGACACCGTTTACGCTGGTCCTTCCGCAGATATCAAGCCCGGTAACACCCTGCCGATCGAAAACATCCCCGTCGGTACGTTCATCTACAACATCGAACTGTATCCCGGCAAGGGCGGTCAGCTCGTTCGCTCCGCAGGCTGCGCAGCACAGCTGATGGCTAAGGAAAACGGCATGGCACAGGTCAGACTTCCCTCCGGTGAAGTTCGCCTCGTTCGCCTCAACTGCGTCGCTACCATCGGTACTGTTTCCAACGTTGACCATGCAAACGTCATCATCGGTAAGGCTGGTAAGACCAGACATGCAGGCAGACGTCCTCATGTTCGCGGTTCCGTCATGAACCCCTGCGATCACCCGCACGGTGGTGGTGAAGGTCGCGCACCGATCGGTCGTCCGACCCCTGTTACTCCTTGGGGTAAGCCTACCAACGGTTATAAGACCAGAAGCAAGAAGGCAAGAACCGAAAAGTTCATTGTCAAACACAGAAACGGTAAATAAGATAGGAGGCAACGAATATGAGCAGAAGCCTGAAAAAGGGTCCCTTCGTAGAAGCAAAGCTGTACTCCAGAATTTGCGCAATGAACGACAGCGGAAACAAGCAGGTCATCAAGACTTGGTCCCGTGCTTCCACCATTTTCCCGGAATTCGTCGGTCACACGATCGCCGTTTACGACGGAAGAAAGCATGTCCCGGTATATGTTACCGAGGATATGGTTGGACACAAGCTGGGTGAATTCGCACCGACCAGAACCTTCAAGGGTCACGCCGGCACGAAGACCACCAACAACGGTAAATAATTAACAGATTCGCACCAAGCGAGAGGAGGAAAATAACATGGAAGCTAAGGCATACTTAAAATATGCAAGAATTTCCCCGCGCAAGGTTTCGATCGTTCTCGACCTGATCCGTGGCAAGGACGTCGCAACCGCTATGGCGATTCTGAAGAACACAAACAAGATCGCTTGTGAATCTCTCGAAAAGCTGCTGGCAAGCGCGGTAGCAAACGCAGAAAACAACTTCGGCATGGATGTTTCCAAGCTGTACGTTTCCACCTGCTTTGTCACCCCCGGTCCCACACTGAAGAGAATCATGCCCAGAGCGCAGGGCCGCGCATATAGAATTTTCAAGAGAACCAGCCACGTTACGATGGTTGTTTCCGAAAAAGAATAATCTCAAGAAGGAGGTTAAACGTTTTTTATGGGTCAGAAGGTTAATCCGCACGGTTTACGTGTCGGCGTTATCAAGAACTGGGATTCCAGATGGTTCGTTTCCGACAAGCAGTTCGGCGACACCATTGTTTCCGACTATAATCTGAGAAAGTATCTGAAGAACAAGCTGTACAAGGCCGGCGTTCCTCAGATCGAAATCGAACGCGACAGAGAAAGAGTCAAGATCTTCATCCACTGCGCAAAGCCCGGTATCGTTATCGGTCGCGGCGGTGCTGAAATCGAAAAGCTCAGACTCGAATGC
>JAZQWK010000129.1:0-5046 GCA_045632325.1 Eubacteriales bacterium
GAACAGATAGAAATGACAGACCAGCACGACTACCGCAAAAAACAGCGCCAGGATCTTTCTCTGTTTCCAAATTGCATCTAAAATATCAATTGCAGTCATGTTTTACCCCTTGCAGCCTTTTTGCTTCCAATTCGAT
The DNA here is from genome assembly GCA_045632325.1 of Eubacteriales bacterium. GTDB lineage: Bacteria > Bacillota > Clostridia > Oscillospirales > CAG-272 > RGIG3925. The sequence goes on from JAZQWK010000129.1 coordinate 137, forward strand.
ACCGCAGAAACAGCGTACGCGATCACATACGCCGCCAGCGCAAAAATAACGAACCGTTTTGCCTCACTCATACCGATACCGACGATGCTGACATCAGCATAAGGCTCACCGATCAGAAGACCCTCGCGGTTGATCTGATCTCTTTCCGATACCAAAAGCTGAAGCTCTGCCGCCAAACGCTGAAGCTCTGTTTTCAGACTCTCGTAAAGCGCGTCGGCACGGTTTCGCTGTTCGGTCGTATTGATCTCACGGAACGTATTTTCACCTTCATACGCATCAGACGTCTCTCCGAAGCAGGTCTGCAGATACGCATAACGCTTTGCGGTGTACGCCGCAGAATCAGCCTGCAGCTTGGCAGAATCAGCCTTTTCCGTCAGATAATCCAAACCGACCTTGGTTCTGTTCATGTAAAAGGAATTGTTTTCATCGAGTGCGGGGATAAAGACGACCTTCGTCGTGGAAGCATCGTACATATCAATGGCGTCACGGATGATCTCATATTCCTGTGATTTACGGAGACTCTCCTCCTCGTAGAAGCGCTGCATATACGCAAATTGGCGCATCAGCGCGTCCTTATCGTCGGTCACGCCGTACTGAATGATATATGCCTGATAATCCTCTATTTTTTTGTAGACGCCTTGCCAAATCTCGACGATCACGTCGGAATAATCCGACGTTGCTCCGGATAGCAAATGCGCCATATCGTTGTCACCTTTGAACGACAGGAATCGATTGTATCGGTAGACGATATCCTCGACGAACTCGAATCGGTTATAGTGGTCCATTGCATCCGCATCAGACCAATCGATTGCATACAGGGACGAATAGCTTACGTACGTTTCGTTGTAATATTCCTGATAGCTCTCAAGAACTGCATTCAGGATCGTCTTCTTGGACGGAAGCGTAAGGCTTTGCAGCAGACTTTGACACTGCGCCAAAAATCCCTCGTTTTTGATCTGCTCCGAGACTGTGCTGTATGTCAGAAGATATTGCGTCGGGAAGAACGTATTCTCGTCTTCTCCGTCGGCAATGCTGTCTTCCAGCTGCGAAAAAGATTTGCTGTTCATGACGTCCGATACGTTCAGATGACTGCGTAGCTGCTGTACGCTCAATTTTCCGTCCAATTTCTTTGATGCGGCACTCATGACGTCCTCGTTGAACAGCTCCATAATACTGAACGGCGTGCCGTCAGGATTTTTTCCGTTCGAAGAAAGCACGGAATTGATCGTTACCGTGGCACCGGCGCTGTTGGTCAGCAGATATACCGCGTGAACGCAGCATACGGCAAATATCACCGCCAAAAGGACGATAAACAGTTTTTTTACGTTTACTTTTTTCATCGGCATCGAATCCTCAGACACCGTCTTCGTTTGTACTTGATTTTGTGTTTCCGTCATGTTCTTCTTCCTTTATCGTATTGGTAGATGCCATGGATTTCGGCTCGTCTGCGGGGAAATTCAATGCCGCATAGGCAAGCAGGTTCCAGAAGGTTTTGGTACTTGCATTAAAGCTTAACGACATAGAAAGAGCCATTATGCCAATCATTGCAATCGCAACCGTTTTTCGTTTTACCACACAGCGCAAAAAGCTGCTGCACGGCAGCATCATATATGCCATGAATCCAAAGATCCCCTGGTTGAACAGAACCTGTATAAACTGGTTATGAGCAACGACCATACCTACGTGCCCGCCGATAAATATTTCGTGCATGGCGTCCGCACCGCGTCCCCATATCAGCTTTGAAGGCGTTTGTACGATCTCGTGCAGCATGGAGATCCATATGTCGACTCGCCCCGATCCGCCCGTTTCAACAACGCTCTGAATTGACATTCTTTCAATAATGTTATCCGGCAATATCGGCGCAATCACCGTCCATGAAACAAGGATAAACGCGCCGCTGATCAACAGGATCACGAATTTCCGTTTAAAATCAGACGGATAAATGATCGCAAACGACGCGAGTGTGACGACAAGCGCAATAAAACCGCCTCGCGAGCCTGACATAAAGATACAGTACAGACCCAAAAATGCCAAAATGATATACGGCAAACGGTATTTACTTTGAAATATCTTTTTCACGGTAACCGCAAGCGGAAACAGGAAAAAACCGACGAAATAGTTTGGGTCGCTTGTTTGTCCGAAAATTTCAATCGTCGTTCGATCCGACGACTGACCGTTTGACAGGACCGTAATGGCAACGAGGATCAAAAGCAAAACGACCTGTATATCCTCTAACAGCTTCAGTTCTCTTTCGTTATACCGGACGACCGTTATACATAAATACAACGCAGCATTCAAGACGTATCCGAAGCTGATTGAAGAAGGATCGGGATTTACGAAGAACGGCGTAATCGTTGAAACGGTAAACAGACACAGAAAAAAATGAACTGCGTTGAACTGTATTTTTATTTTGGAAAACAGGATCGTAATCACGAAATAAGCCGCAATCGGTATTGAAGCCAATTTTAAATACGAGCTTCCGCTCGAATTGATCGCGATCATCGTAGGAAGCAACAGAAAATACAGACACGCCAGAATACAGTGTGTACTGATCTTCATGTCTTTCATTTCATTCATGTTTGCTCCTTTCACGCGTTCTTCCGTTGTCATGCCTGCGGCACAGCAAAACGACAAACGATGTTTGTCGCTTTGCTGCACCGCACTTTCCGTGGAGGAAAGTGCGGCTGAAAATCTAATTACTTCAATTAGTTGTAATCGTCAAGGGGATTTCTTCGCTCGCGCAATTTGATATCAACATATCCATCAGCGTTATAAGCACTGGTAGCACGAAGCACGATATCATAGTACCATATTTCAGGATCGTTCAGGTCGGTAAAGCCATACGTTGCAGCAGTGACCTTTGCACCGTTCATATCGATAAGCAGAGCATCTTCGCGGCCGATAATTCTGTTATACATCGCACAGAATTCTGCTCTGGACATCGTATTTCCGACGTTCAAATTGCCGTTATCGTCGCCTTGAATGTAACCCTTTTCTTTGAGGAATTCACCGTAACCCTGATAGGTAAGAGTCGTGTCATCTGTCAAGTTCAAGCCGAGAGCAATGATTTTGAATACCTCACCACGGGTTACCTGCGCATAAGGATAAATATTGGAGCCTTTTTCTGCACTGAAACCGCCCTGGTAGCGAATATATTCAATACCGGACTGGAACCATTCGCCCTCAATATCAGAGTACCACGGATTCTCTCTATCGTAAACGAAACCGTAACGATCCGGGTTATTTTGCTTGACAAGTCTGTGTACCATTACGGCAACCTCACTGCGGAGCAGAATTCCTTCTGCACCCATTTCCGTATCGCTGTAGCCGTAAATGTACGCGAAATTGCTCGCGTAAACGTTGGTATTGGTGTTGGTATCTTTTTCCCACTGTGCAACCAAAACAAAGTCCTGATGTAGCGCGGGAACAATGGTGACAGTCTTTCCGTCGCTGACGCTGATATCGACACCGTCAATCTCCTCCATTGTCCAACCCTTGAAGGTATATCCTGTGCGGCTCGGAACTGCGGTAAATTCGATGCCCTTGCTCCAGGTGTAGTACGTACCGTATTCACCGGTAGCGACTTCTGTTCCTTCTTCGTTCATTTCTTTGAGCACGAAATCATCACTGATGGAAACAGGATCATCACCGGCATTCATATCGAACGTGACCTTGTACTGATTGGGAATCAGCGTTGCCTTGAGGCAAAGGTCTTCATTGTCGTCACAATCATCGGTATGCTGTGCAGCGTTGTGGGGTGCTTCATACAGGATGCTGAACAGCGCCGTTGTGCTGTCATAAACGACCTCGTTATTATCGACGTAATACTTGGAAACGTTCATCTGATAATCATACAGTGCACCGTTGACGTGCCAGTTCCAGACGTTCTGTTCGCCTGTTCCCGTGTACGTATCGTCGCTATTTTTGTTAAGCGGAATCTTAACGCCGTAGGGAGCGACACTATGCTGGCTGATCACGTTATACGGATGATTGTCACCGGTATCACGGTACATGACTTCAGCAAGGACGTTTTCAGGACGGAAGCCTTCGCCGATCTGTGTTGCGTCCACTCTCAACGTAAGGTCAAAGGTATCCGGCTCAAATGCAAGAGCGGCATCGACGATTGCCACATTATCAGTGCCGAACACTGCGTTGTAGTGGGGTTCATCCGTGCTTTCGTTCGTGTAAGTCGTTTTAAAGTTCAATACAAGAACTTCGATACGATACTGCTTACCGTCATTGGGGATTTCATCAAAGACGTACGTATCCACTGTGGACGCAACGGTTTTGTCCGTAGCGTAATCGCCAAAATCTACTTTTTGGCTGTCCACGTTATAAACCTTATCGCCGCGAATCTCCTGAAGAACCACGACGGCTTCTGCCGGACGGTCGATGAGATTAATGGAAACGTCATCGTCACCCTGTCGATAAGTGCCCGAAATCGTTACCGTACCGCGGATTTCAAGCGGTTCAATCCACTTTGCGTACAGGGTAATATCATCTTCCAAAATCTCGTCTTCGGTTGCAATCTCACTGTAATCTTCGTCTTTATACCAACCGTCAAACGTATAACCGCCGTCACGGACGGGAACATAACTGGAAAATGCAGGAATCTTGTACTGTTTTTCCACTACATATGCATCTTCGCCGTTGATCTTACCGTTCATTGCGTCAAAGGTTACAGTAAACATAGGCATCGTAATGTCTGCGGTCAGTGTTCCCTTTTGAGGGTTAGATGTATTATTATTGAAGAAAGCACCTTCAAGATTATCTCCGTACTTAACTTTGCTGTTCACAGATCTCATGATAGCGGAATAAACACCGTCAGACCACTCCTGATTAGGGGTCTTAACATCAGCTCGAACAATCGTACCATCCGGATAGACAAAGGAAGTAACCTTAATGCGGTA
>JAZQWK010000130.1:0-5712 GCA_045632325.1 Eubacteriales bacterium
AGGACGCAAAGAAGAAGGTCGAGCGTGTCAACGACGACGTCTGGGACGCACTCGAAAACGTCATCAAGGAACATCCCGTTCTGCTCAACCGTGCACCTACGCTGCATAAGCTGTCCATTCAGGCGTTTGAACCGATTCTCGTCGAGGGTCGTGCAATCAAGCTGCATCCGCTCGTTTGTACCGCCTTCAACGCGGACTTCGACGGTGACCAGATGCCTGTTCACGTTCCGCTTTCCGCAGAAGCACAGGCAGAAGCACGCTTCCTGATGCTCTCCGCAAACAACCTGTTGAAGCCTGTTGACGGTCGTGCTGTTGCCGTCCCGTCTCAGGACATGGTCCTCGGTTCTTACTATCTGACCATTGATAAGGCAGGCGAGATCGGTGAAGGTCACGCATTCCGCGACTTCAACGAAGCCATGATGGCGTACACCAACGGTGAACTCGGTCTGCATGCACGCATCAAGGTCCGCGTCTTCAAGGAAAGAAACGGCAAGATGGAATCCAAGGTCATCGAAACGACCCTTGGACGTATGATCTTCAACAAGCCGATCCCGCAGGATCTCGGTTACGTTGACAGAACCGATCCCGATAAGTATTTCGATATGGAAATCGATTTCGTCTGCGGCAAGAAGCAGCTCGGTGATATCGTCGACCGCTGTATCAAGGCGCACAACGCAACTGTCACTGCACAGGTGCTGGACGATATCAAGTCCATGGGTTATAAGTACTCCACGCTCGCATCTCTCTCCATCGCATTCTCCGATATCGTCGTTCCGCCGGAAAAGGCAACGCTGATTGCAGAAGCAGAAGCACAGGTCGATAAGATCAACCGTGCGTTCCAGCGCGGTATGCTCTCCGAAAACGAGCGTTACAAGAACGTCATCGAAGTTTGGGAAAAGTGCACCAAGGACGTTACCGACAAGCTGAACGCATCGATGGACCGTTACAACTCCATCAAGATGATGTCCGACTCCGGTGCCCGCGGTTCCATGGCTCAGATGAGACAGCTTGCAGGTATGCGCGGTCTGATGTTCTCCGCTACCGGTAAGACGATGGAAATCCCGATCAAGTCCAACTTCCGTGAAGGCATGGATATCCTCGAATACTTTATCGGTGCAAGAGGTTCCAGAAAGTCCCTGTCCGATACGGCTCTGAAGACGGCAGACTCCGGTTACCTGACCAGACGTCTTGTCGACGTTTCCCAGGAAGTCATCGTCCGCGAAGAAGATTGCGGTACGACCGAAGGTCTGTGGGTCGGCAACGTCATGGACGGCAACGATATCATCGAACCGATGAAGGATCGTCTGCTCGGTCGCTTCACGATGCAGGACATTGCCAATCCTGCTACCGGCGAGCTCATCATCGCAAAGGGCGAGATGATCGAACCCGAACACGTCAAGTCTATTCTCGATGCAGGTCTGAACGAAGTTTATCTCCGTTCCGTCCGTAAGTGTAAGTCCCGTCACGGCGTCTGCGTCCACTGCTACGGTTCCGACCTGGCAACCGGTAAGCCGGTTTCCATCGGTGAAGCAGTCGGTATCATTGCAGCTCAGTCCATCGGTGAACCCGGTACTCAGCTGACGATGAGAACGTTCCATACCGGCGGTATCGCAGGTACGAACATCACGCAGGGTCTTCCCAGAGTCGAAGAACTCTTCGAAGCACGCAAGCCGAAGCAGACCGCTGTTATCGCGGAAATCTCCGGTATCGTCCGTATGCAGGACAGCAAGCGCAACCGCACGGTCACCATTACCGACGAGTCCGGTACGGAAGTCGTTTACGCGATTCCGTTCACCACCAAGATGACGGTCGGCGAAGGCGATTACGTTACCCGCGGTATGGCGATGACCGAAGGTAACCTGGCTCCCCAGGATATCACCCGCGTCAACGGCATCGATGCTGCTTACGACTACCTCGTACGCGAAGTACAGAAGGTTTACCGTATGCAGTCCATCGACATCAACGACAAGCATATCGAAGTCATTACCCGTCAGATGACCAGACAGGTCCGCATTGAAGAACCGGGTGACACCCGTCTTCTCTCCGGCTCCGTGGTCGATATCAACACCTTTGAGGAAGCAAACGACGCTGTCCGCGCTGCCATTGAAGCAGGCGACAAGACGCTGCGTCCCGCTGTCTGCTCTCATATGCTGCTCGGTATTACCAAGGCAGCTCTGCAGACCGAATCCTTCCTGTCCGCTGCATCCTTCCAGGAAACCACCAAGGTTCTCACGGAAGCTGCAATCCGCGGTAAGGTTGACCACCTGCTCGGTCTGAAGGAAAATGTCATCATCGGTAAGCTGATTCCCGCCGGTACCGGTATGGAGCGTTATCGCAACATCCATGTCGAACGTCAGGATCGCGTTGCGTCGGATGACGTCATCATCGACGAAGCATAAATAGAACTCCTATCCGGGGTGCTGTGAGATTCACGGCATCCCGGTTTTTTCGTCTTTGACACAGTTTTTGCCATGTTTACATTTCCCCACTTGACGGCAATCAAAAACTGTGGTAATATAATAGTATATGAAACAAAACGGAGGAGGGAGCTGTATGACCGGGCAGCGATTGCAGAAAACGAACAGGAAAATGCGTCGCAGAATCCGCGCAGAGCATATTTTTGCATTCGGGTTTCTTGCAATCATCCTCATCGGTGCCGGACTTCTGATGCTCCCCGCCGCATCCAATGCGCGGGTGGTTACGCCGTTTTCCGATACCCTTTTCACAGCGGTCAGTGCGACGTGCGTAACGGGACTTGTCGTTGTCGATACGGGAACGCATTGGAGTTTGTTCGGACAGAGCGTGATCCTCTGCATGATTCAGCTCGGTGGTCTTGGCTTTATGTCGTTTGCACTGATTCTGCTCGGCGCGCTTGGCAAACGCGTTTCACCGCGTGTCCGCAATCTGACAGCGCAATCGTTCGGACTTGATACGGGCGCGGATATCCGCCGTCTCGTGAAGCGCGTCTTTATCGGCACGGCTGTCATCGAGGGATGCGGTGCGCTTCTTTTGATGATCCGCACGATCCCGATCTTCGGTATCGGACGCGGTATTTTTGCAGGTATTTTTCTTGCCGTTTCCGCGTTCTGCAATGCGGGCTTTGATCCGTTCGGCGGAGTTCTTACGTCGTCTTTTTCCTCTCTTGTGGAGTTTGAACCGGATCCGCTGCTGTTGGGAGTTTTGTCAGCGTTGATTATGCTCGGTGCCGCAGGTTTTCTTGTGTGGAGCGATCTTTGGGATCGGTTTCGGTATCAGAAGCGCATGAGCGTGTATACGCGGTTCGTGCTTGCGGTAACGGGTTGTTTTTTGCTTGGCGGTGCCGTTCTGATCGCACTCCTGGAATGGAACAATCCCGCGACGATCGGGGATATGACCGTGCCGCAGAAGCTGCTGCACGCCTTTTTCCAATCGGTAACGCCGAGAACGGCAGGCTTTGATGCCATCGGTCAGACGGAACTGCGCGATGCCTCCAAGGTCGTTTCGATGCTTCTGATGTTTGTCGGCGGTGCATCAGGATCGACTGCCGGCGGTGCCAAGGTCAGTACGGTCGGTGTCATGCTGCTTGCGGTCGGGGCTACCCTGCGCGGAAAACGGGAGATTCGCGTGATGAAACGTGCGATACCTTCGGACGTGGTGTTCCGCGCGATGTGTATTCTGTTTATTTTACTGGTTGCGATTTTTTCTTTTGCAACCGTGATCGTCATGCTGGAAGGTGTACCGATGGAAGCAGCACTGTATGAGTGCTTTTCAGCGTTTTGCACGGTGGGACTTTCACTGTCGCTGACGCCCACGCTTGGCATCGTCAGCAAACTGCTGTTGATTTTCGCAATGTATGCAGGACGCGTCGGAATCCTGACCTTGTCAAGTGTGCTTCTGCATCAGGCAGACGAAGAAGATGCAGTGCGGTATCCGACGGTCAAGCTGCTGATCGGATGAATACTGCCTGTCGGCATTGGATAAGATAACGAAAAAACGAAAATTGGAGAACAAGATGAAAAGCTTTTGTATCATCGGTCTTGGCAGATTCGGACGTGCGCTGGCGGAAACGCTGGCTGCGGCAAAAAAAGAAGTTCTCGTCATTGACAGCGATGAAAAAAATATCGAATCGATTGCGGACTGTGTGGACGGTGCGATTCTCGGCGATTGTACCGAGGAAGCCGTGCTCCGTGCCGCCGGCGTTGCCGATTATGATTGCGTCGCGCTCTGTATATCGGAAAATGCCAACGACAGCGTTATGGCAACCATATTATTAAAGGAACTCGGTGTGAATTATCTGATCGCACGCGCATCGGACGAACGCCATGCAAGGGTGCTGGAAAAGCTCGGTGCCGACCGCGTGGTGCTTCCCGAGTCTGACATCGGACGCCGCGTCGGTCTTGCGCTGTCGCATGAAGGCGTCCAGCAGTATATGGAATTTTCCGAGGATACGGCGATCGTCGAGATGGAAGTTCCCGCGCGTTGGGTCGGAAAGACCCTGCTGGAGCTTGACGTCCGTAAGAAGATGAACATCAACGTCATTACCGTGTGCAAAAAGAACGTGCATAAAAAGGGCATTTCCGTCGATCCGAACAGCAAATTCGGTGCGGGAGACACGGTAACGGTCATCGGTCAGAAGGACGATATCCGACGGATGCTGGCACATCAGGGGAATTGAGTAATGCTGGATATTACGCATTATCACATAACGGCACCGACGCTGTCAGGGTCGTACCGTCTGGCACTTGTTGCCGATCTGCACAATTGCCGCTGGAAAAAGATCGCTGACGCCATTTTCCGCGCACAGCCGGATGCGGTTGTGATCGCAGGAGATCTGCTTGAAAATACCGATGACGGCGGTGACCGTGCGCTGGCGTTTCTTCGTGAGATCACCCCGAAAATCCCCGTGTTTTACGGGCTTGGCAATCATGAAAAGTTTCTCGGTGAGGCGGATTTTTCCCGTATCCGCGAAACGGGAGCGGTTTTGCTTATCAACGAATCGGTATCCTTTGGAGAGCTGACGATCGGTGCCGTCGGTCCCGAGCTGCGCGGCAATAAGGGTGAGATTGCCGACGTGCATCGGACGTTTCTGTCGTCGTTTGCAAAAGAAGACGGCTGTCGGATTCTGCTTTGCCACCGTCCCGAATGGTATTTCCGCGCGGTGCGTGATCTTGATATCCCGTTTGTTTTGTCGGGTCATGCGCACGGCGGGCAGGTTCGCATTTTTACGATACCGGTGTTCTCACCCGGACAGGGGCTGTTTCCGAAATACGCGCAGGGTATGCACGAGGGACGTCTGATCGTCAGCCGCGGACTCGGTAATCATACGATCGTACCGCGTTTCTTCAATGCGCCGGAGCTGTGCATTGTCGATATCGGTAGGGAACGGTCGTCTGACCAATCATAAAAGAGATCTTAAAGGTTAAAACTATGGCAACAACGTTGATTTTTATTCGCCACGGCGAAAGTGAAGCAAATTTTGAACATCGGTTTACGGGGCAGAGCAACGTCTTCGGTCTGACCGAACGCGGTCATGCGCAGGCACAGGCGGCGGCAGAGGCAATCGACGGAATTCCAGTTGACGTCGTCGTCGCAAGCGATCTGCGGCGCGCCTACGACACGGCAAAGCACGTTGCCGATCTTCGCGGCATGGATGTCATTCCCGACGAGGGCTTCCGCGAAATCTTTGCGGGAAAATGGGAAGGAGAGCGTTTTGGCGATCATCGCCGGTTCGCA
>JAZQWK010000131.1:0-2602 GCA_045632325.1 Eubacteriales bacterium
TCGCCGCTCAGATCAAGCTCGTTCCGCCCAAGTCCATCCAGCGTTCTGAAGGCAAGGCAAAGCGCACCATCGATAAGAGAGGACTTACGAACTAATATAAAGGAGGATAAAAACATGTACATCACACAGATTTCCGTTTATCTTGAAAACGACCACGGTACACTCCGTACCCTGACAAAGACCCTGGCAGAAGCAGGCATCGATATGCTCGGTATGTCCATCGCCGACACCGCAAACTTCGGTATCGCGCGCATCGTCGTCCGTGAGGCTGACTTCAACGGTGCCATCACCGCGCTCATCAATGCAGGCTTCATGGCAAGAAAGAACAAGGTGCTCTGCGCCGCAGTACCGAACAAGCCCGCAGGACTGGATTCCGTCCTTGCTGTCATTGAGGCAAACGGCATCTTCATTGAATATATGTATTCCTTTAACTATAACCTCGACGGCAATGCACTGCTGATCGTCCGTCTGTCCTCCGAGGATAAGGACGAAGACGCAATTGCAAAGATCCTCTCCGACAACGGCGTCAAGCTCGTTTCGCAGAATGAGGTCAACGCGCTGTAAAGCACGACGGTTGATTCACACGGCACCGATGCGTTTTGAACGTTTCGGTGCCGTTTTTTCATCATATCCCGACAAGCATATTGAAATTCCCGCAGATCTGTGTTATACTGGTGATATCAAAAACACAAAATCACGAGAGGAACGGTTGATGACGATGACGATCCAAAAACAACGTAGATTTCTTGTATCGGCGATCCTGGCAGCACTGCTTCTGTGTGGATGTGCAGACGGCGGAAGCGAGACGGTAACGGTATCTCCCGAGGAATCCGCACGACTCGAATCCATCGCACTGGCTGAAGCACAGGCGGAATCCGAGCGGCTGGCAGAGGAGTCGCGCCTTGCCGAAGAGGAGTCCCGCAGAATCGCCGAGGAAGAAGCCGCGGCACTGCTCCAAAAACAACTGGAGGAAGACCGCGTGATGGCAGAGCAGGATTTTGAAGAAAACCGATACCGCACCATTCACGACGTCATTGAGCTGGAGCTGACGTTCATGGACTCCTTCAACGGACACTACCTTGACGAAACGAAATGGGCGTACTGCCCGCAGTGGGAGCGCGACGACTGCATCTGGATGGAAGATGCGGCATATCTGGAAGACGGTGCATTGATCTTGGCCGTGACGGGCGACGGTGTGCCGTATCATGCGGGAGCCATCCGCACGCGCGATCTGTTTGAGCAGGCCTACGGCTATTGGGAGATCCGCGCGAAGCTGCCGCAGGCGGAGGGTATCAACGCGGCGTTTTGGCTGATGTGCGACGGCGCGGGTCACGCCGAGGTTCCGGGTGCTGCGGACGGCGCGGAAATTGACATCATCGAAGCGCCGCACCACGATTGGTCGCAGGTTCAGCACGCCCTTCATTGCGACGGGTACGAGGAGGAGCACAAGACCCTGAATCATCCGATCGACATACCGGGCATCTACGACGATGCATGGCATACCTTTGCCCTGGAATGGACACCGGATGGGTATTATTTCTATATCGACGGCGAAAACACCTGGAAAAAGGAAGGCAAGTGGGTCTGTCAGGTGCCGTGCTACGCAAAGCTGACCGCAGCTGTCGGCGGCTGGGCGGGAACACTTGATGCGTCGCTGACACCGCTCTACGGTATGCAGGTGGACTATATCAAGGTCTATCGCCACGTCGCAGGCTATGATTGTGCCGACGAGGAGTAACGGTATGACGTACGTAATGTCGGATATCCACGGTCAGTATGACAAATATCTTGCGATGCTTGACAAAATCGGCTTCTGCGACGACGATATGCTCTACGTCCTCGGCGACGTGCTCGATCGCGGCGAAAAGCCCGTGGAGCTTCTTTGGGACATGAGTCTGCGCCCCAACGTCATTCCCATCCTCGGCAACCATGAATTGATCGCATCGACGCTGCTCCGACAGCTTTGTGTAGAAGTCACCGAAGAAAACGCCGAAACGCAGATCACAAAAGAGCTGTTATACAGCATTGCCGCATGGCGCGAGGACGGCGGCGACACAACGCTTGCGGGCTTCCGTCGTCTGCCGCAGGAGGAACGCGAGGCACTGCTTGACTACATCGACGAGTTTCTTCCGTATGAGATGCTGACGGTCGGCGGAAACCGCTTCGTGCTCGTACACGGCGGAATCCCCTACGAATCGCGCAAAACGCCGCTTGACGAGCAGCCGCTTCTGACGCTTTTGGAACACCGTCCCGATTATCTGATGCGCTATTTTGACAACGCCTATCTCGTCACGGGACATACCCCGACACTCCATATCGGAACTGCCGGTTCCGGCAATGCTTACATCGGCAAAATTTACCGCGATCACGGTCACATCGCCATCGACTGCGGCGCAGGCTTCGGTCTGCCGCTGGGATGTATCCGACTGGATGATTTCAAAGAGTTTTATGTGCAGTGATCAGGATATAAAATAAGAAGCAGGCGTTGATGGTTCGACCGCTGCGCCGGCGATGTTCACAACCCAAGACCTTCTCCAGCGGAGAAGGGGGACCACGAAGTGGTGGATGAGGAGAAAAACGGTATCTTACGTATATGTTCTTG
>JAZQWK010000132.1:0-5999 GCA_045632325.1 Eubacteriales bacterium
GTCAAGTGTGACGGCGTGGAATACACCATCGTCAAGCAGTCCGACATTCTCGCAATCGTAGAATAATCGACTCCCACAACAAAACCACAAATTATTTCAGGAGATAATCAATTATGGCAAAGGAAATCGTATACGGCATCGAAGCCAGAAACGCTCTGCTCCGCGGTGTCGATAAGCTCGCTGATACCGTTAAAATCACCATCGGTCCGAAGGGCCGCAACGTCGTCCTCGACAAGAAGTACGGCGCTCCGCTGATCACCAACGACGGCGTTACCATCGCAAAGGAAATCGAACTTGAGGACGCAATGGAAAACATGGGCGCACAGCTCGTCCGTGAAGTTGCTACCAAGACCAACGATGCAGCCGGCGACGGTACCACCACCGCTACCCTGCTCGCTCAGGCATTCATCCGCGAAGGCATGAAGAACATCACCGCAGGTGCAAATCCGATGGTTGTTCGCCGCGGCATCCAGCGCGCTGTCGACGCAGCCGTTGCCGCTCTGCAGAGCCACTCCAAGCCCGTTGAAGGCAAGGAAGACATCGCTCGCGTCGGTACTGTCTCCGCAGGCGACGAAATGATCGGTAACCTGATCGCAGACGCTATGGAAAAGGTCACCTCCGACGGCGTTATCACCGTTGAAGAATCCAAGTCCGCTGACACCTACTCCGAAGTCGTTGAAGGTATGCAGTTCGACCGCGGTTATATCTCTCCCTACATGGTCACCGATACTGACAAGATGGAAGCGGTCATCGACGATGCACTGCTCCTCATCACCGACAAGAAGATCTCCAACATCCAGGATATCCTTCCCCTGCTCGAACAGATCGTTCAGGCTGGCAAGAAGCTCGTCATCGTTGCAGAAGACATCGAAGGCGAAGCACTCACCACGCTCGTTCTCAACAAGCTCCGCGGCACGTTCACCTGTGTTGCTGTCAAGGCTCCCGGCTTTGGCGACAGACGCAAGGAAATGCTCCGTGACATCGCAATCCTCACCGGCGGCGAAGTCATTACCGACGAACTGGGTCTCGATCTTAAGGATGCTTCCATTGCACAGCTCGGTCAGGCTCGCCAGGTCAAGATCACCAAGGAAAACACCATCATCGTCGGCGGTGCAGGTGAATCCGATGAGATCAAGTCCCGCATTGCACAGATCCGTGCAGCGATTGAAACCACTACCTCTGACTTCGACCGCGAAAAGCTGCAGGAACGCCTTGCAAAGCTGGCAGGCGGTGTTGCCGTCATCAAGGTCGGTGCTGCTACCGAAACCGAAATGAAGGAAAAGAAGCTCCGCATCGAGGACGCACTCAACGCTACCCGTGCGGCTGTTGAAGAAGGTATTGTCGCAGGCGGCGGTACTGCATTCCTCAATGTCATCGCTGACGTCAAGGCTCTGCTCGCTGATGCAGAAGGCGACGAAAAGACCGGTATCCAGATCGTTGTCAAAGCTCTGGAAGAACCCGTCCGTCAGATCGCCGCAAACGCAGGTCTGGAAGGCTCCGTCATCATCGACAAGATCATGACCGCTGACAAGATCGGCTACGGCTTCGACGCATACAAGGAAGTTTACTGCGATATGGTCGCTTCCGGTATCGTTGACCCGACCAAGGTTTCCCGTTCCGCACTGCAGAACGCAGCTTCCGTTGCAGCAACCGTCCTCACCACCGAGGCACTTGTCGCTGACAAGAAGGAAGAAAATCCCGCACCCGCAGCAGGCGCACCCGGTATGGGCGGCGGCATGGGCGGTATGTATTAATTCCCAAACGCACGAAACAAGGGAGCGATTCAAAGTCGCTCCCTTTCTGTTTGCAGACAATCAGCGGCACCACAGAGATGTTCTCTACAGTGCCGCTGTTCAATAGTTCACTTTTATCCGGTTTGGTGTCAGTCCGCAAATGCGTCTGCAACTTTTTGAATGTTCTTTTCCAGATTCTTTGTATGGGATGCCGCAAGCGATGCAAGATTGACCTTTCCGCTCAGAATAGCATCATCCATTGCTGAAACGTAGTTGTAAGCAATGCCGAGCATCAGTGTCGGTTCTGCAGCAAGACTGGAACGGACAATATCAAGCATCGCAATCGAATCCTCATTGCGCAGCCCCTTCTGTTCCAGACGGACATCGTAATAAATCGGAAGCACCGACTTCCAGCTATCATACGACAGCGCATCCAATGCCCAACCGACCATATGCGGGTTTTCCACAACACTCGGAACAGTCAGAAGCGCAGTACAGTAACCGGTAACCGTATAATAATCCTTCTGCGACTCATCATACTTGGGCATCGGCAGAAGACCGAAGGGATCTTCCATATCACGAAGCTCCATCGTCATCTTGATTTCCGCGGTGACAAATGCGGCACGACCCAAACGGAAGAGCGTCGTATAGTACGAATCCGTTTCATCATCGGTATTATCAAGCGCATAGCCGCTTTCCCTGTGGAGCATATTTGCCAGCTTGTCAGCAACATTATACCAACGCTCTCCCTCCAGCGTCAGACGAAAACCGGTATCCGTTTTTTCTGCCAGCCGCTGACCTGCAGAATAGGTCATGGCAAATATCAGGTCGGGATGCACGGCAACACCGTAGACCGAATTGCCGCTGTTGGTAAACGTAAACGAAGAATCGCCGTTGAGTTGAGTCAGTGCGGCGATATATTCATGGAATTTGTCCAATGTCCATTTTCCGTCACGGACAAGCTGATACGGGAAGTCCATCCCCATGTTTGTAAACATCTTCTCATTGAACAGAAGCACATCGGACATATCGAGCGTCTGCAGATGCAGCGGGCTGGATGCGGCATACAGATGACCGTTGAGTTCCAGCGCATCATTGATATAGTGATCCCACCACGGCTGATCGAGTTTCAGCCCGGGAAGCTCATACAGGTCATACAGATAACCGTCCGTAATGACGCTCGACTTGAACGCAACCGGAAGATATGCTGCATCGTATGCAAAATCTCCTGCCATAACAGACTTTGTCACAGTATCAATCAGCGCTTCCTGGCTGTCCTGCCAGCCATTATACTGATATTTGACTTCGTTGAGCTTGAAGTTCAGTGCTTCCTCGACACGGCGGTTGCGGCTATAGACCGCATCATCCAGCGTCTCACCTGAAGTACCTTCAAAATCAAGATAGATATACGCATTATAGAAGGAATCAAAGTTCAGAACGTTCAGCTCTGCTCCCCCGAAATCCTTCCCTGCGTAGTCGTAGCCGGGGTCTTCCGTTTCGGCGGCAGTTTGCGCAGCAGTGTCTGCCGACGTACTCGCGGATGTATCTGCTGCAGATGAGCCACATGAAGTTGTCGCCAAAAGCAGCATTGCCAAAACAGCAATACCCATGCGCATTTTGATGAATGACATATAAATACCCTCCCAATCAATTTTGTTCGTTAATGATATTTTAGCACAAATATATCATAATGTCAATAATATTCGGTCGGTTTCGCGCCGATATTTTCACAAATTCACGAACAAATCAAAGATTCGCCATCGTCACACACGGATACTTCATGACCTGCAGCACCGTTTCCATGCCGTCCTTCTGTGCATCCCACAGCGTTTCGGCATAGATTGCCACAGGCAGCGGAATGCCCGTTTCAAACATACCGTCCTCAACCAGCGCCTGTACGTTCATATAGTCCTTGTTCTTCATGAGCGACTGCGTGGTCAAACGAACATACTCAACGTTGCGGATCCAATATGCCTGACGGAATTTCCAGATGCGGTTTTTCTCCTCTGTGCGCAGATGCAGAAAACGCTTGCTTCTCTCGCCCATAATGAGATTCGGTTCCTGATGGATAAAGCGGCTCCAGTCAAGACCGGTCAAACCTTTCATAACAACACCGAACTTGTCCTCGTTGCCGCGCAGAACGGTGATCTTTTCGACAAATTCGCGGGTTGACGGCAAATCGCCGAAGTCATATTCCGAACCGTTGTCGGCATGCTCACCCTGGAACGGGAAGCTGCCGCAGTTTTCCCAAATGATGTAGACGCGCGGGTCGACCTTGGCAATAAACTGCGTGTGATCCTTGACGGAATTAGCATGAAGACCGAACTGGATGTGCAAATTGGGATACTTTGCAAGCAGCGCGCCAGCCGTGTCGTTGACCAGCTCCACAACGGTTTCGGCAATCAGCTTATCACCGATGTACGCGGTGTTCAATTCCGTAAACGACTGGAAGTAAATGCCGTCACAGCCCGAGTGCAGATATTCTTTTTCGTACTTTTCGACGATGTTGTCGCGCAGTTGTTTCAGAGATTCATCATCGAGCTTTGCGGAAACGGTACAGTCCACGCCCCATCCCCATGCAAAGCCCCAGATCAGCTTGATGCCGAGCGAATGTGCGTAATCGGCGATTTCCTTTGCGTTGATCGGTGCGTAGTCGTTCCAAATGACGACCTCGTTCAGCTTCAGAAGGAACATATTGTCAAAGAACGAGCGATAGTCGTAAATGACGTGACCCCACGTCCAGATGCCGCGGTCCTCCACGTCGGGTGCGGAGACCTTCGACCATGCGGGCAGCTTTTCATGGAACGGCGTGTCGAAGTAGCCTTCATACATACTGCACCAAACCTTGCCGCACTTGTAAATGTCACAGCCGCAGTACTGATTGCAGAAATCAACACAGCCGTAAGCGGCACCCGCTTCGTCAGCACCTGCGATGATGACCGTCTGCTTTTCTGCGTTCCACGGGCTGTCGATGATGCAAGCGCTGTAGCCCTGCCGTTTTGTGCAGGGAGTGACAACCTGCTTTGCGATCAGATCGGCAATCAGCGGACTCTCGTTTCGTCCAACGACGATCAGATTGCAGGCTGCAAGCAGTTCCTCATTGACCGCGTCCATGGTATAAACGGAAAGATGATCGCGGTAAAAATCAGAGACGGTTTTGTTCAAAAGACCGACACCGTGTCCGATCAGACCGGAATACTGCTCCGTCACGATGACCCAGCGATTGGGATTGGTGATATATCGGCTCATAGTTATCGTACCTCCGCTCGTTATTATGCACCCTCAAAGGCTGCCATCAGATCGGCAAGTGCCGTCTGCGCTTTCTTCTCGTATTTTTCGTACTGGGACGCGAAATTGTTTTTGCGCGAGCCGTACATATTCTGAATCAGGGTTCCCATACCGCCGACGTCAAAAATAAAGCCGAAGTCGTAAACGCGGCTTGCGAAGATGATATCAAGCATCTCGCCGGAATCCTCGTCACGGATATAACGGTTGTTCAACGCCGTATCGTAATACGCGTGCGTCAGCGTATCAACGGAATAATACGCCATTGCTTCCAGGATCAGACCCGCCTTTTCGGGTTCGGTGTTCGTCACGGGTATTGAAACGCCGGGCGTCAGAATCGTACTGATCAGGCTGTAATAGTCCTCCTGTTTTTCATCATATTTCGGATACGGAAGAATACCGAAGTCGTACTGACAGTCACGGATGCTGTTGATATCGGTCAACGCCCAGCCGGTAAACAGCAATCTGCCTTCCATAAACGCCTTGACCGAGCTGTCAAAGCCGTTTGCCAGATGCGCAGGATCAAGACAGAGCTCGAGGATCCTGGTTGCTGCGCTGACGGAACGCTCGTTGTTCATGACAAGCTGCAGCTGTCCGTTCTGATCCGTCGTAACGATGCGCTCACCCGATGCAAAATACAAAGAGTGCGGCGTATTGAACGCGCAGAACAAGCCGTAGCGGTCGTCGGTATCCTTCATATTGCCGTCACCGTTAAGGTCTGCGGAAATACCGGAGCACATCTCAAACATGGCGTCAATCGTCCAGGTACCGTCCTTGACCATCTGATACGGATCGGAAAGATCGTTTTCGGAGATCAGCTGCTTGTTGAAGAACATGACCATCGTACATTCGTTGTCAAGAATACTGATATCGCCCGTGGTAAAATACAGCTTACCGCCAACCTGCAGGTTTTCATTGGCGCGCTGATCCCACCAGCTGTTTTCCAGATGAAGATTTTCAATTTCAAGCAGATTGAGATAA
>JAZQWK010000133.1:0-22337 GCA_045632325.1 Eubacteriales bacterium
CACGAAGATCAAAGTTCTGTTCTGACGATGCCATCACGCCGTTCGGAAAAGTGAACATAATTTTTCAAAATCTGCCGAAAACCGCTTGAAAATCGGCAGCGGAAATTGACAAATCCGAAAATCTGTGATACAATACTTAAAAACAGAACCTTGAAAGGAACTATTATTATGGCAGACTTACTTGTAAAACTGTATGAAATTCCCTCTGCACAGCCCGATATCGACGCACTGGCGGAAAAGAACATCGTCATCCGCCGTCCGATCGGTCCCGAAAACTGGGGCGTGATCGCGTGGATCAAAAAGCACTTCGGCGACGGCTGGGCAAGCGAAGCGGAAAACGCATTCTTCCGCTCTCCCAAGAGCATTTACATTGCGATCCGCGAAACCAAGGATGAGGACGGTTATATTCATCCCGAAATGCTCGGCTTCGGCTGCTACGACGCAACGGTCAAGGGATTCTTCGGACCGACGGGCGTTGACGAAAAGGAACGCGGACAGGGCATCGGCAAGGCGATCCTGCTTGCCTGCCTCAACGCCATGAAGGAAGAAGGCTACGGCTACGGTATCATCGGCTCGGCAGGTCCCGTCAAGTTCTATGAAAAGACTTGCGGTGCGACCGTCATTGAAGGCTCTGATCCCGGTGTTTACCGCGGAATGTATCTTGGTTGATAACGTGAGGTGACCGATTATGCTGTTATATGTGATCCGTCATGGGGATCCCGACTATGAACACGATTCGCTGACGCCGCTCGGACAGCGTCAGGCGGAGGCGGTCGCACGCCGTCTTTCCGTCAACGGAATCGACCGTATTTACTCCTCTCCGCTCGGACGTGCGGTTGCAACCGCCAAGCCGACCTCGGAGATTCTGCGTCTGCCGATTGAGATTGAAGACTGGTGCTCCGAAGGACATGCATGGCACGATATTGCCGGTAAAATGGGCGGTGATCACGACACGTGGCCCTTCCATATCCAGAATACCAAAATCAAGACCGAAGAAACGGTGCGTGCAACGCTGGATAACTGGTACGAGCAGGAATGTTTCTCCTCCATCCGCGGTAAGGAAGGCTACGAGCGTATACAGGCAGCCTCCGACGATTTCCTTGCACGGCAGGGATACGTTCGCGAGGGTTGTAAGTACCGCATTGAACGTCCCAACGACGACCGCGTTGCCGTCTTCTGCCATCAGGGCTTCTCGATGGAATGGCTTCCCGTGCTTTTGCAGATTCCGCAGCAGTATACGTTTGCGTCGTTTGATTTCACGCACGCTGCGATTTCGATTTTCCATTTTGAAAACAGACCGGACGGTTATACCATGCCGCGCTGTCTGTGTCTTTCGGACACCTCGTATCTGTACGAAGACCGTCTGCCGCTGATCTATAACCATGCGATCAAGATTTAAGGAGGGATTCATATGCTGTTTTATCTGATTCGACACGGGGATCCCGATTATTCGACGGACTCTCTGACACCGCTTGGCAGACGTCAGGCGGAAGCTGTTGCGCGCCGTCTTGCCGTAAACGGTCTTGACCGCATTTATTCCTCGCCAATGGGACGCGCACAGCAGACGGCACAGCCGACCGCAGAGCTTCTGCGTCTGCCGATCGGCATTGAGGAGTGGAGCTCCGAGGCGCTTGCGTGGGACGAGCTGACCGAGATCGACGAGAAGGGCAAAAAGCATTGGATCTACGAGCGCATGACGCGTCCCGAGACCTGCGAAAACGAAAAGCCGATTCTGACGATGGACAACTGGACGGAAATGCCCAGCGTTGCGGGTACGACCGCCAAAGAGGGTGTTGCGCGTATTCAGGCGGCGTCCGACGAATTCTTCGCAAGACACGGTTACGTCCGCGAGGGCTTGAATTACCGCATCGTAAAGCCCAGTGACGAGCGGATCGCACTGTTTGCGCACGCAGGCTTCGGTCTTGCGTTTTTGGCTGTTCTGCTCGGTATTCCGCCGCAGTTTTTGTGGTCGACATTTGATATGACCCATTGCGGCATTTCGATCTTCCACTTTGCCAACCACAGTGACGGTCTGACACAGCCGAGATGTCTGTCATACTCCGATACGTCGTTCCTCTACGAGGACAGATTGCCGATGAAGTATAATAACCATTTGAAAATTTAATTTTACAAACGGAGATGTTATATAATGCATGAGGATTTATCACAGATTAAAGCTTTTTTAAAGCGTGCTGTTGATTTGGAGGGTGTCATTTACACCTGTGACCGAACAGAGCAGGAGCTGAAAAGAAGATTAGACGCTATTGATAACGAATCGAGAACGGTTACCGAATACAAAGACGGTGACTTGATTCCATATGAAGATTTTCAATATAAACCCAATCGGGTGTATCCAAAACAAACGCTTGCTGGAACAAAATACGAAAGTGACTATGATCGTATGCCGGCGGATTATAAGCGTTTTCATTCGATTTCTGATATGACGCAGGGATATAGTTGCCCGAAAAAGCTTGATTCAAGTAAGGGCGTCGGTCAAAATATTGCCTCTTTGATTGCTGGTTTGGTGGGCGGTACTGCTGTTGGGGCAATTCCGGGTGGTATAATCGGCGTTGTATACGGTTTCTATTATGGAATTCGGCATGGATATCGAGATCCGTGGCCGGATATGCCGCTTACAATGTTGAAAACTGCTGTTATTATTGCACTTCTGTGCGGTATTGCCGTCGGCATTTGGGCTTTGATTGGAGAAATCAAAAGAGACCCCAATGCTCCTGATGAAGGATATGAAAAGGAACGCGCATTTTATGTAAATAAATTGCGTGAGCGTAATGCCAAGCTGACGCGGGATCATAATCTGGTGAAGTATTGTGAAACGTACTTTCCGGAATTGAGTTCCATGCGTGCGCGTGCAAAGAAAGATTTGGAAGCGCATTACGCTAACAGCCCGATTTTCCCGAAATACCACAATTTTATTGCCGTAGCGCAGATATTGGAGTATTTTGAAAGCGGCAGATGTGACACGCTTGCAGGAGCGGACGGGGCCTACAATCTTTATGAAAGCGAGCTTCGCCAAAACATCATTATCGCACATTTGGAAAATATCAGCAAAACGCTTGAACAAGTCAGAGATACACAGTATTTGATTTACCGCGAGCTGATGGTGACCAATAACCTTCTCGGTGCAATCGATCAAGATTTGCAGAACCTTCAGCGTTCCGTGGATGCCAATACGGATGCGATTGTTGCATATGGATCGCAGATTTCTGAAAAACTGAATTGGTAATGAGAAAACGACATCCCGATTTCCTGTATTTTAACGGAAATCGGGATGTTTTTATCGGGTTTCAAAAGAAATAGAAAAGAAAAATGAAAAAAATCAAAAAAACTATTGACAAAACCGAAAAAATATGGTATCATATATAACGTTGAAGCGAGATTGCTTACAACACAGAAAATGCGCCATTAGCTCAGTGGATAGAGTGCCCGGCTACGAACCGGTAGGTCGCAGGTTCGAATCCTGCATGGCGCGCCACCTGTTCCCAATCGAACAGGTATATACAGGGGTATAGCTCAGTTGGTAGAGTACCGGTCTCCAAAACCGTGGGTCGCGGGTTCGAGTCCTCCTGCCCCTGCCATAAAAAAAGAACCACCGCAGGTGGTTCTTTTTTTATCGTTGGAGAAGAAGGATTGTACAACACACGACTGAAAGAATTTCCGACAGAAAATTCTTTTGCGGAAGCGCGAAGCGATTCCGCGGCGGGTCTCGAGTCCTTTTTCCCAAGCCGCAGGCTTGGCATATCATCCGCCGTAAGGCGGTATATCATCAGCCCAGTTGGGGCTGTATCTCATCACGCGTCAGCGTGTATATCTCTGCGGCTTGATGATATACAATGCTTCGCATTGATGATATACCGCAACAAGCTGCGGATGAGATACACGCCTTCGGCGTGATTGTGTGCGCATGTGAAAACCCTATTACGAAACAATAAAACAGCCCGAATCCATCATCACGCATGGTCTTCGGGCTGATTTTATCGTTTTAGTTTTGTCTGCTTAGCTTTTCCGCAATCATGACCAGGATCGGGACGAGTACGATCTGTGCGATGATGCCGGGAATCGCGTTGGTGACGGCACCGCCGAGAAATGCCGCGATGCCGAACGAACCGCCGCTCATGCCGACGCAGAGGAACATGACCGCACCCCAGACGAGGCGTCCTGCAACCATAGCGGCGATGAGTGCGGCGTAGATCGTCCACTTTTTCTTCGGCAGGAAACGGTAAAGCAGACCGCAGACCGCGCCGTAGCAAGCCAGCTCAAACGCCATGCAGAACGCGGTCGGGAAGAGCGGCGGCATACCGAGCGTTACGGAGCGGAACAGCGGAACGGCGAAGCCGACGACGGCACCCCATTGCCATCCGCAGAGAAAGCCGCAGAGCAGAACGGGAATGTGCATCGGGCAGAGCATAGCGCCGATTTCGGGAATCTGTCCCGTCAGAAACGGCAGAAGATAGGCGAGTGCGGCGAACATTGCGGCGAGAACGAGCTTGTGGATTTTGATATGTTGTTTCATGAGAACTCCTTTGAAATAAGAAAAGGTGACGTGCTCCGTGCGGGAACATGACACCTTCTGCGTATCGTTTGTTTATGTGGTTTGATGCTGTATAGGACGGGGGTACGATTAGAAACTTCTGTTTCTGCGCGGTTCTTCTGAATCGCGCTATTATTATACACGAAACCCATGCATTTGTCAAGTGGCTGTGGAGAAATCCGATTCTGCGATGATTTTATTCAATCGCCGCAGAACGTCGTCGATCAGTGCGGTGGTGGTCTGCTCCGGCACACCGGCGATGACGGTATCACATTTGTTCATCGGAATCAGAATCCGAACGGCATCGGCGGCACCGACGGCTGCTGCCATTTTCGGTGTGACCTCACCGAGCATGGCATCGGCGATGACAATCCCGATTGGTCCGATGATGACGTCGGCGCGGCGGCAGGCAACGATAACGGGATTTTCGCCCGTTGCCGCCTGTGTCGCTCCTGCTTTGAGCATCGCGGCGGTTGCGGCGGCGTTGGTACCGACGGCGGTCAGGGAAACGGTTGGAAGTTGTGTATGAATTTCACGGACGAGCTGTGCGCCGAGCTGGCCGCCCTGTCCGTCGATGACGGTAACGTGCATGATGGATGAATCCTCTCTGTGTGATCTGATGCGTTCATTATACCACATTCCGACGGCTTTGTCTATAAGCGGACAGAAAAACACGCCATAAAAAAATTTACATCCTGTTGCAACTTTTTTCACACTTCGTTTCGGCGGCAGCCATATCTGTATGCTATACTGAATACAACAAAAACGAAGAAAAGGAAGTGACTGACTGATGCAGACGACGGATAAAAACGAATCCGCCATGAGCACCGATCTCACCATATCTGCGGATGTCGCAAAGTGGATGCAGGCACGCGCAAGAGAATTTATGGAGATCATCGTGGACTACAAGGAGCTGCGGATGATGTATACCTGTGCCATGAAGGAGATTCAGACGAAATTTGACATTCTGAACACGGAATTCAAGGTTCGCTACCGACGCAATCCGATCGCCTCTATCACCACACGGCTGAAGACCACGGCAAGCATTACGGAAAAGCTTGCACGTTACAATGCAGGGCTGTCTGTGGAAAACATTGAGAAATACATTCACGACGTCGGCGGTGTCCGCGTCATCTGTCCATATATCGACGATATCTATCTGATCGCCGATGCGCTTCTGGTACAGGACGATATCACACTTCTGCGCAAAAAGGACTATATTGCCGAGCCGAAGCCGAACGGCTATCGCTCCCTGCATCTGATCGTGACGGTTCCCGTATTCTTTGCCGACCGCAAGATCGACATGAAGGTGGAGGTGCAGATCCGCACGATCGCCATGGACTTCTGGGCGACGCTGGAGCATCAGATGAAATACAAACAGGACATTCCCGACCAGGAACACATTGCGGAGGAACTGCGTCTTTGCGCGGAAACCATTCGTGAGACCGATGAACGGATGCTTTCCATCCGACAGAAAATCGAAGCGGCGGCAGACGTGGAGGATGAAGAAGATATTCTCTTTGATAAACTGAGCCGCATTGATATCGGACTTTAAAAAGCAAGGACACGCCGTGAAAGAAATCGGTGTGTCCTTGCTTTTTATGATCGGTTATGCTTTTCCAAAATATCCCGGGCGGTGGGTGACGTTTTCGCCGTTGTGCATCACAATGAAGCCGGAGCCGTGACCGCTCTTGCCGCCTGTGAGAATGTGCGACTTAAACGCGCGTCGCAGAGACGAATCCTCCGGCCATTCCGATACGGGAAGCTCGGCATACGCGCCGAAGATGCGCCATGCATTGCCAAACTTCTCCGATTCGGCGGATGCGTAGATCTCAAAGTCGTTCATGAAGCGCAGAATGTTGGAGTGCGGCGGCAGGATCTTGTAATGTACGGGGTTCAGAAGCCAGCTGGAGGTATGGAGCAGGACGACGTCGCCGCCGGACCACGCTTTGAAATAGTCGTACGCCTGACGATAGGAATCGAGACGCACGTCGTCGGTCAGCGGAACGCCGCTGCTCGGAATGTGGAAGTTCAGATAGCGCGTACCTTTCGTCAGCGTGTATCCGCAGGCAAGCGTCATGTCTTCGCCCTGATACTGTCCGTTCGGTTCATACTGGAACCGTCCGAGCGAAAAACGACCGAGGCGCAGAAAGCCTTCGTTCCACGCGGCGACGAACGTGCCGGGAACGTTTTTGCAGGTCATACATTCGAGCAGCTTGTAGCGCAGATCGGTCATGCTGTCCCAAAAGAGCTTTTCGGAAAGTCCCGTTTCGCGGTAGCGGATGCGGGTGTAATACGCGCAGTGCATGATATAGGTAAGATCGAGCGTGTAGGGGTTCTCACCGTGCTGTGCGGCAAGCGCTTCGACGAGAGGAATGATGTCGCCGAGATGCGTGGTATTGTCGCGGCAGAATCGCGAGACCAACGCCTCCAGTTCTTCGGCAAAGGCGGGATTGCTTTCAAGATTTTTCTCCAGCCCAAGAAAACAGGTAACGGCTTCGGTGGGGAAGGAGAGGACGTCACATACTTCTTTTACAAATTCGGTGTAGTTCATAGACGTGTGATTCGGTTCCTTTCGGTTTTACGTTCTGTTGAAGGTCAGGGTATGCTCGCAGGCGGTGATGCCGTCGGCGGTGGAGAGGGTAATGCGCCACATCGTTTCGCGCTGCCATTCACGGGCGATCTTGCCGCCGTTCAGGTTTACGGAATCAACCGATGCGGAAAGTGCGGGATCAAAAACGGCGACGTGACCCGATGCAAAGCGGATCTCATTGCCGCAGATGACAGGCTCGTCTACGGTCAGATAACGGAAGCAGGCATGGCCGGGAGTATTCAGCGTCAGGGCATCGTGAACGGTCACGGTACTGCCGTCAAGCACTGCGTCGCGCGTATAGGATGCGACGTTTGCTTCCTTGGGATATGCGTCGGTCAGATCGAGCTTCATTGCGCCTGTTTCCTCGCAGTAGGAGAGGACGTGCGCCCGGTACGTACCGCCGGGCTGCTGTTCGATATCGTTGATATTGGCGATATTGTGATAATTGCCGCGCATGGCCCAAAGGGTATAGCGTTTTGCGCTGAACGTATCACGGCAGTATTGCTCAACGCCCGCATCCATGATGATCGGGGTGCCGCCGTCGAACAGGATAAACTGACCGACGTCGTTGTGGTTGTGCGATTCGGCGTTATTGCCGCCCTTGAGGGCAAGGAACATACCGACACCGTCGTCGGTGATCTCACGGGAAACGGCGATCTGTAAATCGTCAAAGTAGGTATGCTCGGCGGGAGCAAATGCCTGTTTTTGCGGGATCGGCTCTGCGAGGTTTGCATAGAAGCGATAAGATTGTGCATCGGAGAGCGGACAGGTATCGGGCGCATGGATGACGGTCGATGCAAACGCGGAAAGCCGCGGAGAGCCGATCTTTCTGCCCATGCGGGAGATCATGCGGAAATCGGGATGCAGACGCGATGCGGCATCGGCGAAGTTGATATACTGATTTTCCTTGATGCAGACGTTCATGATGTACTCACAGAAGCGGCGAACCTTCGGCTCGTCAAAGACGTTGATCGCACCCTCCGTCAGATCGTATAGCACCTCAAGACAGTCAAACAGTGAGCCGCCCGCAACACCCCAGTATCCGGGACCTTCGTCACATCCGCCGTCATCGGGCAGGAACGCAACGTAGCGGTCGAGAATTTCCATACACTTGGAGACACCCGCACGGCGGAGCGTGTCGTCGTCCTCGCAGAGTGCAAGCACTGTCAGGACGTTGGAGATGATCCACGGTGTCCAGTTGTTGAGCGTGTTTCCGTTTGTTCCCATCCACCAATCGTGGTCGTAGGTGTAGAACGGATGGAGAATCCGCCGGTGCAGCTGGGAATACAGACGTGCGCGGATGACGGGATTTTCGCGGTCAAGGATTTCGCCCGTCAGATACCACAGCCATGCCATCTGACCGCCTGTACCTGCGGAAAACAGATCGATGTGCTTCATATCGTCGCCGTCATCGGCGGTGAAGAACGTATCGGGCAGGGAAACGACACCTCCCGTAACGGGCTTGCCCGACCAGTTGTGCGCGGGGATGATCCAGGACGATTCCTCCATGATAAACCACATACCGTCGATGATGCGGTCGATGAAGCGTCCCTTGCCCTCGTACAGCTCTGCCATGACGAAGTTCGTCAGCATTGAGCGGCGGCGGAAATAGAGCCCTTCATAGTTGGAACGGTTTCCGTTTCTGACATACTGCATATAAACCGATGCGCACAGCTGCGGATACGGCTCTTCAAGAAGCTTTTCTGCCTGGGTGACAAACGGTACGCCGTATGGCGCAAGCAGCTTTTTGATGTCAAAGTCCTCCGTCAGAAACGGTCGGAAATCGGTGCGGGATACGACGGCATCAGCCGTGATGCCGCGTGCGGAAAACAATCCTCCCATGATAAACCTCCAAAACGGTCATTTTTCCATTATTATAGCGCGAAATCTTCCGATTTTCTATGGGCAAAGTGTACGAAAATGCACATAGGTATTTTGACAATTTGCCGAAATTCCGTCGGATAGGAGAAAATACGGCGGATATTTTGCGTCGATGCTTGATTTTCGGGCGGATTTAGGATATAATTAAATGGTATGATATTGCAATAAAGGAGAAATCCCATGATGAATGATAAAACCCCGATCAGAATCGGTATTGTCGGTACCAATTTCGTCAGCGATTGGCTTGCGGATGCTGCGGCGTCGCTGGATTGTGTGAACGTGACGGCGGTCTATTCGCGCGCCCGGCAGACGGGAGATGCGTTTGCCGAAAAGCATCAAATCCCGCATGTGTTCACCGATTACGACGCGTTTCTGACGTCCGACGAAATCGATGCCGTCTATATCGCAAGTCCGAACTTTGCCCATGCAGAGCAGGCAGTCCGTGCGCTGAACGCCGGCAAGCACGTTCTCTGCGAAAAGGTCATTGCGACCAATTCCCGCGAGCTTTCCGAAATGATCGCCGCGGCAAAGGCAAACCGGAGGGTGCTTTTGGAAGCGATGCGTCCGTCGTTTGACCCGTGCATTGCGCTTGTCAGAGAACAGCTTCCCAAGCTCGGCAAGCTGCGCCGCGTCGTGCTTGATTTCAATCAGTATTCATCCCGTTACGACAAGTTCAAAGCAGGCGAGATTCAGAACGCGTTCAATCCCGCGTACTCCAACGCGGCGATCATGGACATCGGCGTTTACATCGTCCATATCGCGGCGAAGCTGTTCGGCAGACCGCGCCGTATCATGTCCATGTCCACGCTGCTTTCCAACGGCTTTGAGGGCTCCGGTCACGTTCTGCTCGATTACGGCGATATGAAGGCGGAGTTGTCCTATTCCAAGATCACGGAATCGGTCACGCCCAACCTGTTCGTCGGCGAGGATGCAACGCTTGCCGTCGGTAAGATCACGATGCCGACCGATATGCGCATCATCTACCACAAGGGGTCTCCCAACCTCGGAACGGCAGGGAAGTGGGAGGAAGACGTGCCGTTTGAAACGGTGGAAAACAACATGATCTACGAGCTTTCCGAATTTGCCCGTCTGTGCCGAGAGGGTCTTTGGAAAAACGAATATCTTGAAAACTCCGTCATTGAGATGGAGATCATCGACGAGGTGCGCCGTCAGAACGGCATCGTGTTCCCCGCAGACGACGTGACGGAGCCTTCCAAAGCGGACTACGTTACCGCAAACGGCGATGCCGATCACGCACACAAGGAGGAAGAATCGTTATGAATCCGAATCAGCCGATTTTACTGACGTTTGAACTGCAGCCCAAGCAGATAACTGCGCTTCGCATCATTTGTATCCGAAACGGGATTCAGCTCGTCAAAGCCGATCCTGCGGCGTACGGCGAAACCATCGGTGTGCTGTGCGGTATGGATGAGGCAAAGGGTATTGCTGCGGCAGGTGGACTTGCCGAACCGATGCTGCTGTTTGCCAATATGACGATGTCCGCGGTACAAAAGTTTTTAAACGAGGCGAAGGCCGCAAAGTTCTCCCGTCCTTCGCTGATGGCGATGCTGACGGAGACCAATCGGGAGTGGGCGCCGATACAGCTGCAGGAGCAGTTGTCCGAGGAACGCGTGATGGTGCGTGAAAAGATGCAGTCCATCCACGAGCGTTCCGCACATCATCACGATCACGAACACCATGAACATCACGAGCATCAGGAGGAGACCGCAGATGAGCCGTAAACCCATTGTCATCGGTATTTCCGGTCCGTCGGGATCGGGTAAGTCCACGCTTTCCGCACTGCTTGCGGAGAAGCTGCCGAATTCCGTCGTCGTCAACGCCGATAAATATTATAAAAAAGAGCTTCCCGTGATCGTTTCTCCGCTCGACGGAAAAGAATATCCCGACTGGAACCATCCAACCTCCATCGACGCCGCAGGGATGTGTGCGGAGCTGGACGCGCTGTGTGAGAGGGAGGATCTTGATTTCATCATTGCCGACGGTGCGTTTATCTTCTGTATTGACGAAGTGCGCGCGCGGCTGGATTATAAGATCTTCGTTTGGGCAGAGATCGAAACGCGTATTTACCGCCGTA
The DNA here is from genome assembly GCA_045632325.1 of Eubacteriales bacterium. GTDB lineage: Bacteria > Bacillota > Clostridia > Oscillospirales > CAG-272 > RGIG3925. The sequence goes on from JAZQWK010000133.1 coordinate 11,119, forward strand.
TATGCCGCAACATCACGCTCAAAGGACAGACGCCCGAATTTATCGGCGGTTATTATCTTGCCTGTGTCCGTTACAGAGAGGCGGAATATTCCGTTCCGTCGCAGAAATGGGCGGACGTGATCGTCAACAATGAGCGCGATTTCGGTGATATGCCCGAAAAACTGACCGAAAGTCTGCTTGCGATGCGCGGAAAATAAAAATAAACCGTAAACTTTCCCGAAAAAGTGAAAAATATTCACAAAACCATTTGCATTTTCGCGAAAGCTGTGGTATAATTAGAGCAATATTGAGGAAATACCCCGAAAGGATACATCAAACCATGGAACTCAGATTCAAAACAACTTATGTCAACGACGAGCTGAAGTACGCCGTCGGTCTCGTCGGTCCCGCAGGTGCGGAAGAATACGCGATGCGCGTTCTCGACCCCACCCATATCATCATGACCGATCCGGAGACCTGGACGCCCGGTACCGATCCGTCCGCGCTGTTCGGTCTGACCGAAGAAGAATATAACTGGAAGGATTCCGATCTGGAAAAGCTCGACGAGCTGGCGCAGAAGCTGCGCACGGATATTCCGACCGACCGTCTGCTTGCAGAGCGTGACGGCGTCCGCAAAAAGGATCGCGTCGAATCCATCGACTACGGCAAGTACGTCCGTTACCGCAAGGAACGCAACGAACGCCGCCGCGACGAAATGATCGAACGTATGCTGAACGCGGAAGAGCTCTACTGCATGTACTGCGGCGAAACCAACAAGCCGTACGTTTTCCAGTACAGCTTCCTTCAGATGTTCGAAGATAAGGCTGTCGCAATGGAGCTGGCAAACGAATACAGAAAGAGAAATATTCCGCTGCTCGTTTCTACCTTTACCCGCGATCAGTTCAATAAAGAAAACGAAAAGTCCGTTTTCCAGGAACTGCAGGTGCTCGGCTATCCGATCATTATGTTCTTTGACGCACAGAAGCGTCAGGGCATGATCCCGATCAAGGAGATCGTCAAGCACAGCGCGTATATCGGTCAGAAGAACAATCTCATCTACGGCAACCCGCATCTGGATTTCGCAATGACCAATCTGTATCAGTTCCTGCGCACGCCGAACAACATCGATCGTTCCGATCCCGAAAAGTTCAAGGAAGCAGTTGCAAAGACGCTGTCCTTTATGGAAAGCCGTTTCGTAGAAGCACTGTCCGACGCTCGCTTCCTCGTACCGACCAAGACCATGCCTGACGGTAAGGTCATTCCCGCAATGATCAAGATGTCTCAGAAGAAGCCGGCAGCTCCTGCTGCAGAAGGTGCAGAGGAGGCTGCAAAGACCGAGGCAGCGGAAGAAACGATCGAAAAGAACTTCCTGCCCGTTTTCACCAACGGTATGGAATTCGTTTCCGACAAGGATCAGTTCAAGGCTGCCGTCGTTCCGCTGGATGATATCATCAAGATGGTTCGCGAGATCAAGCTGGACGGTATTCTGATCAACATGAAGTCCAAGTGCGCGATGCCTTGCGGCGAAGAACGCTTTGCACAGGTTGAAAAGTACCGTGAATGGAAGGCAGAGCACGCACCGGAAGCAGCACAGAACGAAGAAGTTCCCGAAACGCTGGAGCAGGCGGCTGACGGCGCTGACGAAGCACCCGTTGATACGCCCTTCGTTCCGATCGTCAATAAGAACAACGAATAAGCTTTACGACCGTGCAGTGCTCACCGTGCTGCACGGTCTGTGCAATTTAGGAGAAAATGAACATGAACGTAAAAGAACTGTTTTTGGATTACGTATCGTATCCCACGATGTCGTGTGAGCAGTCGGAGACCTGCCCGTCCTCCGATAAGCAATGGGAGTTGGCAAAACGGCTGTACCGCGATCTGCGCGCGCTCGGTCTGGAGGTATTCTGCGACGAGCACGGTTACGTTTACGGAACGCTTGTCGCAAACTGTGACGAAGAACGTCCCGTGATCGGTCTGATCGCGCATATGGACACCTCCGACGCTTGTGCCGATGCACCGATCAAGGCAAGGGAAGTGCTGTACGACGGAAATGATATTTTATTGAATGAAGGAAAGAATATCGTCCTGTCTGAGCGCGATTATCCCGGTCTTGCAAACTATCGCGGCAAGCATTTGATCGTCACGGACGGCACGACGCTGCTCGGTGCGGACGATAAGGCGGGCTGCGCGGAGATCGTCTGTGCACTGGAAACGCTGATTGCATCGGGTAAGCCGCACGGCGTCGTCAAGGTCGCATTCACGCCCGATGAGGAAATCGGACGCGGTGCGGATCTGTTTGACGTGCCCGGTTTTGGCGCAGACTATGCGTATACGGTCGACGGCGGTGCGCTCGGCGGTATCGAATACGAGAACTTCAACGCGGCGGGTGCGGAGATCGTCATCACGGGACGCTCCATCCATCCGGGCGACTCCAAAAACAAGATGGTCAACGCGGCACTGCTCGCCTGTGAGATCAACGCACTGCTGCCCGCAGCACAGATTCCTGCGTGCACGGAAGGCTACGAGGGATTTTTCCACCTGACCGATCTGTCGGGCGACTGTGAGCACGCCGAGCTGCGCTATATCATCCGCGATCACGACCGTGCGCTGTTTGAAGAAAAGAAAGCGGTGATGGCGGCAGCGGTGGAGACGGTCAACGCGAAGTGGTGCGGTATTTTCGGCGGCGATGCGTGTGTCCTTGCAATGCGCGATTCCTATTATAATATGCGGGAGATGCTTGAAGATAAAATGTTCATCGTCGAGCGTGCGGCGGATGCGATGCGCAAAAACGGTGTTGTGCCGGAATACGTACCGATCCGCGGCGGTACGGACGGTGCGAGACTGTCCTTTGAGGGACTTCCGTGTCCGAATCTTTCGACGGGCGGCGAGAATTATCACTCCCGTTTTGAGTATGCCTGCGTGGAAGACATGGAGACGATGGTTCACATTCTCGCGGATATTTTGGTCGGATGAGCGGTTTTTGGCGTCAATTTTGATGGGAAAGTCAGAATATGTTCAGAATTATTGTTGACAATTCGGGCATTTTGTGTTATAATAAATCCATCCATGTATACGCATAATCCTTCTTTGTGCCATCATGCGGGTTCTGGCAGAAGCACAGAGAACGATCACGTGCGCATCATGAGATCAAAAAATAATTGGAGGAAATTACCATGAACATGAACCTCAGATCCATTCTTGCAATGGTTTTGTGTTTTGTTCTTGTTGCGGCTACCCTTGTCGGCTGCAGCGGCGGTACGGTAAAGGATGCCAACCTCAAAGAGGCTGAATACAATACCACCACGTCTGTCATGCCCAGCAACTGGAACGAGTTCACTTATGCAGATAACAATGATACTCAGATCATGAGTTACATTGGATCTTCGTTCTTCGAATACGACTACAAGTTCGAAAACGATAAGAAATTCAACAAGGATGGCACCATCAATAAGGCAGCCATCGTTCCCGGCGCATACACCACCAACTTCTCCGCAGCGACTGCTCTCGAAGACGTCACCGCATCTGTTGACGCAAAGTGGGGCTACACTGACGAACAGAAGGCAGAAGGCGGCTACGCTTGGAAGATCACCCTTCGTGACGACCTGAAGTGGGATGACGGTACCGCAATTACCGCAGCAGACTTTGTATATTCTATGCAGCAGCTGCTTGACCCCGCTTTCATGAACTTCCGCGCAAACACCTACTACGATACCCTGATGATCAAGAACTCCAAGGTATACTTCTTCCAGAACCAGGAAGGTACCTATGAGACCATCGGCAGCCAGGGCTACGAATCCGTTCAGGCTGCAATCGACGCAGGCGAAGCTCTGTACGCAAACGCATGGAACATGTGGGGCGCAGCAGGCTACCTCGATGAAAACGGCAACGAGTGCCCTGAATGGGTCTCCATCTCCGACGAAACCGTTTACTCCAGCGCTGACGGCTCCGACTCCGTCTCCGGTAAGATGCTGTACGATGGCTACGGCGCATACCTCGAACCCGGCACCGGCTACGACGCAGCTGTTTACGTTGAAAACACCGCTCGTGACGTTGCATGGGATTCCGTCGGTATCTACTCCATCGACGAAGAAAACGCAATCGTCCTCTGCCTTGACAAGACCTACTCCTTCCTGAAGGAAGACGGCTCTCTGTCTGTCTGGGCTCCTTACTACTTCTCCAGCCTCCCCGTCGTTCACAGAGAAAAGTATGAAGCATCCAAGATCGCTCCCGCTGACGGTGCAACCCTCTGGACCTCCAACTACAACTCTTCTCTCGAAACCACTGCAAGCTGGGGTCCCTACAAGCTCGCTGAATTCGAAGCAGGTTCTCACTACAAGCTCGTCAAGAACGAGAACTGGTACGGCTGGAACATGACCGAATATGCGAACCAGTACAACATCAGCGCGATCAACTGCCGTAAGGTTGAAGAATTCGCAACCAAGTGGATGGGCTTCCTCAACGGTTCTTACGACGACGCGTCTCTCCAGACCGAAAACGTTGCTGATTACCTCGACTCCAAGTACGTTTACTTCACCTCTACCTCTACCGGTACCTTCGGTATGCAGCTGTACTCCAACCTGTCTACTCTGAAGAACAGCGAAAACAACAACGGTATCCTTGCAATCCAGGAATTCCGTCATGCATTCAACCTCGGTCTGAACAGATCCGACATCGTTGAAAAGATCTGGCCCGGTTCCGCAGTTCCTTGCTTCGGTCTGCTCAACGTTGCTTACTACTACGATATCGAAAACTCTCCTGAACTGGCAGACGGCGGTCAGTACCGTAACGCTACCGTTGCAAAGGAAGGTATCCTCCGTGCATACGGTTTCGAACAGGGTGATGACGGCAAGTGGTCCTCCGGCGATCTCACCGGTCTTTCCACCGATGACGCTTACGACACTCTGACCGGTTACAACCCGACTCTCGCAAAGCAGAAGATGCAGGAAGCAATCGACATCCTCCTCGCTAATCCCGATGAGTATGGCTACGATTCCTCCAAGAACATCACGCTCGTTTACGGTGCTTCCGTTGATAACGACAAGCAGAGATTCAGAGCTGATTACCTCCAGGAAGTTATCGACGGTCTGACCGCAGGCACTGCTCTGGAAAACAAGATCGACGTTGTCTTTGACGCATCCGCAGGCTCTCAGTGGGCAGAAGCATTCCGTACCGGTGCAACCCAGATCGGTTTCGGTTACGGCTTCTCCGGCAACGCGTTCAATCCCTTTGATATCGTCGGCGCATTCGTCAACCCTGACGATGATCTGAACTACCATATGTACTGGGATACTTCTTCCATCGACATGACCCTCACCATGCCCGCAGGCGAATATGAGGGTGCAGGCGAAACCATCACCATGAGCGTTCAGAACTGGTACTACTGCCTCAACGGCCTTGCAGGCACTGAAAACCAGGCAAAGACCTACAACTGGAGCGAAGGCTTCGCACCTGTTGAAGCAAGACTGTTGATCCTCTCCGCACTGGAAGAGCTCACCATCAAGGAAAGCCGGTCCGTTATGCTGATCGCAGACGGCGGTGGATCCTTCCTCGGCGCAAAGTTCTCCTACTTCTCTGAAGACGAACACACCTTCATGGGCTTCGGCGGTATGAGATACATGGAAGTCAACTACACTGACGCTGAATGGGCTGCTTTCGTTGCTGAAAACAACAACGACCTCTCTGCAGAATACAAGAAGTCCGAATAATCAGATAACCGATATTCAGTTATCAAATATGCAAACGGCGGTGAGCCATTGTGCTCACCGCTTGTTTGGCATTTCTATGACATTTTATCCCAAAGAGCAATTGACCCTATTTTCGCTGTAAAAAGACTGTTACGAAGAACACACTTCACACGCAAACTGTTTGAATTTTGCAGAAACGGAAACCCCTTTATTTCGAGAATTAAGATGGTTTTTAACGTCAGTTTTGGCATTGCGCAGCCTTCGTGCGTACAGAGCCTTACAGACAATTACGTTTTTGGGCTCGAACACTATGAATTTGAAAACAACAAAACAGAGGAGAAAAACCTATGTATATGTTTAAATATGTGTCGAAGCGTTTGGGCTTGATGCTGTTCACATTTCTCATCATCTTTACGATGTGCTTTGTGCTGATCAAGCTTCTGCCGATTCCCACGAATGCGCTTCCCGGACAGGATCCCGAGATCGTCATGAAGACGCTTGAGGGCAGAGGCTGGATCACCAACATCAAGGAAGGTGAGAACGGCGTCTGGACCTACGACAGAGTACCGATCTTTATTCAGTTCGGAACTTATATCAAGAGAATACTGACACAGGGCGACTTCGGTATTGTCACCACGTACGGTGAATATCTGAATATGAATATCTGGCAGGTATTTGTCAGCCATCTGCCGCCCACAATTCTGATCAACATTTATTCAACCCTCATCGGTGTCCCGATCGGTCTCGGTTTGGGTATTTTGGCTGCGCTCAAAAAGAATAAGTGGCAGGACCAGGTCATCAATATTTTCATTATTTTGTTGATATCGGTTCCCTCTATCGTATTGGCGCTGATGATCCAGTACGTATTCTGTTTTAAGCTTGGTTGGTTCCCGCTGACGATGTCAACGAGCAACGACTACTTTACCTGGGAAGTTTTCCGCTCCATGGTTCCCGCAGTATTTGCACTGTGTCTCGGTTCCATCGCGGGTTATGCGCGTTATACCCGTGCAGAGCTTTCCGAGGTTCTGACCGGCGAATTTATGCTGCTGGCAAGAACCAAGGGTCTGACGAAGCGTCAGGCGATCTCCCGTCACGCAATGCGTAACTCAATGGTCGTCATTTTCCCGTCGATCCACAGTGAATTTATTTCCGTCCTCTCCGGCTCGCTGATCATTGAGAAAATGTTCGGCATCAACGGTGTCGGCGGTCTTTACCTGAACTCGATCACCTTCCAGGACTACGACTTCTTTATGCTGCTGTCCGGCTTCTATACGCTGGTTAGTTTGACCGCAGGTATCGTTATCGATATCAGCTACGGCTTTATTGACCCGAGAATCAGAATGGGGGCTAAATAATGATGGAACAGAATATCAATAATATCCCCGCTGAAAAGTTTCAATTCGTAAAGAGAAACGAATCTCTGCACGACAGTAAGTTTTCCACCAAACCCGTCAGCTATTTCCAGGGCGCGTTCCGTCGCTTCTGCAAAAACAAGGGCGCGGTAGTCGGCGGTATCGTGATTGCGGTACTGGTGCTATTTGCGATTCTTGCACCGTTCTTTACGCCGTTTCAGCCCGCATACTACGACATGGTATACGCTTACGCTACACCCAAGACGCACCTGTTTGAAAACAGCAGCATTGGCTTTTGGGATGGCTGCAGAGTGAAGGATACCAACCGCGTCGGTTATCTCAAGGACCTCGCACTCGGTCTGGAAACGGGCAGAGAAGTCATCAAAAACGGCGAGTATGAGATCGATGATGACGGTAACTATACCTACCGTTACGATACCTATTACGGTGTTGGCTTCGGTAAGTATAAGATCATTTCCCCGGAAGAATTCAACGATATTCAGAGATATCAGAATGAAACGGGCAGACAGATTCTTTATCCCGTCGTCAAGTTCTCGGACAGACCGACGCTTGAAAAGAACAAGTACGATGCCAACATCTACTATGAAGTAGAGAATCCGAACGCATCCAGCCTGCGTCCGAAGCTTGACAAGAACGGTAATATCGTTCCCAACTACTGGACGTATGAAGCAAGCGAATTTTCCAACCTGATGGCGGAATACAATTCTCTCCGCATTGAAGGTGAAAACGGCTTTGAAAAAGACGGCAAGCAGCACTTCTACGTATACGGTCGTCGCGTTGACGGCGGTATTGAAGTCAGAGCCGAATACTACGAATATTATATTTACCAGCACAACGAAGTTAAGAAAGACGGCATCAAGGAACCGCTCTTTATCTTCGGTACGACCGATACGGGTAAGGATATCTTTGCGTGCCTTGCTTACGGTGCAAGATTCTCGTTCATTTTTGCAACGGTCGTTGCAATTGCAAACTTTATCGTCGGCGTTATCTGGGGTTCCATCTCCGGCTACTTCGGCGGAAAGATCGACCTCTTTATGGAACGTTTTTCTGAAATCCTCGGCGCCGTTCCGACGATGATCGTCATCACCCTTCTGAAGTACCATATGGGTTCGTCCAGCCAGGCGCTCGTCTTGTTTATCGCATTCTTTGCGACTGGATGGATCGGCATGGCGGGAAGAACGCGTATGCAGTTCTACCGTTTTAAGAATCAGGAATACGTCCTTGCAGCAAGAACGCTCGGTGCCCGTGACTCGAGAATTATGTTCAAGCATATTTTCCCCAACGGTCTCGGTACGATCGTTACGAGCTTTGCACTGGTCATTCCTTCCATGATCTATTCAGAAACCAGCCTTTCTTACCTCGGCATCATCAACCTGGAAGCCGGCAACACGACCTCCGTCGGTACGCTGATCGCAGCAGGTCAGAAGTGCATCATGGCAAACGCCGGTTACGTTGCACTGTTCCCCTGTATGTTCCTGGTTCTCCTGATGCTCAGCTTCAACTTGTTCGGTAACGGCTTGCGCGACGCGTTCAACCCGTCGCTCAGAGGAACGGAGGATTAAGATGAACAAAGAAATTAAATTATCAGTCAATGATCTTAAGATCTCCTTCCGTACGGATGCAGGTAAGGTTCAGGCAGTTCGCAATATTTCCTTTGATCTTTATAAGGGCGAAACGCTTGCGATCGTCGGTGAATCCGGCTCCGGTAAATCCGTAACCTCGAAGGCGATCATGGGTATCTCTGCCGGCAACGCAATCTGCGAAGGCGGCGAGATCCTTTACGACGGACAGGATCTTATGCGTATTCCCGAAGAAGAAATGCATAAGCTTCGCGGTGACAAGATCGCCATGATCTTCCAGGATCCGCTGTCCTCTCTGAACCCCATCATGCGTATCGGCAGACAGATCACGGAAGCAATGCTTCTGAAGAATAAGGCAAACCGTAAGGAAGGCCGTGTGACCTTCAACAATACGCTTGCTCTGCTGTCTGAAACGATGAAAAAGGCTCTTGCCGAAACGCCGAATACCAACGCTTCCGCTGCAGATATCGAAAAGTTTATCAAAACGTTCGACGACTTCAACATTCAGGCAATTAAGCTGGAAAACAGCTATAACGCTGCGCGTACTGCTGCAGAAGAAATGATCGCCGTTATCGAAGATCTGCTGTTCCTCTCGGAAAAGAAGCAGAAGGTAGACGTTGCTGCAACGCTCGGTATCATTCAGCGTAAGCTCAAGGATATCAACGACAAGTACTTCACTGCAAAGTACGCGGAACGCTTAAAGAAGCACGCGGAAGAAATCGACGATGTCCTGCGCGCAGAGCGTTCCAAGACGAGAATCGTTGTTTTCAAGAAGAAAAATATGTCCGAGGCTTCCGCTGAAACGATCGCAGCACTTGCGTCGCTCAAGGAAACCGCCGGAGAAATGCTTGCACAGCCGCAGTACAACTTCTTCGGCATCGGTTATTATCTGTATAAGAAGCCCGATACCGACATGAGCAAAATGCCTGCGGAAGAAGCAAACGAGATTGCAGGAAAGTTCCTTGACGAAGATTTCATGAATGCCTTCATGGCACTGGAAAAGATCGCGGTACAGTATTCTTATAACAAGACTCTGGAAAACAAGAAGGCCGCCGTTACGGCGCTGGAAAATACGATCAGCTTCTTCCGTGCCGGTACCTTTACCGCGCAGGAAGCAGATGCTGCCTGCAAGAACGTCAACAAGAGCGTTTTGGCGGCGATCGATCCGCTGGCTGTCGTTAAGGATAACGTCGCGTATACCTTTGGCGGAGCACTGGAACGTGAAGTTGAAAAGTATTTCTTCTACGTGAAGAACAATCCCAAGGAAGAAGCACGCTTTGCACGTCAGACCGCGCAGAGAGAAGCCCTGCTTGCAAAGGGCAAGAAGGTCGACTGGAAGATCGTTCCTAAGTCCGTGATCGAGCTTGACGTTCAGATCGAAACCATCGTTTCCGTGCTCTCTCGCGTCATGAACAAGTTCAAGGCAGATATCGAGAGTGCCGACAGCTTTGATGCTGATCGCCGATCCGTTGAAATCGTCGATTACCTCAAGGAAAAGGCGTCGCAGATCGTATACACGCTGACTCCGCGTATTGCCAAGGAAAAGGCAATCAAGCTTATGGAAGAGGTTGGTATTCCCGAAGCGAGAATGCGTTACAGACAGTATCCGTTTGAGTTCTCGGGCGGTATGCGTCAGCGTATCGTTATTGCGATCGCGCTCTCCGCGAACCCCGATATTCTGATCTGTGACGAGCCGACAACGGCACTGGACGTTACGATTCAGGCACAGATTCTGGAACTGATCAACCGACTCAAGCGTGAGCACAACCTGTCCATCATCTTCATTACGCACGACCTCGGTGTCGTTGCGAACATGGCGGACAGAATTGCCGTTATGTATGCCGGTAAGATCGTTGAGTACGGTACGGCTGAGGAAGTTTTCTATAACCCGCAGCATCCCTATACCTGGGCTCTGCTTTCCTCGATGCCTGACCTTGATACCAATGAAAAGCTCGATGCAATCCCCGGTACACCCCCGAATATGATTTATCCCCCTGTCGGCGATGCATTTGCCGAAAGAAATAAGTATGCGATGGAGATCGACTTTGAGATGCAGCCTCCGATGTATGAGGTTTCTCCCACACATTATGCTGCAACCTGGCTGCTCCATCCGAATGCACCCAAGGTCGAGATCCCCAAGATCATCACCGACCGTATCCGGAGAATGAAGGAAAGAGGAGGAAGCCATGGAGAATAATCGCGAAGTATTGTTAAAAGTGGATCACCTCTGTCAGTATTTCCGTCTCGGACACAAGGACATGAAGGCAGTTGACGACGTCAGCTTTGAAGTCCACAAGGGCGAAGCCTTCGGTCTTGTCGGTGAATCCGGCTGCGGTAAGACCACAACGGGTCGTTCCATTATCAAGCTGTATAACATTACCTCCGGTAACGTATACTTCAAAGGACAGAGAATCGGCGCAGGTACGCGTTCTTACAAGGACGCGATCTCCGCTGCCCGTGACGATGCCAAGAAGAAGATCAAGGCGCTCCGTGCGGAAAAGACAACGGATTCTGTTCGTAAGGCTGAAATCGATGCAGAGATCAAAAAGATCAATGCGGAGCTTGGTGCGATTGTTGACAAGAACCGTGCACTCATCAAGGAT
>JAZQWK010000134.1:0-17187 GCA_045632325.1 Eubacteriales bacterium
GCGGTCGGCGGCGGCGTCATCAACGACACGGGCAAGATCGTGTCCGCACAGAAGCACGTTCCCGATATCTACGTTTCGACCGCACCCTCAATGGACGGCTTTGCGTCGGCATCGTCGTCGATGGAGCGCGCAGGCTTGAAGGTCTCGCTTTCCTCCAAGTGTCCCGACGTCGTCATCGGTGATGCGGACGTGCTGGCAAATGCACCGCGCCATATGATCGTTTCCGGCATCGGCGATATGATGGCAAAATACGTCTCCCTGGTTGAGTGGCGCATTGCCAAACTGCTCGTCGGCGAATACTACTGTGATACCGTTGCAGATATCGTAACCTCCTCGCTGGAAACCGTCCGCGCGTGTGCCGCAGATGCCGTTGCGGGCGACAGAGAAGCCGTCTGCCGTCTTGCAGAAGCTTTGGTCATCTCGGGGCTTGCGATGAACTATGCAGGTCTGTCGCGTCCTGCGTCGGGTATGGAGCACTATATCTCCCACATCATCGATATGCGTGCGCTGGCATTCGGAACACCCTGTGAGCTGCACGGCATCCAGGCGGGACTCGGTACGCTGCTCACCGTCCGCGGCTATGAATGGCTGAAAACGAAGACGCCCGACCGCGAAAAGGGATTGGAATACGTCAAGAACTTTGATCTGCAGGCTTGGTTTGACACGCTTCGTCTTTGGCTGGACGAGGGTGCTGACGCCATGATTGCGGGAGAGCAGAAGGAGTGCAAATACGACCGTGAGAAGCACGCCGCGCGGCTGGAGCAGATTCTCGGTCATTGGGAGGAGATACTTGCGCTGATCGGTGCGCTTCCGACTGCGGCAGAGCTGGAGGACTTCTATGCTTCGATCGGGCATCCCGTTTCCTGTCTGGAATACGGACTTTCGGAGGACGAGATCCGTTTTGCGTTCACCGCGGCAAAGGACATCCGCGACAAGTACGTCCTCGGACGTCTGTTGTGGGATCTTGGGCTGTTGGAAGCAGGCGCCGGGGAAGTGCGGATATAATGTTTGCGCAGATGCGGATGCTTGGCTGATCATGCGATAAAGAACAAAGAATAAAGAATAAAGAAAAAATACGTTACAATCGGGAAGTTCCGGACGGTAACGTATTTATTCTTTTTCTTTTTGATTTCACATCAGCGGTGCAAACGTCCGCAGAATCGAGAGCCACAGGCGGCGGGCGAACGTCATTTTGCCGAGGATATCCTCGTGCACCTCCTCGGAATGTCCGATCGTCGAAACGATATCGTCGCGCACGGCGGTGACGGCGGAGGTGTTGTACATCCAAACGGCGTTTTCCAGATGCAGATACAGCGAGCGGTAATCGAAGTTGATCGAGCCGACGACGGCAAAGCGGTCATCGGTGACCATCAACTTTGCGTGAATGAAGCCCGGGGTGTACTCGTAGATGCGCACGCCCGCATCGAGAAGCGGCTGATAATACGAGCGCGTCAGGAAAAAGACCGATTTCTTGTCGGGGATGTGCGGGGTGACGATGCGGACGTCGATTCCGCTTTTGGCGGCGGTCTGCAAAGCCCCGAGCAGCTCGTGGTCGAGGATCAGATACGGTGTCGTGAGGTAGATATACCGCTCGGCGCGCGTGATCATCTGAAAATAGACCGTCTCTCCGACCAGCTCCCCGTCGGCGGGAATGTCGGTATACGGCTGGACGATGCCGTTTTCGATGCGCGGCGCGTCGGTTTTTGCGGGCAGATACAACTGATAATCCGTTCCCGTGCGCGTGTCGGCATCCCAGACCGCAAGAAACTGTACAGCAACACTCCACGCCGCATCACCCGTCAGCCGCACCGCAGTATCCTTCCAATGCCCGTGCTTTTTGCGGACGTTGATATATTCATCCGCCAGATTGATGCCGCCGACAAACGCGATTTTGCCGTCGATGACGGTGATCTTGCGGTGGTCGCGGTTGTTGGGACGCGGCGAGAGCACGGTATTGAACGGATTGAAGACGTGGGACTGAATGCCGCGCTCACGCAGGGTACGCTCGTAGGTGATCGGCAGGGTCAGCATCGAGCCGAAGTCGTCGTACATCACGCGCACCTCAACACCTGCGGCGGCACGCTCGGTCAGAATGTCAAGCACCGTGTTCCAGAACGTCCCCTCCTCAATGATGAAGTATTCGAGGAAAATATAGCGTTCTGCGGACTTCAGCGCTTCACAGAGTGCGGCGAACATTGCCTCACCCGTCGGGTAGTAATCGGTCGCTGTGTTGCCGATGGGCGGACAGCCGCTGGCGTTTTGGATATAGCGCGAGATCAGTGCCGCATCGCGTCCGAGCAGTGCGCCTTCCGCATCATATGGCGTCGCCGCGGTATTCTGCGGGTCTTCGTACTGCGCGCGCATATTGTCGCCCGCATCGTTCAGACGGCGGTTTTTGTGATGCCCGCCGAACATCAGATAGAGCAATCCCCCGAAGATCGGCAGCGTGAACAACGGGATCAGCCACGCGATCTTGATGGCGGGATTGCTGTTTTTGTTGATGATATGCATTGCGGCGAGCAGAGAAATGCCCATGCATACCACGACGAAGTACGGAATCCACGCGTTCATGCGGACAAACAGCCACACGAGCACCGCGATCTGAATCGACGCAAACAACAGCACGTACACCATGCGCTGGAACAGGATATGAAAATGACGGTTGATATACCGACGTGCATCCGCGGTAAGATGCGCGTCGGTTGGCTTTTCGCGTGACAACAAAAACCCTCCAATTTCAAATTTCTAATTTCTAATTCTATTATACTTCCCATTTGTTGCGCCAATGTGAAGAATTATCGGATTCTTTGTTTCCATACAAAAACCGCTCCGTGCATCAGACGCGGAACGGTTTTATGTTTATGAAATTACTTCTTCTTTTTCGTCATGACAAATCCGACGACGGCACCGACTGCCAGAACGGCGATCACAACTGCCGCTGCAATGGGTGTGGAGGAGCTGCTTTCTGCGGGAGTCTCGGTCTCAACACCCGGTTCAACGGGGTTGGTAACCGCTTCCGTCACAGGCTCGGTCTCGGGTGCCGGCGGGTAACGACGCGCGAGGGTCTGCGCAAACAGCCAATCGATGAGCTCACCGTTCGTCGTTGCGTAGTCCCAGATATTGTGACCCATACCGTCCATCGGCTCGAAGGTGATACGCTCACCGCCTGCCGCAACGATGGTATTGTACATTTCCTCGGTGCCCGCAAACGGAACTGCGGTATCGGCGTTGCCGTGGACGCACCAGATCGGGATTTCCTTGAGAATGTCCGCCTTGGACGGGTCACCGCCGCCGCACAGCGGAACGCCTGCCGCGAAGACGGATTCGTGACGGACGAGTGCGTCCCACGTACCGAAGCCGCCCATGGAGATACCCATGATGTAAACGCGGTTCTCGTCCGCCGCGTAATCGTTGACGACACCGTCGAGGATCTTCATGACGGTGGAGAGCGCCTTCGATTCGGGGATCTCGTCGAGTGCATAGTTGCCGTTTTCCCACGGCCAGTTGACCCACAGCTCGTCGGTCGGACACTGCGGAACGAGGAAAATGCACTCATCCATGGTCGCCTGACGGGTCTCGTAAAGCTCGTCGACGGCGTGGAACAGCTGTAACTCGTTGTCATTGCCGCGCTCACCCGCACCGTGGAGGAGCAGGAGAACGGGGTAGGACTTTGATTCGTCGTAGTTTGCGGGCAGGTAGAGAACGTAGGGAATTTCGTATCCGTCCAGTTCCTCGTTGACGTAAACCTGCTTCAGCGTGCGCGCTTCCTCGGGACGGACCGCCGAGACGGATACCGTCAGCGCACAGACAAGCAGTGTCACACAGAGTATAAAGGACAGAAGAAGTCTGCATTTCTTCATGGTGGTAGTTCCTTTCGTTTGGTTTTGGGGAAATGATGGTGGTGCACACCAATAAGCCTCCCTGCATCAACCTTTGGTTGATGCGTTTGAGGGAGGTGGTACGGCAAAGCCGTGACGGGGGGAGTAGCGTAAGAACCTTTTATAAAAAGAGTGAATTTTTACTCCCTCAGTCATGCTTCGCATGACAGCTCCCTCGGTGAGGGAGCCTTGGCAGTATCACAACTTCAGCATCCGATCAATTTCCGCGCCGATGACTTCTGCCATGCAGAGGAAACCGATGTCGTTGGGATGGCAGGTGTCAACCGTACAGCAATCGCGGTACTCGGCGGAGAAGAGAGAGCAGCCGTCGATGTAGGCGGCGCGCTTCGGGTTTTCGGCGTACGCTTTGCGGTAGGTCTTATAGACGATCTCGCGGCGGAGCGCGGCGTCGTCGGTGTAGAGGTTATCGGGCTTGGTGACGAAGATGATCGGCAGATCGGGGTTCTTGTCACGGATCTTGCGGTAGAGCTTTTCGTGGGTGGCTTCGAGGTGCTCAGCCGACGGCGCGTTGTGGTCGTAGTCGCAGACGAAGACGGACATCTCAAGTCCCGCCATGTAGTCAACGATCGCGTCCTCACCTCTTGCGGAGCCGGAGAAGCCTAAATTGATGTGGTCGACGTTGGTGCGTGCGGAGATGATGTTCTGGTACGCGTTGCCGGGTCTGGACGCACAGCCGCCCTGGGTGATGGAGGAGCCGTAGTAGACGACGGGCTTGATGTTCTCGTACGGAACGCCGCCCGTCAGTGCGGAGCCTTCCTTTAAGCCGATCTCCAGCGAGATGACGTCGTTGTAAAGCGGGAAGTGGATTGTGTAGTCGTGCATCTGACCGTCGCCCGACAGGTGCTGGACGGATTCATAGCCGTTCTTCATATCCCAGTTCGGCATGAACGAGCGGATGAACGTATCCACGCCGCGCTTGTGCTCGTAAAGGTCAAAGCCTGCCATACCGATCAGCGGCATATGCGGCATGTGCGTGACCGACTGCATCTTACAGCGGATGGCAACGTAGGGAGAATCCGTCGAGAAACGGACGCGTCCGCCTGCAGTGTGGATGTGCAGACCGTAAACGCCGGGGTTGGTTTCCTTGGCAACGTCCTCGGGCAGACGGCGGAAGACGGGCTGGTTTTTGTAGTCATAAAGACCGTAAACGGAGAACGGATCGCGGCGAACGTCGATGAACACGATGTCGTCAAGACCGAGCGCCTTTTCGACTTTCAGGTTTTTGTCAATTTCATCAATACGCATGGTGAGAGTCCTTTCTTTTGAAATTGTATTGGACAATGACGATTGCGGGTAACGGATACGGCTGACGGTGCGCGCATCCAAGCCTTCCCTGGTGAGGGAAGGTGGCAAATTCCCATGGGAAATTTGACGGATGAGTCGTTCTAAGTAACTATCTTACACCGATTCGAGTCGTTCTCCAATTACGTTATTTCTTCATCTCATTCGCCGCAATCTCAACAGTTTTCAATAAATCCACACACACCGCACGAAAATTACGATTGATATCCCGATTTCCATACCGCTTCACAGAAATTCCGAGAGACTGAAAATAAGCATCACGCTTGGCATCAGCTTCTTTGTTTTCCGCCATCTGATGCTGTGCTCCATCGATTTCGATCACCAGTTTTCTTGATGCAATATAAAAATCAACAATATAATTTCCAATCGTATGCTGTCGATAAACGTTCATCGGCAGTTTTTTCAAAAAATCATACCAGAGATGAGATTCTTCGGGCGTCATTTCCGTGCGAAGTGCGCGAGCATTGGTTTTCAGATTTTTGTTGTAGGGGAGCATCTTGTTATTGGTTGGGTGATAGTGGCGGATGCGGAGAAAGGCGGTGCGCGAGACGACGACTCATCCGTCACGCCTGCGGCGCGCCACCTTCCCTCGCCAGGGAAGGCTTGGATGCGGTGCAAACCTTCACCCTATCCGTCAACCGTTCACCCCATCGAATTTTATCACTTCTTATACATCAATCTGTACGCATTGGTATTGCCGTTGGCGCTTTCGAGCGTCAGGGTCATATCCTTGGCGTCGACCCACGGCAGCTCGCGGACGATCTTTGCGCCCTGCTTATTGGCACAGGCAGCGACCTCGCCGGTTTCCCAGTTGGCAAGCTCGATCACCTGATCGCCGATCTGCAGCGTTGCGCGGACGGTATCGGAAACGGCTTCGGGTGCGTCGTTTAAGTACCACAGCTCGAAGTTGAAGTTTTCTCCTGCCTTCCAGTCAAACTTCGGCACACGCGCGGTGGGTACGGAGTTGCGCAGAGAGTCGCGGACGGAATAGAACGCAGGCTTCTTTTCGGACGGGTAGGTGAGCAGACAGTTGTTTGCGGCAGAGAGCCACGGCTCGTTGAAGCACCAGTTGACCGCCATCGAGCAGTACGGCCACTGACGGCGTGCTTCTTCAAAGATCGCCTTGTAGCCTTCACACTGCATCCACTGCGTACCCTCGACAACGTCTTCGAGACAAGAGGGTTCGCCGAAGTACTTGCGGAAGATATCCATGCACAGCCAGCGTTCCTCCGACCATGCCTTGAAGCCGTGGTGATAGACCCAGGACTTGGACTTTTCAATCGGGAACAGCTCGTCCTCGGGGATGATCTTCTTGAGGTTTTCGATGTTTGCCGCAGACGGAACGCCGAATTCGGAGTAAGCAGTACCCTTTGCGTTCTGGAACATCTGGAAGACCTGCTGTCCTTCAAACTCAAAGACGTAACAGCCGTGGAGCATACCCTGCAGAGGAGAGGTCATGATGTAAGGACGCTCAAAGTCGAGCTCATAGCAGAGCTTGTTTAAGAGACGCAGTGCGTGAGACTGGTCGTCCATGCAGGACCAGTCGTTGAACAGCTCGTTGCCGCCGCACCACATGATGATGGACGGATGACGGCGCAGTTCCTTGATGGCGGCAGTCGCTTCCTGCTCGAGAACAGCCAGGTACTTCGGCGTACCGACATAGTTGTTGCAGGCAAGGACGAATTCCTGCCAGACCATGATACCCATTTCGTCGCAGTATTCGTAGAATGCCTTTTTCTTAAAGCCGGAACCGCCCCACAGACGGAGAATGTTCATGTTGGCTTCCTTTGCGGCGGAAACCTGCTCAAAGTAGCGCTCGTCGGTGATGCGGCCGAAGAACAGCTCGGGATTGACCCAGTTGGAGCCCTTGGCAAAGATGCGGCGGCCGTTCAGTTCAACCGTGATCGGCACGGGATAACGACCCTTGGGGAAGCTTCTCGGCTCGTGATCTGCACCGCCGCCGTTCATGACGAGCTTGACGGTACGGAAGCCGATGCGGCCCGAATATTCGTGTTCTGCGTTCTTTGCGGTGTAGGTGTAGAGATTCGGCGTACCCTGACCGTTGCACCACCAAAGCTTGACGTTTTCAATGACGCAGTTGGGCTTGTCGCCTTCGTAAACGACGTTGCCGTCGGGATCGGTGACGGTATAGGTGACGGGCAGATCGCAGTCGGTCTCAAAGGAGACGACGGCGGTCGTGCGGGTGGGATTGAGGGTATAGAACGGCTCACAGTTGCGGATGTAGCCCTTGGTTCTCGTTTCAACGTAGCACGGCTTCCAGATACCGGAGATGATGAGACGCGGGTTCCAGTCCCACTCGTAGGTGGACGGCGGCTTGCAGGACTGTGCGGCCAGTTCTCTGGGCGTTGCAAATTCACCGGGCAGCTTGGGATGCGGGTGAACGCGGACAACGAGCGTCGAGCCGGGCGCTGCGATGTCGGTCAGGTCGATCTCGGTCTTGGTGTACATACCCTCATGGGAGTACACGCACTTGCCGTCGATGATGATGTCGAAAATGTAGTCGATACCCTCTGCAACAAAGATCGCACGCTCGCCTGCCTCAACCTTATAGTCAAGGGTGGTTTCGTACTTCCAGAAGTTGTCTTCCACTTCGAGGAATCTCTGTGCCGTCGTGGAGTACATCAGCGTGTCCGCAATGCCCTCCGCAACCGCGAGGTCATACTGCAGGTTGCCCGGGACTTCTGCCGGGAAGGATTTGATGATGTCATTGACATCCGAGGACGCGAGCAGCGCGCCCTGCCAGTTCTGGTAAAATTTCATGGGGGTTCTCCTTTATATGGATTTGTTTTGATTTACTTTTTAAGGTTTCCGAATTTGATGTAGGGGCGATTCACGAATCGCCCGAAACATAAAGCTTCGATGCCGATCATGGGATACGCAGACGCTTCTCTGATTGTAGGGACAGGCGTCCGGGGATTGATCCCCTTCCCCTACTGTCCCTGTAAAGGTGACGCGCGGCATGGGGACAGTCGAGGACGCCTGTCCCTACAGCATGATACGCGGCACTTGCTTTCCTTATAATTTTACCCGATTTACCCCCATTTGTCAAGGGATTTTGCCAACCGCCAAAGAAAAGTGCGGAAATTTTCAAAGGGTACTTCCATTTTCGGTGATTTTCTGATATACTATAGGAAAAGATCGAAGAAAACTCCCTCAGTCACCTACGGTGACAGCTCCCTCGGGGAGGGAGCCTATAAAGAAAGGAACAACAACTATGGCAATTATGGGTCTTGACCTCGGCACGAGCGGATGCAAAAGCGTTGTCTGCTCGCCCGACGGCAAATACATTTCCGGCGCATACCGCGAATATACGGCACAGCGTGACGCGGGTGCACACGAGCTCGATGCAAACGTGATGTGGGACTGCATCCGCGAGGTCATCAGAATCGGTGCTGCCGACTGCAAGGCAAACACCGACGGACGTGACCGCGTTGAGGCAATCATCGTCACGTCGTTTGGCGAGGCAGGTGTTCCCGTGGACATCGACGGCAACGTCCTGCACGGCATCGTGCTCTACACCGACAACCGCGGCGAGGCGGAAACGAACGCGCTGATTGCATCGTACGGGCGCGAAAAACTGATGCAGACGCTGTACATGAAGCCGCACATGATGTACACGCTGCCCAAGCTCATGTGGTACAAAAACGAGCTTCCCGAAATTTACGAAAAAATGCACCACTTCTATCTGATCGAGGACTACGCCGTTTGGAGACTTTCCGGCGCATCGCAGATCAGCTATACCCTTGCCTCCCGCACGATGGCGTTTGATGTTGTCGGCAAGCGCTGGGATACCGAGGTGCTCTCGGCGGCCGGCATCGATCCCGCGATCTTCTCCACACCCGTCTCCGCAGGTACGGTTGCAGGTACGGTACGCAAGTCTCTGTGTGACGAGCTGAACCTCGACCCCGACACGCTCATCATCACGGGCGCACAGGATCAGATCACCGCGGCACTCGGTGCAGGTGCACTGAAGCCCGGTACGTCGGTTGACGGCATGGGTACGGTCGAGTGCATTACGCCTGTCTTCGACCGCCCGTTTGACGATATGTCGCTCATCAACCGCGGCTACGTCTGCGCACCGCACGCCATCGACGGTCTTTACGCAACGTATGCGTTCTGCTACTGCGGCGGCGCACTCGTTCAGTGGTTCCGCGACACCGTCGGTCTGGATGCCAAGCGTCTTGCCGCCGAGCAGGACACAAGCGCCTACAAGCTGCTTGATGCCGAGCTTGCCGCCGATGCACGCTGTGTCGGACCCACCGGTATTCTCGTCCTGCCGCACTTTGCCGGTACCGCAACGCCGTATATGGACCCCGAAACCCACGGTGCTGTTGTCGGTCTTTCCCTCGATACCCCGCGCTCGCAGTTCTATAAAGCCGTTATGGAAGGCATCACCTACGAAATGCGCCTGAACCTCGATATGCTGCGCGCGGGCGGTGTTCCCGTCGATGCGCTCAACGCTACGGGCGGCGGCTCCCGTTCTCCGCTCTGGATGCAGATCAAGGCGGATATCACGGGTCTTCCCGTTCATACTCTTCAGAATCCCGAAGCAGGTGCCGTCGGCTGCATCATGCTCGGTGCCGTTGCAAAGGGCTATTACAAGGACCTTTACGAAGCATCCGAAGCCCTCGTCCGCATCAAGGATTCCTATCTGCCAAATCCCGCCATGCACGACCGGTATGCCGAGCATTATGAGCGCTACTGTCGGATGTATGACGCGGTGAAGGGGATTTATGGACTGGAGAATCCGTATAAATAACCTTACGGTTGGCGCAAACGTTTCTCTATGACTGTAGGGGCGCCCATTGGGCGTCCGCACATTAGGGAGACAACATTTCAATTTTGATGTTGCAGCATGGATTCACCCACGATATGTCCATGATTTTTCAAGGTTTGTGCGCCCACGGCGGACGCGCAATGCGCGCCCCTACAGATGAAGAGACACGTCTGCGTATACCATAACCATCATCGAAATCAACCCCAAAATCAAATCCACACGAAAGGAATCACATATCATGAGCACATTTACCTTCAACGGAAAAGACTTTGTTCTTGACGGAAAACCCTTTGTCGTCCTGTCGGGCGCGATGCATTACTGGCGCATTGTCCCCGAATACTGGGAAGACCGCTTAAAGAAGCTCCGCGCATGCGGCTTCAACACGGTCGAGACGTACGTTCCGTGGAACCTGCACGAGCGCAAGGAAGGCACCTTTGACTTCACGGGCAATCTCGACATCGTCAAGTACATCGAAACGGCGCAGAAGCTGGGTCTTTACGTCATCGTGCGTCCCGGTCCGTACATCTGCGCAGAGCACGAATTCGGCGGTCTGCCGTCGTGGCTGCTCTCCTACCCGAACATGGCACTGCGCTGCAACGATCCTTTGTATCTGGAAAAGGTTCGCCCGTACTACCGCGAGCTGCTCACCCGCATCCGCCCGTATCTGATCACCAACGGCGGTAAGATCATCATGGTGCAGATCGAAAACGAATACGGCTCCTACGGCAACGATAAGGAATACCTGCACGCGGTTGCCGATATCTACAAGGAATACGGCATGGACTGCCAGCTGTACACCTCCGACGGTCCCTGCTACTGGATGCTGACGGGCGGTACGCTGCCCGAATACCCGTGCGTTGCAAACTTCGGCTCTGACCCCGTCGGCGCGTTCAAGGTACTGAACGACTTCCGTCCCGGTCAGCCGACGATGTGCGGCGAATACTGGTGCGGCTGGTTCGACCACTGGGGCGAACACCACCACATTCGCGACGCGGAAGAGCTTGCCGACTCCATCGTCCCGATGCTCGATATGGGCGCGTCGTTCAACTTCTATATGTTCCACGGCGGCACGAACTTCGGCTTCACCAACGGTGCCAACCACTCCGGCGGTTATCAGCCGACCGTTACCTCCTACGACTACTGCTCGCCCGTTTCCGAGTGCGGCGATCTGACTCCCGCTTACTTTGCCGTCCGTGACCGCATTGCAAAGGCAACGGGCATCACGCCCGAGCTCGACGTTGAAAACCTGCCGAAGGCTGCCTACGGCCGTCTGACGATGACCGAGCGCGCACCGCTGTTTGACAACCTTGATAAGATCGGTACCGTCACGCACGCCGCTGCACCCAAGTCCATGGAAGAGATCGGTCAGGACTTCGGTTACATTCTCTATTCCTCCGAGTTCTTCGGTCCGATGGAAGAACTGCCGCTCGTCCTCGGTCACGTTCACGACCGCGCGCACATCTACCTCGACGGCAAGCTTGTCGGCATCCGTGAGCGCTCCGGCCGCATGGATGAAGTCAAGATCAAGCTCGGCAAGGGCGAGACGCAGAAGATCGACATTCTCGTCGAAAACTGCGGACGCGTCAACTACGGTCCCAAGCTCTTTGACCGCAAGGGTATCTTTGACGGCATCCGCCTCGGTCAGATGTTCCACTTCGGCTGGGATATGACCTCGATGACGATGGACGATCTGTCCGCACTGGAATATACCGCCGATACCGCGTCCGACGGCATGCCGTCCTTCCTGCGTGGACATCTGACGCTCGACGGTGCGCCCGCCGATACGTTCATCCGCCTCGACGGCTTCCACAAGGGCTTTATCATGGTCAACGGCTTCAACATCGGTCGTTACTGGAACGATCGCGGTCCGCAGAAGACGCTCTACATCCCCGCACCGCTGCTGCGTGAAGGCGATAATGAGATTATTGTCTTTGAGTCTGACGGATACGATGCACCTGTGGTCGAGTTCTTCGCAGAGCCGGATCTGGGTGAGGGAAAGATTAGCTGATCATTGAATTGAATAGAAAGAGGACTGCTTTCCGAGGAGAATCGGAGGGCAGTCCTTTTTGACGTTGATTTTTTCGATGGCGGTAGTTTCCTCTTTCAGAACATCCTCCAATTCGCTGAGCATTTCCACGAAGCACCGAATGATAGCACAGTGTTCGAAAATGTGTTGAGATTACAGCTTAAAAGATGTAAAAAAGACTGCCATCGGATCGAATGACCTTGGAGGCAGTCTTTGGGGGTATATGTGGTTTTGTACTGTTATGATTAAGAAGCTGGCGACGATGGTGCGCTCGTCCCAAGACCTTCTCCAGCGGAGAAGGGGGACCACGAAGTGGTGGATGAGGAGAAACCTTGTTTCCACAACAGCATCAAATTTGTCGCTTTTCCCCTCATCCTGTCACTCGAAGATGCCTGCGGCATCTTCATGGAGAAACCGTTGGTTTCTCCGGACACCATTCCCCGCCGGGGAAGGTTCATATGCAAGAACCGTCACCTTATCTGTCAACCGTAAATATGTTCACACCTTTAAGTTGACAGCATTGCTCCCAAGGGGAAGGTTTTGGTAAGTGCAAACCGCTAACTCACGCCATCAGCGCGCGCAGTTCTGCAGCAAATCCCGTGATATCGGGATCGCCGTGCAGCTCGATGTAGTCCGGGCCCAGGTAGCAGGCGAACGTGGACATATCGGTAAAGCCAAGATCCTTGTAGTACGCGATGTCAGCTTTGACAACGTCCTTGTCCTCGGTGAAGGGCTTGGGCGGCTTCGTCCAGCCGGAATAGAGGGAATTGTCCAGCCAGTAGTCCAGAACCTTTGCCGTTTCCGTACCGAACAGCTTGAGCAGCTCGGCTAAGTGCTCGTTCTGGATGCGGTTCTTTTCGGCATCCTGCGAGTAGATGGGTTTGTGGAAGTCGCGTTCGATCGGTGCGTATTCGAGGAAGATACCGTCGGCGGGCTTGACCGTGGTCGGCGGAACGAGGCAATCGACGTAGCCGAGGTATGCAAACGTCGCGTCGGGGATCTCCTTTTTGATCTCTGCAAGGACGCGGTTGGCAACGTGCAGCTGCTGGTCGGACGGGGAGAGCTTCTTGCAGTTTTCGCAGTGGCATCCGCCGCCCTTGGCATCGTCCATCCAGAAGAAGTAGCGGTTCGTCGAGCGGTAGAGCTTCTTTGCGGCGACGGCAGCGTTCTTTGCGTAGAAGTCGAGGGCATCCTCGTTGGTGATGCAGAAGTTGAGGTCGGAGACGCGTTCGCCCGCCTCGTTCATGCGCTGCCATTCGGGGTGCTCTGCGAATGCGGACAGCGGCATCAGATAGCGGCCTGCGTGCATTTCGTACTCGATCTCGATGCCAAGCTCTGCGGCACGGTCGAGCAGGGCACGGTATTCGGGCGTTTCGAGCTTTGCGAGCAGGTCAGCCATGCTTTCGTGTGCAAACTGACCGCCGACGGGATGCAGACCGAGTCTCGGAATACCGAGTGCGGCACAGCGGTCGATCCAGGTGTTGTCGAGCTCGTCGGGATGGATCAGAACGGATCCGGTGTAGGGGTTGGTCATATTGATAGACTCCTTTCGGGGTTGAGGTTCGGGATATCCGGGTTTTTGATAGAGAAACACAGTGCGGTTTTGCTCCGTTTTGGATGTTTGCAGGATCGTCCGGCGCGCTTGATTGCGGCGGTAATCTCCATGATCGTTTTCTTCAAAAACAGAGCGGCAGAAGCAGACGTCATCCTCGCGGTCAAGGAACAAAAAACAGCCGACGCCGGACGGTGCGTGATATAATTTGTCACGCTTGATTTCTCCAATGAAAGTATAGGAAGAAAACTCTGTTAATATTCTATGTGTATCGTTACACAATCGCTTCGATTGCACAAAACACCTCACCCAGCGCATCGGCGATCTCATGTGCCAGCGGTGCTCTTGCGCCCATGCGTGCGGTCACGTGCTCTGCCGCGCGTCCGTGCAGATACGCGGCGAGTGCGGCGGCGTACAGCGGCTCACAGCCCTGTGCGCACAGCGCTGCCGTGATGCCGGTCAGCACGTCTCCCGAGCCGCCCTTGGCAAGCGCGGAGGTTCCCGTCGGATTGAGGAAGGCGGTTTTGCCGTCGGTGATGACGGAGCGGGTGTTTTTGGCGTTGACGATCGTGCCCGTCGTTTTCGCGTAATGGACGGCGCAGGTGATATGGTCATCGAGCAATGCGGGAAGTGCGATTCCCGTCAGACGGGACAGCTCACCCGGATGCGGGGTCATGATAAAGGGGACTGCGGACGATGTATGCGTAGTTGTACCGGACGTGGCAGCGGAATTGAAGCGGATAACTCCCTCCGTCACACTTCGTGTGCCACCTCCCTCGGACGCATCAACCAAAGGTTGATGCAGGGAGGCTATGATGTTGAGCGCGTCGGCGTCGAGGACGGTTGGGACGCGGGTGTGGGTAAGCACGGTATCGAGCAGTGCCGCGGCATGATCGGAGGTTCCAAGACCCGGTCCGATGACGACGGCGGCTGCACGGGACAGCGAAGCCTGCAATTTCTCACAGGCGGTGGGGGTGTCGGCAGGATCGCAGGTCGTCAAGATCGCCTCGGGGATCAGCGTCTGCAGGGGAATCCGGTTGTCCTCACAGGTGAAGATTTCAACGAGTCCCGCGCCCGTACGGTACGCACCGAGGGCTGACAGATATGCCGCACCGCACATATTTTTTGCGCCGGCGACGATCAGAATTCTGCCGTTGGTGCCCTTGTTGGAATCGGGCTGACGGGCAGGGAGCATGGCACGGACGTCGTCGTCGGTGAGAGTATAGACGGGGATGCCGTCCGCAGCACCGTCGAGCGGTGTGATGGGAATCCCGATATCAAGGACGGTCAGCGCTCCCGTATACTGTGCGCCGGGATAGAGCAGATGTCCGCGCTTGGCGTTGTTGATCGCAAGTGTGTGGGCGGCACGGAAGGTATGTGCGCTGACCTTGCCCGTGTCGGCGAAGACGCCCGATGCGATATCGACGGCGACGGTCGGGACGGCGTGCTTTGATGCATACGCGTTTGCCGCGTCGATCAGATCGGCATACACGCCCGTGATCTCACGCGTCAGACCGATGCCGAACAGCGCGTCGACGATCAGCGCGATCTCGATTACGTCGGTATCACGCAGAAACGCGTCTGCGGTCAGAACGGAAACACCCGCCGCGCGCGCTTCTTCATAGCGGTATGCACACTCCGCGGAGAGGGAATCGCCGTCGGAAAACGCGCAGACGATGAACGTATCGAAGCCGTACTCGCGCAGAAGACGGGCGCAGAGCATCCCGTCACCGCCGTTGTTGCCGCTGCCGCAGAGGATGGCGACCTTGCCTGCGGTGGGCTTGGACTCGAGCATCTGTCGGACGGCATCGGCGCAGGCACGTGCGGCACGGTACATCAGGACCCGCGACGGCGTTGCGGCCTCGATCTCCGTGCGGTCGCAGAGAAACATTTCGGCGGCGGTTAAAATGCGGTTCATGCCAGCTTTTGGCGCAGCCATTCCGCTGCGGTCTTCGCTTCTTCACGGAAGTCGCCGAAGCCGCACTCGACGGTGACGATACCGTCGTAGCCGATGGATTTCAGCGTATCGAGGAAGCCTGCTTCGTATGCGGTCGTGCCGGGGATCTTGCGGTCGGCGGAAGCGATATGGCAATGGGTCAGAATGTCGCGGTTGTCAACGAGCACGGAATACGGCTCACCCTCGCGGGACATATGGTAGCCGTCGGCGAGGAGCTTGACGTTTTTGAGGTTCAGACGGCGGACGACCGCAGCACCGTCGGCAACGGAATTGCACCAGTTGGTTTCCGCTTTGTTCAGCGGCTCAATGACGCACGTCATGCCGTACTTCTCGCAGCAGGCATCGACCTCGCGGATGAACGCATCGATCTTCTCCTGTGCCGCAGCGACGTCGTAACCCTCGGGAATACGGCGGACGGCACCCGAGCCGAACACGACGTATTTGACGCCGATGGAGGACATACGGGCGATAGCAGCGTCAACGAACGCATAGAGCGCCTTCGTGCCTTCCTCGTCGGTGATGATCGGCAGATGACCGGGAATGAAGCTGTTGCAGGCGTCAAGCGAAAATTCGCCCGCCTTGTACGCGTTCTGCAGAGCCGTGACCTCGTCCTCGGACAGTGCCATGATGAGTCCTACCGTTGCTTCTGCGGCGTCGTATCCGAGCGCACGCATCGTACGGCAGCCCTCGGTTAAGCGTTCGTAAGAGGACATCGGAACTTCTTTTTCACCCTGCGGCATAAAGGATCCGCCGGGAATACAGCAGCTGATTTTCATAATGGATTTCCTTTCATGGAATAATTCGTTGCCTTTATGATATCACATTTCAGGAGAAATTGCAAGAACTTTCGAGAGATTTCAGCGCTGTTTTACCGAGAATCCGTCAGAGAAAAAATCCGTCACGCTTTTTCCAATCAACCAATCAATCAACCAACCGTTCAACCATGCAATCGTCCATCCGTCTGTCATCAACCGTTATCCCATCCAATCAGTCTTCAACCGGGCAGCTCGGACAGATGGTCATTCGTCCGTCGGTTCGAAGGGCAGCTCTGATTTGGGTATGGATTTTGATTTGGTTTTTGACTTTGATTTGGATTTGGTTAGAGCGATCGGATTTGGATTTGGTCTTTTTCTTTCTCTTTGTTTCTCTTCTTTTCTTTTTGCTTCTTTTTCTTTTCTGCTCTTTTTTCTCTTTCTTTTTCTGCTTGTGATTGCCGTTTTTTTGAGGCTTCGAACGGTTCGTTTACACGAAAACACAGAACTGTAGTTTGCTATATTATACCATACGACAGAACAAAAGTCTATAACATTGCGTGAAAATTGTGTAAAATTTCTGTAAACAATACAATTGTTCTGTGAGTTGGTGCGGTGATAGGAGAAAATTGGAATATACGCAGAACAAAGAAGCGGATTGTTGCGAACATTGATCGGATATCGTGAATTCCGTCCGTGCACGAACGGTACACGAACGGTATACGAACGAACACGAACGGTGCACGAAAAAGCACGAAGCACAACGGACGGTAAACGTCGGTGTCACGCAGCGCTTGTTGTCGCTTGTATCGCAATGCCAACGGATGTCAACGGACGTCAACGGACGTCAACGGATGTCAACGGACGTCAGCGTTTGTTGAACAACATCCAACAAAAGGCA
>JAZQWK010000135.1:0-4271 GCA_045632325.1 Eubacteriales bacterium
CAAGATGTCCAAGTCCAAGGGCAACGTCCTCTATGCCGACCAGCTCGTCGAAAAGTTCGGTGTTGACGGTGTCCGTCACTACTGCCTCGCAGAAATGCCCTACGGCTCCGACGGCAATATCACGATCGAAAACCTCATCAAGCGCTACAACACCGACCTTGCCAACAACTTAGGCAACTTAGTCAACCGTACCGTAACGATGACCAAGAAGTATTTCGACGGCATCATTCCCGCACCGACCTGCCCCGATGCGCTTGACGAGGAGCTGAAGGCGATGGCTGAAAAGACGTACGCCGACGTCTGCGCACAGATGGATACCTACCACATCGCAGACGCTGTCGAAACGCTGTTTGCGCTGTACTCCCGTGCAAACAAGTACATTGACGAGACCGCTCCGTGGGTTCTGGCAAAGGACGAGGAAAAGAAGGAACGCCTTGGCACCGTCATGTACAACCTTTTGGAAATGATCCGTCTCGGCGCGATCCTGACCGCTCCCTTCATGCCTGCAACCGCAGACGCGATCTTTGCACAGATCGGCTGCGACAACCGCGAATACGTCTGGGGTGCACTCAAGGCAGGCGAACCCGTCGGTGAACCCGTCGCACTCTTTGCCCGCATCGACGAAAAGAAGATGATGGAGCAGATTGAGGCAGAACAGAAGGAAAACGCACGCATTGCCAACGCTGCAAACGAAGCGATCAAGGCAAAGGACGAGCCCGCAATTGAAATTGCACCGATCGCACCCGAGATCACGTTCGATCAGTTCATGACGAACGATCTGCGCTGTGCAAAGGTTATCGCCTGCGAGCCCGTTCCGAAGTCCGACAAGCTGCTCAAGCTCCAGCTGGATCTCGGCAATGAGACACGCCAGGTCGTCTCCGGTATCGCAAAGTGCTACAAGCCCGACGATCTGATCGGTAAGAAGGTCATGATGGTCGCCAACCTCGCACCCGCAAAGCTCCGCGGCGTTGAATCCTGCGGTATGATCTTAGCCGGCGGTGAGGGCGATCACATCGAAGTCGTCTTCCTGCCCGATTCCATGCCGCTCGGCACCAAAATCCATTAAGTTTGAACAACAAAAGGGGAATCGTCCTGCGGTTCCCCTTTGTTTTGGAGTATTATGAAATCACAACACCCGATCTTCGACACCCACGCCCACTACCACGATTGCCGTTTCTCCTCACCCGATACGGGTCTGCCGCAGGTGGACGAGCTGCTTGTCACCCTGTTCTCCACGGAAATTTCCCATATCATCAACGTCGGCACCGATATTCCCCACTCCGAAGCCGCCCTCGCACTCGCAAAGCGGTATCCGCATATGTACGCGATCGTCGGTATGTACCCCGGCTCCTGCCCGCTCCCTTATGACGAGGAGCAGATGGAGGAGATCATCGCACGGTTTTCCCGTATGCTCGATGATGAAAAGGTCGTCGGACTCGGTGAGATCGGCTACGATTTTTACTACGACGACGTTCCGCGCGACGTCCAGAAGCTCTGGTTTGACCGTCAGATGCGCCTTGCCGCCGAAAAGAACGTCCCCGTTGCCATCCACGACCGCGACGCACACGGTGCGACGATGGACATGATCGCCGCCCATCCCGACGTCCGCGGCGTGCTCCACAGCTATTCCGGCTCGGCAGAGATGGCGCGTCAGCTGTGTGAACGCGGATGGATGATCTCGCTGTCCGGCGTCGTCACGTTCAAAAACGCGCGTCAGACCGTCGAGGTCGCAGGGACCGTTCCGCTTGACCACCTGCTCCTCGAAACGGACGCACCGTATCTGACGCCGCATCCGCACCGCGGCAAGACCAACCATTCGGGCTATCTCGTTCACACCGCCGCGCGCATCGCCGAGATCCGCGGGATCTCCGAGGACGAGGTACGCGATATTACGCGCGAAAATGCAAAACGGTTTTTCGGAATCTGAAAAACGTCTGACGTTTCGGGAAAATTTGGAAGAAAATTTAGCTTTTCTCTTGAAAAATTCATATTTTTTTGGTATACTATATATATTATAAGTATAATTGCCCGTCTATTGCAAAAATCACGTCCGATGTTGTAAGGAAACCCGATATGACCAATCCAAACCAACCCCATCCCCAAACGGATACGGATACGAAGCCGATCTTCGATACGCTCACGGGACCTTCCCCGTTCGTGCGCATCCTGCTGCTCGTTCTGACCGCTGCGGGTGCCGCAATCAGCGGTATGTGTCCCGATCTGCTGACCGCGTCCGTCTTTGCCGCCGTCGCCGCGGGATTGTTTTCCTATACGTTTTTGCTGACGTTTTCGCCGCTTTTGTTCTCGGTCATCCCGATTGCCGCCATCGCCGCGTACGTCTCGACGTTCAGCGCTTACCACGCGCTGCAGTCTCTTTTGTTTCTGCCGCTCGGAGCCGCGATCGTGCTCTGTATGCTCCGCTTCAAAAACAAAACGCAGACGGTCATCCGCGGTGCACTCGCCGTCGGTATTGCCATCCTCGTTCTCTTTCTGACCGCCTATATGGCGCAGAACGGAACGATCGCTCCCGCCGCGCTCAAGCAGTCCTATAACGTCTTCTTTGAACAAATGCGCGAGCAGATGACCGATTCGATGCTTTCCGCATACGAGGCCGTCGAATCCGCCGCACAGACCACCGCCGATCAACCCGATCTTTCCCATCCGCTCCTCGGCACCGATCCTGCCGCAGGAGAGCCCGCAGCCGTCGATCCCGCCGAAGCGGAAAAGCAGCGTGCGGCAACGGAAGCGTATCTGCGTGCGACGGTCGATCTTTCGGTCAACTCCGTCAAGCTTGCGTTCCCTGCCCTGTTTGCCATCGGCGCACAGGTGCTTGCCTATCTCGCACTCGGCGTATACCGCACGCTGACGAAATTCTGCCGCACGCCGTTTCTGCTCCCGCGCGAGTATCGCATCACCGTCACCCGCACGGCTGCCGTCGTTTTCGTGATCGCGTATCTGATCAATATGTTCCCCGCAGGTGACAGCACGTCGATCTCGCAGATCGCCTCCGCAAACCTTGCGACCATGCTGATGCCGGGTATTTTCATCATGGGTCTTCATTCCCTCGCACGGCGCGCAAAGGATCCTCTCCGCCGCCGCTCGTTCATCGTTACCGCCGTCGTCATCGGCTTTCTCGTCTTCGTTTTCCCGTCGTACGCCGTCTTCTTCGTGCTCGTCGACGGCATCGGCGAGATCTTCTTCGGCGGACGCTCGATCTTCTGATTTCCCCGTCCGTCCATGATTCCAAAAAGAAAGGAGCACATACCGCATATGAAGCTGTCCCGTTATTTCAAACGTCCGGGTGCCCTCAAGCACACGGTACAAAAGGCGTTGGGGGTACTGACGATTCTGATCTTCACGCTCGTCATGTCCGCCGAGGAGCCGCCTTCTGCCGTCGTCTGCGGTCTTTGCCTCCTCGCCGCGTACTGCATCGGGCTTTGGATCATCAGCGTCGCCTTCCGCATCTTCTCCCTGCGCATCACAAGCGCCGCAGACGAAGCGGAAGCCGCTATCTTCAGCTCCATTTCCATGGAACTGCTCTCCCGTATGTATCTTCCCGTCATCATCTGCGACACCGACGGCAAGATCTCCTGGTACAACAAGGCTGCTTCACAGATCTTCCACGCAGGTGAGGTTCTCTACGGCAAATATATCGACCAGTATTGCACGGCAACCGTCCGCGAGATCCGCGCGTCGGAGGAATCGGGCGGTCTTCCCGTCGCCATTCTGCCGACCGTGCACGCGCATTTCCACAACAACACCGTCTTCCACGAGGACAGAGACGATCTGCGCCGCGACTTTTTGGTCAAGAATTACGATTTCACCGCAGAAAACAAACCGTACACCCTGCTGCTCTGGAACGACAAGCGCGACGTTGCGGCTTTGGAGCATAAGCTTGCCGCATCCGAAACCGTCGTCGGTTATATCATGATCGACAACCTCGACGAGCTTCTGCAGTACGTCCAGGAGCAGTACCGTTTGGCCTCCGCACAGGTCGAGAGCATCCTCTCGCGCTGGATCGCCGACCGCGACGGTCTGATCCGCGAATACGAACGCAACAAGTATCTCATCGTTTTTGAAGCCGCACACCTCGACGATCTGCGCGAGGGACGCTTCTCCGTCATGGACGAGATCCATACCGTCCGCGTCGGTGAATCCAATATGCCCGTCACCGTTTCGATGGGTCTTGCACACGTCAAGGGTACCCTTCCCGAAAAGGAAAGTGCCGCACACGCCGCCCTTGATCTGGCACTCCAGCGCGGCGGCGACCA
>JAZQWK010000136.1:0-8953 GCA_045632325.1 Eubacteriales bacterium
CGGCGGCTGTCGCTGTGGAACCGGTATCGGCACGCAGAGAAAACGCTGACGTCGCAGATAAGAGTCTTCGCGCCGCAAGCGGTCGGCACGCGGCACTTCTGCGTGCACTCAAGCCGTATCTCGGAGAAGAAAAACAGGCACGCATCGACCGCATGATGCGGCTCTTGCAGCTGGCAGAGGTCGCGGATACCGTTTTGCACGGATAATGAGGAGGGATGGCGTGTATACACGAAGTCGGGACGGTACGACGTCCTCATCAAAGCAAAAGCCCTCGTGGGGAATCGGAGCAAGTACACCGCTGTCGTCCGAAGTGACAACGGGTTTGGTACCGTCGGAGCGTATGCCGATTTTGATACCGCAGGACTATCACGGTGAGCTTCTGCGGGAGCACCGCGCAAGCACGGACGTAACGGAAGTATCGGAAGAAATGCCGTATTTTGATGATGAGGCAGCGCCGATTTCCACGGACACGGAGCAGGCAGAAACAGTTTCGACAGAGCGACCGCTTGACAGCACGGATGAATCGCACGGCACGTCGCTGCTCGGAGGACTGTCAGATCTGCTCCTCGGTGAAAACTCGTCAGAGGAGGAAACGCTGCTTTTGCTTGGGATCATTCTTCTGCTGCTGTGGGGACGGCTCGACCGCGGCGGTGCGTTTGATCGAAGCACGTGGGGCTCGGATGATCTGGCACTGTTGATGATCGGCTATCTTCTGCTGTCGTAATGAAACGCTTATGGGGTTTCGGGCAGAACGAACAGTCTCTCTCGCTCTCTTGCGGAAAGATCGGATACATGGGTCAGTGCAGAGGAAAAGATGCGGTTTTCATCGGATGTGATGACCGCAGTGGGGTCTTCGCCTGAGCGGCATAGATACGTACAGCAGCGCATGACGAGTTCGGTATCTGCAGAGATCCAGATCTCGTGAACGATACGGTTGTCCGTGGCGGTCGGCGTGACGTAAAGAACGTAATAAACGAATTCGCCGTCAAGCACCGTATAGGATGCATGGAGGATCTGCTCGTCGGGAATCTCGTTGAACGATGCGACGGAAGGAATGCCCGCAAGCGCTTCGGGGGAAAACGACGCGCTGACGGGGAAGCGGGCGTGGGTGTTGGAACGGTTGTCGGTATAGACGACGGCAGTTCCGTCACTGACGTAGACGTCTGTCGGACTGCCTGCGTTGGACGTACCGGGTGCATAGCGGTTGATGCGATACGCATTGCCGCTGCGGTATATCTGAATCGCGGATTTTGCTGCGGACGTATCCGAATACAACACAGTTTCAAACTGCGCCTGATAATGATCGGGTATCTGCAGATCGGACAGCAGAGAACGGAGGGTGGAAAAGGAGCCTGAGAATCGGATGATCTCGGGATGATCGTTTTCGCTTGCCATATCGCTGCTTTCTGTGATCGGGCGAAGCATATCAAAGATGCCGTCCTCATCGTCTGCGGCTGCCGTTTCCGTCGTCGGCGGATCGAAGATACTGACGTCGTAGGAAAGCACGCCCGTGCGGACAAGGATCCACAGAACGCCGCTGACCGATACCAACACCAAAACGATCAGCGACACGATGGCGGTCAGCGAAAGAACGTTATCCTGCAGCGGGGAATGGATGCGGTGCGTTTTTGACACTTTGCTCACAAGCGGTTCTCCTTTCTGTCGTACGCGGACGAACATGATGAAACAGCGCAGATATCGGACGGTTGTCGGATCTCTGCGCTTGTTTGTCGTTTATTCGGGTTTGTTTTCGTTGGTTTCGGAGGATTCCTTGGTTTCCTTTGTTTCCTTGGGGAGTACGACACGGTCAAACTCGGACGTTTCCTGCAGACCGGTCAAGGAACGCGTATTTTTGTTTTTGATCAGCGCGTAATTGAAAAGACCGATGATCAGCGCGACGACCAGAATGACGAGAGACGCCACGGCACGCTGTTCCGTCAGCATGATCGCAAGAATACCGAGAATGGAGCAAATGCAGTACAGAATGGAAACGGACTGTCTGACGTTGAAGCCCATATCGATGATGCGGTGGTGCAGGTGACCGCGGTCTGCGGAGAACGGGGAGCGTCCCTGCAGAATACGGCGCGCAAACGCAAATACGGTATCAAACAGCGGATATCCGAAGATGATGACGGGAATGAGGAACGAAACCACCGCGGTCGTTTTGAAGACACCGATGATGGAGAGCACTGACAGCATATAGCCTAAAAACAGTGCACCGGTATCACCCATGAAGATCTTCGCGGGATTGCGGTTGAACGGCAAAAATCCGATGCAGGCACCGGTCAGAATCGCGGTCAGCATGGCAACGTCGAGATCTGCGTGCATCAGCGTAACGATCAGAAGCGACGTGGAGGAGATCGCGGAGACACCGCAGGCAAGACCGTCCAGACCGTCGATGAGATTGATGGCGTTGGTCATACCGACGATCCAGAAGACCGTGATCGGAATCGCAAACATACCGAAATGGATATACTTGCCGAACAGATTGATGTGGTCGATCTGCACGCCGCCGAGACCGACGGCAATGACGGCTGCTGCAATCTGACCGAGCAGCTTGATCCACGCGTTCAAGGCGTACTTATCGTCTAAAATACCGATGACGATGATGAGAAGTCCGCCAAGCCACGCTGCAACCATGGACGGCGTGACATCGCAGAACAGAAGCCCGGAAACGGTAAAGCCGAGGAAGATCGACAGACCGCCGAGCAGCGGCATCGGTTTTTTGTGCATACGGCGGTTGTCCTTGGGCACGTCGACGGCACCGATCTTATACGCAAAGACGCGCACGATCGGGGTGACGGTCAGGGCAATCAGACCTGCACAGATGAGTCCGAGAAAAACCCGGAAATACATTGCGTCAATCATAATTACTTGAATTCGACAAAGCCGACCTTGCGGTAGACCTTGGACAGCGTTTTGCGTGCCAGATACGATGCGCGTGCCGCACCTTCCTTGGCAACGGATTCGAGATATGCCTTGTCAGCCATCAGCTCGGTGAAACGGGAGCGGACGGGTGCGAGTGCATCGGCACACGCTTCGCCGACCGCCAGCTTGAAATCGCCGTAGCCCTTGCCTTCAAATTCCTTTTCAATGGCATCGAAATCCTTGCCCGTGAAGCAGGAATAGATAGACATGAGGTTGGAGACACCCGGCTTTTCCTCTGCGTAGCGGACGACCGTATCGGAGTCGGTGACGGCGCGCTTGAACTTGCGGATGATGGTGTCCTTATCGTCAAGGATACGAACGGTCGCGTTTTCATTCTCGTCGGACTTGGACATCTTCTTGGTCGGATCCTGCAGAGACATGATCTTCGTGCCGGTCTTGGGCATATAGGGTTCTGGAATGGTGAAGGTGTCGGAGTAGACGGAATTGAAGCGTTCTGCAACGTCGCGGGTCAGCTCAATGTGCTGCTTCTGGTCGATACCGACGGGAACGAGGTCTGCCTGGTACAGAAGAATGTCTGCTGCCATCAGAACGGGGTAGGTGAAGAGTCCGGCGTTGACGTTGTCGGCGTGCTTGGCACTCTTGTCCTTGAACTGGGTCATACGGGACAGCTCGCCGAACATGGTATAACAGTTGAGCACCCATGCCAGCTCTGCGTGTGCGGAGACGTGGCTCTGGATGAACATGGTATTCTTTACGGGGTCAAGACCTGCCGCGAGATAAACGGCGAGAGTCTCATAGGTCGCACGGCGCAGAGCCGCGGGATCCTGGCGGACGGTGACGGCGTGCTGGTTGGCGACGCAGAACAGACATTCGAAGTCGTCCTGCAACGTCGTCCAGTTCTTGATCGCACCGAGATAGTTTCCGATTGTCAGGTTACCTGTCGGCTGTACGCCGGAAAAAATGCGTTTCTTGGGTGCGGTTGCTTCCTGATTCATGATAATTGCTTGTCCTTTCGTGCGGGTGTTTGACATTTATTCTTCTATATTATACCATACTGTGCGCGTCTTTTGCAATAGGGTTCACCATTTTTTATAAGGAATTTCATGAAAAATACATATTTGTGAAAAAAATTTCCGAAAAACGGAAAAATTTTCAAAGAATATTTGCTATTTTCGGGAAGATGTGGTATAATGAATATAACCACATTCAACTCGGAGGTGCCCTATGGTACTGGAAGAACAAAATTCGATTTCTCTTGGAAAGCTCATCAAGCAATTTCATCTTGAAATCATCTACGAGCCTGCAAATATGCTGGAGCGCGGAATCACAGCGCGTGATATCACCCGTCCCGGTCTCCCGCTTGCCGGATTTTTTGAACACATGGATACGTCCCGCGTCGGTATCATCGGCAACGCGGAGCATCAGTTCCTTGCATCCAAGGACAGCGAAGCCCGTTTTGAAAGCATTTCCAAATATTTTTCCTATCAGCCCGCTGCCATCATTTTCTCGTCGAATAACGAAATTTTTGACGAGGTCATCCGTGCTGCAAAGGAACATGACATTCCGATCCTCCGCTCGGGAGAACGAACCTCAGCATTGACGGCATCGATCGTTGCATGGCTGAACGTGCAGCTCGCACCCTGCATTACCCGTCACGGCGTTCTCGTCGAGGTCTACGGTGAAGGTATTCTGATTCTCGGTGATTCCGGTGTCGGTAAATCCGAAACGGCAATCGAGCTTGTCAAGCGCGGTCACCGTTTGATCGCGGATGATGCGGTTGAGATCCGCCGCGTGTCGGCAACGACGCTGGTCGGCTCCGCTCCCGAGATCATTCGTCACTACGTCGAGCTGCGCGGTATCGGTATCGTCGACGTCCGCCGTCTGTCCGGTATGGGTGCCGTTAAGGAAACGGAAAAGATCGATATGATCATCAACCTCGAGCCTTGGGTACAGGGTAAAATGTACGACCGTCTGGGACTCGATCAGGAAACGACCGACATCATGGGCATTGCAGTTCCCACCACGACCATTCCCGTCAAGCCCGGTCGTAACCTTGCCATCATCATGGAAATTGCCGCGATGAACAACCGTCAGAAGAAGATGGGTTATAATACGGCAGAGGAGTTCAACAAGCGTCTGATGGCACAGATGGGTGTGGAAGAGTGAGTTTTGTCGGAAAATAGCGAAACCCTCTTGACACACGCGCCAAATTCTTGTATAATGATAACAGCAAAGTCGGTCTTTGTGTATCGGCTGTGAATAAAAAACAAAAGGAGTACAACTATGTATACTATCGGTATTGACCTGGGCGGTACGAACATCGCGGCAGGTATTGTCAATGACAACTATGAAATCATCCAGAAGGACAGCGTTCCGACCGGTGCAGACAGACCCGGTGAAGAAATCGTCAAGGATATGGCAGCGCTCTGCAAGAAGATCATCGCAGACGCAGGTCTGACCGAAGCAGATATCGAATACATCGGTATCGCTACTCCCGGTACGGCTGACTCCGATACCGGCGTCGTCGTTTATGCGAACAACCTGAAGTTCCTCGATTTCCCGATCGCTGACCTGCTCAAGAAGTATATCGGCATCGAACGCGTCCTCATCGAAAACGACGCAAACGCTGCAGCAAAGGGCGAAGCAATCGCAGGTGCAGCAAAGGGCTACGCAAACTCCGTTATGATCACGCTCGGCACCGGTGTCGGCGGCGGTATCATCATCGACAATAAGGTTTACTCCGGCTTCAACCATGCAGGTGCTGAACTCGGTCATATCGTTATCGAATATAACGGCGTTCAGTGCTCCTGCGGCAGAAAGGGCTGCTGGGAAGCATACTCCTCCGCAACCGCTCTGATCCGTATGACCCGCGAAAAGATCGCTGAAGCAGGTCACTCCACCAAGATGTGGGATATGGTCGAAGGCAACCTTGACAACGTCTCCGGCAGAACCGCATTTACTGCTGCAAGAGAAGGCGATAAGGCTGCTCAGGAAGTTGTCGATAAGTACATCGGCTACCTCACCTCCGGTCTTGCATCCATCATCAACATCTTCCAGCCCGAGGTTCTCTCCATCGGCGGCGGTATCTCCAACGAAAAGGACAACCTCCTCAACCCGATCAAGGAACGCATCAAGGGCGAAACCTACTCCCGTGACAATATCAAGGCTACCGATATCCGCATTGCACAACTTCGCAACGACGCAGGTATCATCGGTGCCGCAGTTCTCGGCAGATAATCACAACCATACGGAAACGCCGCATCTCGGTTTGGGCTGCGGCTTTCCTTTATTTCAAGGCACGAAAGGAATCGGATTATGGGCTTACCGTATCAGCTGCTTCTGAAAACAAACAACTGGTTTCCGAAGATCGAGCACCCGTTCAATATGCAGAATGACGGAACGAAGACGTATGCCATGTGGCAGTATGAAAAGGGCTTTGATACCATCAAGCTCTATATGGACCGCTATACCAAAGAGGAGATGTTTGAGGGCAAAGAGGTTCTCGACATGGGATGCGCTGCGGCAGGGAAGAGTCTTTACTATGTTTCCCTCGGCGCGAAACACGTCACGGGTGTTGATATTGTTGAGCATTATCGTGCGGAAGCGGAGGATATGGCACAGAAGCTCGGTTTTTCCGATCGCTTTACGTTCGTTCTCGGTTCCGCGTATGAAATGCCGTTTGAGGATCACAGCTTTGACACGGTCATCATGAACGATTTCATGGAGCACGTGGACAATCCCCGCGCGGCACTCCAAGAAGCGATGCGTCTTGTCAGACCAGGCGGCAGGATCTTTATCAACTTCCCGCCGTACTACCATCCGACGGGTGCGCATTTGTCCGACGCGATCAATATCCCGTGGGTTCAGCTGTTCTATTCCGACGGTGCGCTGATCAAAGCATACAAGGAACTGATCCGCGGTGTGCCCGACGAAGCGGAGCGGCTTGCCCTGCGCTTTTACACCGATGAGAACGGCGTGGAGAAAATCGGCTATATCAACAAAATGACGCTGAAGAAATTCAAGGGAATCCTGCGTGATCTTGCGATTACACCGCAGTATTACCGAGAGGTGCCGCTGCGCCGATATTTTGCACTGTTTGCGAAATTGCCGATTCTCAAAGAGCTGTTTGTCAAAATGGCGATCTGTGTGATTGAAGTATCATAAATGACAAGAGGTTATTGCCCGGTTCGTCCGATGCAATAACCTCTTGTTTTATGGATTATTCGTTGATGATTTCTTCCAGTTTGCCAATCGTTTTTTCAATGGTTTTCAGAATCTGCTTTTCTTTCTTTGCCATGTGAGAGGCTACATCATATTTCTTTCCGTTCACCATATCGCGTACCATATAGCTGGTTCTGCCAAGAGAATCACAGTACATGTACTCCGAATCCAGATACAGCGAATCACGGATGATTTCGAGCATTTCCATCGTTTCTTCATTGCGGGCGTACTTTTCCTGCAGACAAGTTGAGAAGTATGCTGGCGTGACGGAATGGTAGG
This sequence comes from Eubacteriales bacterium, assembly GCA_045632325.1. GTDB lineage: Bacteria > Bacillota > Clostridia > Oscillospirales > CAG-272 > RGIG3925. The sequence continues at coordinate 7,390 of JAZQWK010000136.1, forward strand.
ATTCTGCCGCCATGGCTTCCATGACGATCAGCGTAGTTTCTGTATCGGTATTGTCGGTGGGAATACCCCACAGCGCTGCACCGTTGTAAGCGGCGGTGTAATAGGCATTCTGCTCTCCGTCGAGCTTTGGCAGGGGTACGATCGTGTAATTGTCTTTCATTTCACGGAATTCCACACGGGCAGAATCCAGTTCGCGGACGATCATCATTGCCTGCGAATTCAGGAACATCTGAACCTGCACTTCAGCATCCTTTGCCGGATAGCAGCCGACCGAAACACCATCGGTAAACATCGGTTCAAGATAACGCATTAACGAAACAAGACGTTCCGGATCCGGCGTATAGGATGGGATACCGTTGGTGACGGTGATCTGGTGGATATCAGAAGATGTGTAGAAAGAGTCGGTAACATTGTTGCTTTCAAGCACCTGACCGTAAAGATCATGTTCATCGTACTTACCGGAACCATCCAGATCAGCCAGTACCTGACGAGAGATCTCTGTCATTTTTTCCATCGTCCATGTACCGTCACGAACGAGTGCGGGAATACTTTCGATCTCGTATGCAGTGCAAAGGCTGTCATTGACGAACATGACATAAGCGCCGCCGAGCAGGGAAAGGACGGATACATCACCTGTCAGGAAGAACATACCTCCACCGAGCGTCAGATCATTGACAGATGCACGGTTCCACCACGGAGCGGAAGTGTCAAGATATGGCATATCAGAGAGGTCATAGAAGCAGCCTTCCAGCGCCAGCGGCGTAATGTTGATGCCCCAGCCTGAAATGATCTGCCATGCATTGTCTCCAGAAGCGATGGACGCGCGGATTTTGGAAAGTTCTGCGCCATAGTTTTGCCAGCCCTGACCGGCATACAGCTCCAGTTTGAAGTTCAGACGTTCTTCAAGACCGCGGTTGCGCTGATAAATGGTATCGTTCAAAACTTCGCCGATCTCATCTGCGGTGTCAATTTCGAGAAGTGAGCCTTCGTCGCCGCGGGCATTGATGACCACGGTCTTACCGCCGAGATCGGTTCCCTCGGGAATGGCATCCTTCCAGCGGGCTTCGGTGACGGCTTCGGTAGCAGCGGCGGTGTCGTCTGCGTTGTTTGTGTCGACGGGCTGTGCGGGTGTGTCAGAGCAGGATGCCAGCAGGAGTGCGGCGAAGAGCATTGCTGTGATACGGGATAACGGTTTCATGGGGATCTCCTTTCGTGCGTATGCTGTATGCATTTGCATGACTTATATATATCTTGTGGATATCGTACCATATTTTAGTGATTTTGTCAAGCAAAAATCGTGAAAATGGAGGCAGAATCACAAACAACCCGCAAATAACGCGCTGTTCGACGTTTTTTGCGGGTTGTAATTTTGTCAAAATGTCACAATATGATAGAACCAGACCACGCCCTCGCGTTTCTCAAGCGACAGCGGAATACCTGCCATTAGCTGTTCACCCGTCAGCTGCATGATATCGCCGTTTTCCATATTCTCAAAGAAGTAAAGCGCATCGGGATCGTGTACGATCATGTGAAGATCAAACGTCTCCTGCTCGGCACGGGTATT
>JAZQWK010000137.1:0-3533 GCA_045632325.1 Eubacteriales bacterium
CGGATGGAGTCGTCGTTGTACAGATCAAGGACGGGCAGACCGTTGTCGTCACGCTGCAGATACGTCAGACCCGTGGACATGGAGACGTAGTTGACCGTCTGCTGACCGCGGTTGAACAGGCCGTAAAGGTCGTCTGCATCCGCCTCACCGTTACCGTTGAGGTCCTGATAAACGTCGCGGCAAAGCGCAATGAACTTGTCGTAGGTCCAGGTGTGCTCGTCGACCATATCGTAAAGCTCGGTATAGGACTCAAAGAAGTTGTTGTAGATCTTTTTGTTGAAGATCGTGCAGGATGCACCCTCCAGCGTGGAGACAGAGAATGCGCCCGTCAAAAAGTAACGCTTGTCCGTGGAGATCGCACCGCCGTTCATGAAGTTCTTGTACCACCACGGCTGATTGATATCGATGTGCGCAAGGTCGGAAACCTCACGGAAATAGCCGTCCAGAGACAGACGGAAGCACTGGGAGGATTCCAGGAAGAAGATATCGTAGGGGCAGTCGCCTGCCTTGACCATCTTCTGCACTTCTCCGGGATAGGTGCCCCAATCGTCGGAGCCTGCCGCGTAGGAGATGGTGACGTTCAGGCGTTCTTCGGTTGCACGGTCACGGGCAATGACGGCGTCGGCAACGACGTCACCCTCGCGGTTCCAGTCGGAGGAGTCGTTTCCGCCCATCGTTTCCAGACCGAAGTGCATAATGGAGACGGTTTCGCCGCCGAAGTCGAGTGCGGGGAGATTGTCAACGATGGCGTTCGCATCCTCGGTGACGGCGGTCGTTTCGGCGGAAGGATTGGGATCGGTGTCGGGCGTGATGCCTGTGTCGGCGGAATTGCCGCAGGAGAGGAGGGCAGGGGAGACGGTCAGAAGTGTCAGCAGGGCGCAGGCAATGCGGATAGATGATTTCATAATCGGAGTTCCTTTCATATGTTTTGGTTCGATTGATGGATTCTTGACAGAACGGTTTTGCAATGTGAAAAATCGGATGCATATTTATCTATAATATATTATAACAGATACTGATGCAAGTTTTTTTGCGAATTTGAAAATAATATATGAATAAATTGTTTTTTTGCAGTTGTTTTGCATGGGAACTGCAAAAAAATTGATTGACAGAGAATCAAAGATATGTTATAATCGTTCTTGAATTATGATGGTTTCAAAGGGGGACAAAGACAATGGAGAAAAAGTCAAAAATCCGTGTCGGTTACGTCGGCTGCGGTGCGCGCGGACAGGGCGTACTAAAGGAATGTCTTGCGCAGATGCACGACGTGGAGATTCCCGTTATTTGTGATCTGTCCCGTGAACGGATGGAGGCGGCAAACGCGATTCTCGCTTCCTTTGACTGTCCTGCGGCGACGATGACCGAGAACTGGCGCGAGGTGATCGCCGACCCGACACTCGACGCGGTCATGCTCATGAACGGCTGGGAAAACCGTTCTGCCATGGCGGCGGCATCGATGCGCGCGGGGAAATATACCGCGATGGAGGTCGGATGCGCGTACGATCTTGAGGAGTGCTGGGCGCTCGTCCGTGCGTATGAGGAAACGGGCGTACCCGTCATGATGCTGGAAAACTGCTGCTACGGACGGCGCGAGATGATGGCGCTGAACATGGTGAAGCAAGGATTGTTCGGCGAGGTCGTCCACTGCGACGGCGGCTATATGCACAACTGCCGCTTCGTCTTCACCCCCGACGAGATCGACCCCATCGCTCCGAACTTTCGTCTGGAATCGATGGAACGCCGTAACTTCCACTTCTACCCGACGCACGACTTCGGTCCCATTTCCAAGGTACTGTCGATCAACCGCGGCAACCGTATGCTGACCTTGTCGTCGTTTGCGTCGAAGGCGAGAGGGCTGAAGACCTATATAAGTGAGCATTTTGATGCGGACAGCCCGTATGCCGACAAGGAGATCAAGTGCGGGGATATCATCGACACGATCATTACCTGCGCAAACGGCGAAACTGTCCACCTGCGGCTTGACACGACGCTGCCCAGACCCTTCTACAGCCGCGGCTTTACCGTTCGCGGAACGAAGGGTATGTGCACCGAGGACAGACGCATCGTCTACCTTGACGGCATGGCGGAAACGATGACCGAAAACGAACCCGAATTCTTTGAAAAGTACGACCATCCGCTCCACCGCGAATATGTGACTCTCGGTGAGCGCGGCTCGCACGGCGGTATGGACTGGCTCGTCTGCCGTGCGTTCGTCGAAGCGGTCAAGCGCGGCGAAAATACGCCCATTGACGCTTACGATACTGCCGCGTGGATGGCGATCGGCGTGCTGTCGGAGACGTCGATTGCGCGCAGCGGTGCTCCCGTTGACGTACCCGATTTCACCTGCGGCAAGTGGCTGCACCGTGAGCCTGTGACCGCGGGCAAGTACTGTCTTGACGCGATCTGCGAAGATCCCGATACGAAGATTTTCGATGATATCGATTGATCGGGATACGCTTCGCCGCACGATCCGCGAACACACCGTGCCGATTTTGCTGCTCCTGCTCGGATGCGCGATTCAGGCATTCGGACTTTATCACGTTCATTCCTTTTCCGGTGTAACGGAGGGCGGTGTGCTCGGCGCGACCCTGCTGTTGTGGCATCATTTCCAAATCTCCCCGGCTGTCACCTCGTGTGTCATCAATGCGCTGTGCTATCTGCTCGGCTGGCGGCTGCTCGGACGGCGGTTCATCGTTTATTCGCTGATCTCGTGCGTCGGGTTTTCGCTGTTTTACGCGCTGTTTGAGCGCATCGGACGGGTTCTGCCGTCGGTGATCTATGACAGTCTTTGCGCATTTCCGTGGACGGCGGCGATCGTCGGTTCCGTCTTTATCGGTGTCGGTGCGGGTCTGTGTATCCGTGTCGGCGGTGCACCGAGCGGTGACGACGCGTTGGCGATGAGTCTGTCGCACGTCACGGGACTTGGAATTCAGTGGATCTATCTGGCGTCCGATCTTCTGGTGCTCGGGCTGTCGGTGACGTATCTGCCGTGGGAGCGGCTTTGCTGGTCGCTGGTATCGGTTATCCTGTCCGGACAGATTATCGGGTGGGTGCAGAAAATACCGAGCTGCGAAAAAAAGGATCTATAAGAAGCAGACGGTGACGTGCGCACAACCCAAACCTTCTCTTGGGAGAAGGTGTCACACGAAGTGTGACGGATGAGGGTTTCCTATTGCAGCTTGTATTCAGCACGACCCTCATCCGTCTTTCAATAAAACCGCAGGAGCGTTTTTATTGAAATCCACCTTCCCCCGGGGGAAGGTTTGGGTGAGAGCAGCCATCACCGTCTGCTCCTATTAAGAAAATTCAAAAACAAAAAGTTACATTACATAAAGGAGAACCCCATGAAAAACAAAACACAAATCTTTGCTGTGGGCAATGCCCATCTGGACCCCGTCTGGCAGTGGCGCTGGCAGGAAGGGTCTGCGGAAGCGAAGGCTACCATCCGCTCCGCGCTTGACCGTATGAACGAATTCCCGGACTTCAAGTTCGTCTGCTCGTCCGCGTCCGTTTACCGCTGGATCGAGGAATTT